>NZ_JBTGUV010000001.1:0-277264 GCF_054343755.1 Glaciimonas sp. GNP009
GAGCCGTAGACGAAAGCAAATTTGTCCAAATTGTGACGGTAAATTTGTCCAAATCCTGATTTTTTCTGAAGCATCAGAAATTTATCCAATAAATTCAATGCGTTATCGGTTTTAGAAAGTAAATTTGTCCAAAATTAATTTCGCGCATTGCGGAAAGCAAATTCGTCCATCTGTTTTAGCTGTTTTTTTGATAAAAATTCACCGAAATGAACAATTCAATGTGCGAAATAATGCAACCGCATGCGCGTGATGGCGACCCGCGCCTTTAAATTTAGTGGCGTTCTTTCTAAAAAACGTGGATGACAGGTGCCGTAATAGCTTTGGCAATATCCGCATCGAAATGGCGCATCCAACAGAATGGCATTGAGCCGATATAGCGTTTTGCTGTCGCAGCGAACGCATGCGTTTTGCAAGGCGTTGCCATGTATCGGACAGTGCGTGACCAGCGCTATCTGATGCACCACACTGTGATAGCCGCGGCGCATGCAGCGTGGACAATAGCGAAAGTCGGGGCAACCCAACCCATCTGGCAGCAATGCATTGCGAATCAGCTTCGATGGCAAGCACAGCATCTGATGTACGCGCCGGATGTCAACTTCACTGCTACTGGGATTAATTCCCTCATAGGGATCTACCACCGTTCTGGAAATTTGCCCTGCAATGAGATGGCCAGCGATCAGATTCATCCGCGCAAACTTCCAGAGCATGGATACGATAGATTCCTGCGGATCCAGCCACGTCGAATTAAAGACGTATCCCAGTGCAGGGGTTAGGGCATGCGTATCGACCAGCATAATCGGATACGCAGCAAACGCGGGAATCTTGATCTCGCCGCGCTCTCGCACTAAGCCTCCCGCAGCGCCAGTTTAAGACGACTGGTAGCGATCCTGATTTGGGTATAACCGGAGTGTCGTATTGCTTGTTCCCAGAGCGCAGGCGGTGGCCGATAAGCCGGTGCATCATGAATCGCTGCGTCCTTAAGGACGATCTCGACGGCGCGGGTAAACGATTCCATCGGAATATCCATCGCCCCGCTGAATCCGGCTTTGTTATGGATGTTCTCGAAGGTTGTCCAAATTAACTGCGCATCATCAGTGAGGACATAGCCAGCATCCACCGCTTGCTGCAAATAGAATCGGGTAAAACTCCATTCCGAGCCGCGTGGATAGAAGGTCTGGCCGTATCCCGCCAGGCAGGTGGCCACTTCATTTACATCGCGCACGCCATAAAATGCCAGCTCTTCGACCATCAGACGGGCCACAATTTGCATCTTGCCGCTACGCTGGAAATTAGTTTTAATCGACAGCAAATCCTGCTGGCCGACTAGAAATGTGAACAGCTTGATTTCCATGCGATCCAGATGATCGTGAATGTCGCGTAACCACTCATATTCGTTTTCATCGAAGCGCTGGGCTTCATCGCAAAACAAGATGACGGTACCGCGCCCGGCCTTGATACAGGCTTCGCGAATTTTATTGATCAGGCGTTGCCGCTTGGCAGAATTCGATCCGCCTGACGCATCAGGGTAACCAACGGCTTCCAGCAGATTGGCGAAGAACGGGCCTTCTGCATGGCGCGGCTTATGTTCAGCTTGCACATGATAGGTGGTGATGGTCGGCACTTTTTCAGCGAGTAACAAGCGGATGTATTCAATCGCTTTAGTCTTGCCTATTCGCGGTGGACCATAAATTAATGCACCGGTAATGCGGTAGCGTAAACAGCGAGAAATAAGTTCGTAAAACGCCTGGATGGCCGGGGTAGCGATCCGGTACTGGCCGGTAGCGAGTGGATGTAATTCCTCGCTGATGGGACGGGTCAGGCGGTTGTTATGGCTAGACAAAGGATCTCTCCTTGATGCAAAAAATCAGCATTCGACTTGCTAAATACTGGGTCCATATCCACTGCCGATGGTGAGTGGTATCGGGACGATTTTTTTGTTGATGTCGGTCGGTATCGTCGGTGTTGTGGTTGTTGCTTCACCTAAATTGCATAGAGCCTCAGTTTTGATTGGGGCGCTACCATGCTCGCACGGTGGTCCAGGCGGCGTCGCGGAAGTCGGGGCTTTCGCCAGTATGCGCATGGTTCTTTCCAGATCACTGGCCGCACGCCGACTGCGCTTGGCTTTGATTTTTTTATCCGCAATAAAATCATCAATAAACACATGATCGATTGTGACCTTGAGGCGCTTGTTACCGCGCTTCTTCATGATCTCGCGCCGCAGAGTGATATCGTGGCTGACCTCGCCCCATGCTCCCTGGGCTTTGAGTATGCCGAGCTCAGACCCATCGGCCAGAAATGCACGCACGGTGCGTAAATCATCGCTGTTGTAATACACGCGTAAATGACTTCCCAACAAAGAGCCGCTGCTGGCCAGCACCGCGCTGGTATAGCGCACCTGAAACAAATTGATATGCGGACGTGTGCCTTGTTGCAGATAACCGCGCACTGGGCAGCGACGCGCCTCTTGCATCAGGCACAGCGTGCGCCGTTTCGCTTCCGGTAACCAGGAGATCATGGCGGCTTTGCCGCGCACGTGATAGGTCATCGCTTCCAGTGGCGTGCGGCCATTTAAGCCGGAATGCGGCGTGGCATTGTAGGTCGCCAGCGACGCCTCCATCAATTCTTCCAACTCAGCAAGCGACAGGAATAACCGCAGGTCGCCTTTCGCAGAACTTAATGCACGTCGCACATCGTCCGGCCCGGACCCGGTGTAACCGGGCAAGCGTGACGATACCGCGTTGGCGATCGTGCCAAAGAAGCGCTCGATATACGGTCGGTCATCGGGATGGTACGGTGGTCCGGCATCCACGGCACAACCAATAAATTCACAGAGCGCAGCGATGGTTTCATTGGCGAGATTGGCTTTGGCGTTATCGAGTTTAATCCGTTGCCAGATGGCATAGCCAAGTTCTGGCAACTTCCCCGACGGAAATCCGCCAGCGCCGCCATAGCCCACACCCTGCAAGGTAAAACTGCGTGGCTGGTGCGGTGTCAATGCTTGCTCGATGGTTTTGATCACATCGTAGCGACTATATTCTCGCGCAATCACCAGGTGATAACCGAGTACGGCGCGGGTACACACGTCCAGAATCACCAGCAACCATATGCGTTCGATCTCCAGTTCTTGTTCATAGCCGAGCGGATCGCGAATCACAATTTTTAAGCGCAGGTCCAGTCGATGCCCATCAAATTCAACTGACTGGAATGGACGCACAATCGCCGTAGCTGATGCGAGTGAAGTTGGTAAGCCTTTGAGGTGATGCGCACCGGCAGCACGCGCAGCAGCACCGAAATTCTTGAGTATTTCTGACTTGACATAGGCAGAGAGGGAGCGAATGCCCATGCGATCAGTATTTAAAGGATATTCCATTGCGGTGATGCCGGCTCTGCGACATTGCCGTAGGAATGATTCCTGTAATGCGACGATCCCGCTCAAGCGCGTTTTTAAACCCTCATCAGTGCTGATCTGGTTCAGAACAACAGCATGCTCATCAATCTGTTTGTGTAACCATTGCATGAGTGCCGGATAGCGTTCTAGCAGAGCACTGAACGCGCCCACAAAACCCTGGCCTGTTACGCTACAACCCGGTGCCAATGCGGCGGTTCGCATATACGATCCGATGCGTTGGTGCTTGAGCAGCCCACGCAAACCAAAGATTCTGCCATCGTCATCCACGCTCAAACAACGCTGAATCAGATGATAGAGTTGGCGACCACTAATGCCTGTTTGGGCATGGATTTTATGCAGCAATTCCCCACCTGCATACAACACGATCGCTTGATGGCGCGCTTGAAATACCTTGCGCTTGTCTTCTGAAAGAGCATTCACATCAATGCTCGACCACGTATCGATATCCATCCCCTGCAGAGTGTATCGACGAGGAATCATAGGAAACTCACACAGGTTCGAAGGGCGTCAAAAATGATAACGGTTCCAGCATTAACTGCGGTGCTGTTAATCGCCCTTGATGCAATAAGTGATACACGGTTGCACGCACCAAGGTCGGGTCACCCACCACTAATTCACGTTCTATGCGGGACAACTGCATCGGTTCCGTTACACACCGCAGTACCGAACGGATGAGCGGTTCTGTAATCAATCGCTGACACGAAACGATGCTCACTATCATCAACTCCCAGTTGCTAACCCACATCCGTGCTGCAGCGAGTTCCGCCAACGGAATTGCACGCACTACTACGCTGGTATCACCGACCATCACCGATGAAGATGCATGCTCTTCGCCAACGATCAGAAACATTTCAGCATCGGCTTGACGCACCCAATAATCAGCGACGCGATACTTGCCAGCAAAATCGATCATCGCAGGTCGCTCGCAAAACGTCTGCACGACAGGATCGGATTCCAGACGCAACCATTGTTTAAAGGCATGCTCGCCAAAACACTGTAAGCGGCGACCCAGTTTCGGGCTGCACGCTTCGATCAAACGTTCGTCACGCGACCTTTTTGATAACATCGCAGAGCGATATCGCGAAAAATTGTCCATGAATTCAACAGCATAGAATACTTTTTAGGCTTTTCAAGCTGCGTAAGGACAGATTTACTTTCTCATGCTGCCAAAGGACAAATTTGCCCACACAATTTAAAAAGTAAATTTGTCCAAATGTGTGAGCACTCTCCTATGAAAGCAGGGTGAAAAATTTGGACGAATTTACTGTTGTCTACGGCGGGTGACGGATTGGGGAGCGTCAACTTGTAACGAAATCAACCCCATGCACTACAGCAAGCAACTTGACCGGGCGCGACATCTTTATTCACAGCTACCGGGCATAGCAATGTAAAATCCGTAACACTTTGCGTGACTCTGCGAGAAAACATGACGGCAGTTGGAATTGAAGCAATCAATCTGTATGGGGGCAGTGCATTTGTCGATGTCATGGCGCTGGCGGTGCATCGGAAACTCGATACCGCGCGCTTCGATAATCTGCTGATGAAGCAAAAGGCGGTCGCCCTGCCTTATGAGGATCCGGTCAGCTTCGCCATCAATGCTGCCAAGCCGCTGATCGACCGTTTGTCTGACGCGGAAAAAGACCGTATCGAACTGATTATTACCTGTTCCGAATCCGGCATCGACTTTGGTAAGTCGATGAGCACCTATATTCATCACTACCTCGGTCTGAACCGCAATTGCCGCCTGTTCGAGCTGAAGCAGGCTTGCTATTCCGGTACTGCTGGTCTGCAAATGGCGGCCAGTTTCATTTTGTCGCAGACCTCGCCCGGTGCCAAGGCGCTGGTGATCGCCACCGATCTCTCGCGTTTCCTGGTCGCGGAAGACGAAGATGCGCTGACCATGGACTGGGCGTTTTTCGAACCTAGCGGAGGCGCCGGAGCGGTGGCAATGCTGGTCAGCGAAAAGCCTGAGATATTCCAGCTCGACGTGGGCGCCAACGGCTACTATAGTTTCGAGGTAATGGATACGTGCCGCCCGATTGCAGACAGTGAGGCCGGGAATGCTGATTTGTCGCTGCTGTCCTATCTGGATTGCTGCGACCAAAGCTTTCAGGAATACCAGAAGCGCGTACCGGACACCGATTACCGGACCACTTTCGACTATCTGAGCTTTCACACGCCGTTTGGCGGTATGGTCAAGGGCGCACATCGCAACATGATGCGCAAGCATACCGACATCAAACGCAATGAAATCGAGCAGGATTTCCAGCAGCGTGCGCAGCCCGGTCTGACATATTGTCAGCGGGTCGGCAATATCATGGGAGCGACTATCATGGTGTCGCTGGCCAGCGCGATCGAACACGGCGATTTCAGCAAGCCGCGGCGAATCGGTCTGTTTTCCTATGGTTCGGGCTGCAGTTCGGAGTTTTACAGCGGCGTGGCAACGCCGTCCGGCCAGCAGAAACTCAAATCCATGCAATTAGGGAAGTATCTGGACAGCCGCCATCAATTAACGATGGACGAATATGAAACGCTGCTGGAAGGGAGTAATGCGGTACGGTTCGGTACCCGTGACGTTGTGCTCAATACCGGGCTGTTGCCTGCGGTGCAGCGATCGATTGTCGATACGCTTGCCGCGCAAGGCACGAAAAGGATTTTCTTAGCGGAAATCAAGGGATTTTACCGGCGTTATGAATGGCTGGGGTAACAACCGTTATTTTAAGCGGGACGGCGACGGCGTGAATGCGAGGGTCACAGACGCGCTGGTGTCTGACGACGAGATCACCGGACTCGAAAGAATTCTGCGCCTGTGGTTTCCACACCCGGCGTTCGCCGCCGCAGCGCGGATCGGCGATTATACAATCCTGGCGCAAGAGCAGGCGTTAGTGGCTAACGCGGTCGTCCACCGGCGCCAGGAATTCGCCACCGGTAGATGGCTTTCGCGCCAGGGATTGCAGCAATTTGGATGCGATGATGCGGCGATCCTCATCGGTCGCCTTAGAAACCCGCTTTGGCCCGCGTCGGTGATCGGCACCATCAGCCATGACGGCATGCTTTGCGCGGCGGTGCTGCTGCAAAGCGAAGGGCCGGCACCGGCGCAGCAGGGGACCGACATCGGCATCGATTTGGTTTATCTGCCGCAGCGAAGCGGCAGGCTGAACGATCTGGCGCCTATGTTCATGGCACATGAAAAGGAACTGGATGTCATGGCTGCTTTTCAGCTTGCGGTCGATCCGGCAGTGCTATTATTCAGCGTCAAAGAATCGATCGTCAAGGCAATGTCGCGCCGGCTCAACGATTTCATTGATATGCGAGCGATTGCCATCCATCGCACCGATACATTGGGTTTCGGTTTCAGCCTTGGAAATGATTGTCCCGATGTGGATATCCTGGCCGCAGTATGCGGCAATTATTTAATAACGGCCGTTAAAGCGCCTCTATAAATGGCTAAAAATATAATAAATCTGTTCAAAGGGGCGCCGCAAAAAAATATTCGCAGCGTAGGTTATCTGACGTGCCTGACCGGACTTTCCGGGATGATCCTGATCTCCCTGATTAACCTGGCTGCTCAGCAAACAGCCTCTGGCCAAATAGTCAGTGGCAAACTGCGTTTTCTTTATCTCCTGGGCTTTGCGCTTTTCGTCTTGGTAAACCGTGAATCGCTGAGTGAAGCCAATTGTCTATTGCAAAAACAGCTGGCGCTGCTCAGGCTGCGTATTGCCGACAAAATCCGCCGGTCCGAGTTGCGTTCGGTAGAGCAACTGGGTAATGGCGAAATTTATGCGACGCTGGTCAAGGAGTCGGACCAGCTTTCGCAAAATTTCACAGTCCTGATCAGCGCAGGGCAAGGCATGTTCCTGCTGGCGTTTTCGCTGCTTTACATCGCGTATCTGTCGTTTCCCGCATTCCTGCTGGTCAGCCTGTCGACGCTTGGGGCGCTATATTTCTTTTATATCAGGCGCCAGGCACTGGATGCTGAACTCGTTGATGTCTATGTGGACGAGATGGAAATGCTCGAATCCCTGAACCATTTCACGCATGGCTTTCAGGAGATCCGGATCAACGCCGCCAAAAACGATGCGCTGTACCGGCGCTACGAAGAGATCGTCAACCGGCTTGAGAAAGATGTCGTCAACGTGGGCAGCGGCTGGGTGGTATTGCTGATGTTCGGGAATTCATTTTTATACATCCTGTTGGGTGCAATCGTCTTCATCTTGCCGATGTTCTTTCATGGCTATACGGATATCATCTACAAGATCACATCGATCTCTTTTTTCTGTGTGGGACCGGTTGCGGTGATTACCGCGGCATTGCCGATCTATGCGCGCTCGGATTCCGATCTGGGGCGAATACTTCAGCTGGAGAAAAAACTGGAAGCGGGCGAGCCGGACGTGCAGAAAGACGACCAGATGCAGGGTAACTTATTCCAGGATTTCAAAGAGATTAAGGTCAGCGACCTGCGCTTTACCTATCAGAACCAGTATGGTGAACCGGGATTTTCCAGCGGACCGGTTAACATGGAAATACAGCGTGGCGAGATCATCTTTGTACGGGGTGGCAATGGTAGCGGAAAATCTACGCTGATGAAGCTGTTATGCGGTTTGTATCGGCCCGACCATACCGCCATCGAGGTCGACGGTTCGCCGGTTTCGCGCGACAACCTGCAGCAGTATCGTGAAATTTTTACCTGCATCTTTCCCGACTTTCATCTGTTCGACCGCTTTCATGGCATCGAGAATGTCGATTACGAGCGCGCGCGCGCGTTGATCAAGCGCATGGAGCTGACCGGTAAGGTCGACATCAGTGACAACGGCTTCTCCACCCTTGATCTTTCTACGGGCCAGCGCAAACGGTTGGCGATGATCGTGGCCTTGCTCGAGGATTGTGAAATATTCATGTTCGATGAATGGGCCGCCGACCAGGACGCGCATTTCCGCGAATTTTTCTATGAGCAGATATTGCCGGACCTGAAACGGCGCAATAAGACGGTAATCGCGGTAACGCACGATGAACAATATTGGCATTTATGCGACCGTCTATATACCCTGGATCTCGGCGTTATGACGCTTGAGCCGGCCAGTCACCCCTCACATCTTTTAAGATAACCCCATGCATCTGTTGGATTTTGTCAAAAAGATCGATCGCGCTGATATGCGGTATATGGCGGTGCTGACCGTCATCGCCGGTTTCTCTAATGCATTACTGGTGCTGGCGGTCAATAACGTGGCCGGTGAAGTTGCTGATGCAAAGTCTCCGGGATTGCTCGGATGCCTGATGTTCGCAGGCGCTTTCCTTATTTATTACGTGTGCGACCGCTATTCGCTGCTGCGCGCTAACAGCGTCGTGGAGCGGCAGCTTAAGCTGCTACGCCTGGACATCATTTCACGGTTACGGCAATCCGAAGTAAAAGCGGTGGAAGGTGCCGGACAAGGTGCGTTGGTCAAAGTAGTTTCGCAAGAGACTAACCATTTGTCGGTTGCGTTTCCTATTTTGGTGGACAGTTTCCAGCAACTGGTGTTGCTATTGGTCGCATTGGTCTACCTTTGTTATCTGTCGATGTTCGCGTTTGGCATATTCGCCGGCGGGGTAGTAGTAGGGATGCTCGGTTATGTTCGCTTCAACCGAAAATTTAAAGCATCGATCACCCTCGCATCGGCCAGGCAGACAGATATGATCGACCGTATTTCGGACATCATCAATGGCGGCAAGGAAATGCGGCTGAGTACCATGAAGAGCGAATCGGTTTTTCAGTTATATCGGCAGTTATCCGATGAAACGGAAGTGCTGGTGGTCGATGCAGGTCGCAACCTGGCAAAGATGATCCTGCTGGCCAATATCGTGACTTATGGGATGCTCGGCACCGCCGTGTTTGTTTTGCCGCATCACGTCCAGCATAGTGAAAAGATCATATTTCAACTGGTGCCGACGCTGTTATTTTGCACCGGTCCACTGGGCAAGATCCTGGCCCAATTGTCGATGTTCGTACGGGCTGAACTGGGGTTGGCATCGATCAATGAAATCAACGCGCAATTTGGTCAAAACGTCGCCGTGCTGACCGAAAATGCCAGAAAGGCGGCCTTGGCGCTGAATGGATTCAAACGTATTGATTACCGCAACATCACCTATAGTTACCAGGATCGCAGCGGCGAAAATAGTTTTACTTCAGGCCCCTGGGATTTGCATCTGAATCGTGGCGAACTGGTTTTCCTGGTAGGCGGCAACGGCAGCGGAAAATCGACCGCATTGCGACTGATCACTGGCTTGTATCACGCGGACGGTGGCAACATTGCCGTAGATGGCAAGGTGTTGGACGAATTTACGTTCGTCGGCCTGCGCGAGCAGTTCTCTGCAATTTTCGGCAATTTTCATCTGTTCGACCGACTCTATGGGCTGGAAGATATCGATGCCGATACCGTGAAGCAGCTCATCAACGACATGGAGTTGACCGGCAAGGTGGAGTATGAAAACGGCCGTTTTATCGATCTGAATCTTTCAACCGGCCAACGTAAACGGCTGGCCCTGATTGCGGCCTTGCTGGAAGACAGGCCGGTCTATGCCTTCGATGAATGGGCGGCGGAACAGGATGTGCACTTCCGCGAAGTATTCTACAGAAAGATCCTGCCTCAGCTTAAGCAACAAGGTAAAACCGTGGTGGCGGTGACGCATGACGAGCGTTACTGGGAGCTGGCGGACCGTATCGTGCGCTTCGATCAGGGGAGGATTCAATGGGAACAACAGAGCAAACAGACGATCACCTGAGTTTGTAATCAGTCAGTCTCCGGAGCGCATCGATTGCGCTCCGATGACCTTTTATTTTTCCGAGTTCAGCAGCAGAGGCAGCGATTGGGCACCAGTGCCCATGATGATAATCTTGGTATTCGGCGATTTAGCCAGCTCGACCGTTGCATCGATACCGCGCCATTTTAAAATCGAAATACCGCTGGTTGCTTCGAACTCCTTAATGCCCTCGGCTTCGATTCCTTTACGTTTTAACTCTTGTTGCTCAGCTTGCAATTTGAAGACGTAGGCAAGCAGATTTTGCTCTGCCAGTAGCTTGATCTGAATTCCCTTGGCCACTTCTTCAGGCAATTCGAATTTCAAGATAACGATGTCATCGAACTTCATCGGTATATGATCTCGATTCGCGATCAGAAGAACTTTGTTGCTCAGATCTGAATTAAAAGACTGGGTGCCATCGTATACCTGATCTGCCCGGAAGCTGCCTACCTCGCGCCGTAATGTTTCCACCACTTCGGGAATTGCCACGACACTTTTATAGTCGGGGCCAATTCTCTTGTGTAATTCTGGCAATTTGCGAGAATCAGGCCGGAAGCGCGTGGACCATGTTACTTGCACACTCAGGCCATCTTTGGTCAGCATGGTGGCGGTTTGGTGCACTTCTTTCATGCGCATGTCGTACTGGGCGATTTCATCCCATGGTAACTTCAGCGCGGTGCCTTCCGGTAGTACGAAATCGCAGGTGCCGCCGAAAAACCGGCTCCAGTACACGCCCTGAAATCCGGCAGGAATGGGCACCACGATCAGGTCCCAGAACATCACCATGATAAACATGAATACCAGCGAAAACAGAGCCAGTTTGAAGCGGTTTCTGAATACCATTCGATCAAAGAGTGCTACTGCCTTGACTGCCCAGCCCGGTTTGGTGATGTCGTTGGATGTCACGGATTATTATTTGTTATTTTGAAGAACCAGGTCGCTGGAGGAAATTTGAAAACCAATTTATTGGCCTGACTCTAATTTTATCTGCGTTCCGAACAACATGGTGAACACCATAGCGATGGGTGGCGTAATGAAAAAAGCCAATATCGAGACGCCCCAGAACCCAATGCGGCAATTTTTTCCGATAACGCCGGCAAGCATGCACAGCAAGATATAAAGTACCACTATTTGCATGCTATCACCTTTGAGATTCTTAGAAAGGAGATCGGAGCCTGAAGCTCCGATTTACCTGGTACGTGCAGACTATTCGCGCATTACGCAGATTCCGGCGCCACCGATTACTTGGCAGCCTGAATACCTTCCTGTACCTTGGCTTTGAAAATGCCACGGCCACCAACCAGATTGAAATTTTCCAGCGTGCCGCCGTTCCTGAAGTGCTCCAGGAACAGATGCCCGACCGCGTAAGTGATGCCGGCCGAAGTGGTTGCCATCGCAGTGCCGGTGAGCAGCATGCTGATGCCGGGAACCAGTTTGAATGCCGTCATCGCCAGTGCAGGAGCCAGCATGCCAGCGCCGAGGCTTCCGATCAAACTGACAACGATAGGGCGGGCCAGCGACTGCTTAAAAGGAATGCCGTAGACGTCACAGAGATCGGCGATCATTTTAAGTTGCACGCCGGTAACGGCAATCATATCGAACAGCGGCAGCGGCAGAAGGCCGGCACCGGCGGACCATGCAACCTTTTTGTTGATTACACTGGTACCTTGTTCGAGCAGTTTAGCTGCATCGGCAGGAGTGACCATGACGGCTTCATCAGTCTTTGGCGCAGTTGGGGCTTCGACAGTTGCTGTTGCCATGGCGTTTCCTTTGATAAATGTTGGAATACTCTAATAAAAATTTTTACAAAGTGTAACATAAGTTGGGTAGCAGGCAAGCGCTGAAAGGGGGCTTGTTACATGTTGCGAAAAATCAACTCTGGACTAGTATTATTTGGTCTTTCCCCCTCTGGGTGAGGGATATCCATCATTGCTAATGTGTTAATGTATTTATTGTTCTTTTAAGACTTCGACGGTAAAGTGTGGTTTATCTGCAATAAAATGCAGATAAACAATAACAATAACGATTTGCAGCATGAAAATTAAACCAGCACTTTCGCGCCGATTATGCCTAACTTATTAGAAACACTATTTCAACAAAGCGCGATCGCGCCGGCAGATTGTTTATTGGCGGCAGCCGAAGCAAGCCTGTTTGTTACCCGGCAACCGCCGGCCGATCTGCCGGATGCCGCATCCTGTAAAAAATATCTGTGGCAGCATCTGGAGTCGCGGGCATACCGCATCCGTCCGGCGCGGGCCGACAATTTGCCTGCGCTGATGGCGCTGGAAGAGCAATGCTGGGGGGAACCGCTGCGCATGCCGCAAAGCCTGATCGAACAACGCATTCTCCGTTATCCCCAAGGTCAATTGGTGTTGCTGGTCGGCGAGGTAGTGGTCGGCGTAATTTATTCACAACGTATCGGGGCCATCGAGGCGCTCGACGGCGTTTCCGCGACGCAGATCGACGCACTGCACGATCCCGATGGAGCGGTGGCGCAGTTGCTGGCGGTGAATATACTGCCGCAAATGCAGCAACAGAATTTGGGCGATCAGTTGCTGGAATTCGCGTTGATCTACTGTAGTCTTCAGCCAGCGGTACATGCCGTTGCAGCAATTACCCTGTGCAAGCATTTTGACCGGGCAGCCGGGCTATCGATGGCCGACTATATTTGTCGGCGCAACGAACACGCCGCGCTGGCCGATCCAATCCTGCGCTTTCATGAGTTGCACGGCGCGACTATCGAGCGGCCAATGCCGGGTTATCGTCCGCTGGATACCAAAAACGACGGTTACGGGGTCCTGGTAAGCTACGACATCAGGCATCGCTCACGTAAAAATCTTCAAATCCCTGCTCAAATCGGTAGCGCAGCGGCACCCGTAACGTCAAAAATTTCTTCCTACAGCCGGGCCGAGATCCATGCCTATGTGCAGCAGACAATGCGCGAATGCTTATCGTCGTCGGGTCAGGCGGTTTTTTCAGCCGAACGCCCCTTGATGGAGATGGGCCTGGATTCGGCGGATCTGCTGTTGCTGAATGAAAAAATGTCGCATCACTACGGAGTGGCGCTCAATCCGGCCTTTTTCTTCCAGTACAACACTGCGGACAAGATCGCAGCCTATTTTTGCGATGCAAATATCGATTTGAAATCGCCGTTGCCCGGGCAACCTAAGGCCAACACAGCCCCAAAACAGATGCCACCACTCGCCGGGGACCGGCAAATCCGGCCGGAAGATATCGCCATCATTGGTATGGCCTGCCGCCTGCCGGGCGGCATCGATACGCCCAATGCGTTCTGGAATCTACTGCGGGAAGGCGCATCTCTGGTCGGCGACTTACCGGCCGGGCGCTGGCAATGGCCGACGGAAATCGATCCCGCGAGCAAACATAAGGGCATTGATCGCGGCGCGTTCCTGGACGATGCGGCAAGCTTCGATGCACCGTTTTTCCGTATCTCGCCCGCAGAAGCGGAATCGATGGATCCGCAGCAACGTCTGATGTTGGAGCTTTCCTGGCAGGCGATCGAACACGCTGGCTACGCGCCGCAATCGTTGGCGGGGAGCGATACCGGCGTCTTTATCGGCGCCAGTGGGTCCGACTATGCCCGTTTGCTGGATCACATCGACGCTCCCGTTGACGCACATTACGGCACCGGCAGTTCGATGGCCGTGCTAGCCAATCGTATTTCATATTTTTACGATTTCGTTGGTCCCAGCCTGCTGCTTGATACCGCCTGTTCCAGTTCGCTGGTAGCGGTGCATGAAGCAATCCAGTCCATCAGAAGCGGTGAAGCATCACAGGCGCTGGTCGGCGGGGTCAATCTGATTTTTCATCCGGCCAACAGTATTGCCTACTATAAGGCCGGCATGCTGGCTAAGGACGGCTTGTGTAAAACCTTTGATCAAAGCGCCAACGGTTACGTGCGCAGTGAAGGGGCGGTGATGCTGTTGCTCAAGCCCCTCGCCATCGCGCTAACCGACGGCGACCGCGTGCATGCCGTCATTAAGGGCAGTGCCTGCAATCATGGCGGCCAGGCCAGTGGCCTTACCGTGCCGAATCCGGCACAACAGGCGCGCCTGCTGCAAACCGCGTGGCGCTCGGCAGAAATCGATCCGCGCTCGCTGGGATACATTGAGGCGCATGGCACCGGCACGTCTTTGGGTGATCCGATTGAAGTGCAAGGCCTGAAACAGGCATTCGAGCCTGTTTTCATGCGCGATGCCAATGCTGCGTTCGAAATCGCCTGCGGCCTGGGTTCGGTCAAAACCAATATAGGCCATCTGGAAGCCGCAGCCGGCATTACAGGCCTGCTGAAAACGGTCTTATGCCTGCAACAAAGGCAACTGCCGGCTTCTCTGCATTTCCACAGACTCAATCAGCACATCCGGTTAAGCGATACCCATCTTTATATCGTCGATTGTTTTCAGGAGTGGACACTCCCTGCCAATGGCGGTCTCAGAACGGCAGGCGTCAGCAGTTTCGGTTCTGGTGGCACTAATGCGCATGTAGTATTGACTGAATATATGGCTGACCCTGCGCAAGAAAACCGGGCCGGGCGCATTGATTCCGGCACGCCGGAAATTTTCGTGCTGTCGGCTAAGACCCGTGCCCAGTTGCTTGCCTATACCCGGAAATATATAGCCTGGTTAAACAGCGACGAAAGCCTGCCGGTCACGTTGCACGATCTGGCGCGACAACTGCAAAGCGGACGCCAGGTCATGGCGGAGCGCCTGGCGCTGGTGGTCGCCGATCGTAGCGCTTTACTAGAAGGACTGAATGGTTTTTGCGCTAGTCAGCCGCAAGACAATCCGGAAACAGCGGGAATCCAGATGCTGCGATCGGGAACCAGTGCCGTATCGGCCCCATTGCAGGCGTTGACCGAAGGCGAGGCCGGGCGGACATTTATCCGTTCAATGATATCCCACGGGGAGTGGGAAAAGATCGCGCTGTTGTGGCAGTCAGGTGTCAATGTCGACTGGTCGCTGATGTATGAATCCCACATTGAAGGCTTGAAACGGATTGCCGTGCCGACCTATCCATTTGCCCGCCATCGTTATTGGCTGCCGCAAAGCGGCCATGCCGATACCGTCGTGTCGGCGCCCTTAGCAAGCGATATGGCGCCGCTGATGCTGGCACCACTGTGGCGTCAGGTCACCTTTGCGGTCGCCGTCAACAGCGCGTTATCGCCGGCACCGCATCAAAATCTTCTGGTTATTGGTGCAAGTACCGAACAAGCGCTGGCAATTGGCGCGATCCATGTAGGTATTCATGCCTTACAAATCGACTCTGCCGCCACGCCAGAATCGATCGGTGATGATTTGCAGAGGCTGGAAACTTCCGGTTACCGGCCCAATCACATACTCTGGATCGCACCACCCGCATCAGAAGCAGAACTGATCGGGCAGCAGGCCGTCGGTGTGCTGTCTTTATTTAAATTGATCAAAGCGCTGCTGGCGTCGACATCGTATTACAGCGATGGCGCGCTTGACTGGACCATCGTTACCTGCGGCACCCAGGCGGTATTTGAGGCAGACGCCATCGCCCCGGCACATGCCGGCGTGCACGGACTGGCGGGTACGCTCGCCAGGGAATATCCGCGCTGGACAATCCGTTCGCTGGACCTGGAAAACGGCGTGAAATGGGATATCGCGACATCAATGCGTTTACCAGCCGACCCGAATGGTGAAGTATTGGCTTGCCGCAGCGGGTTATGGTACAAACGCTTTCTGAGTCCGATAGTTGACCTGCCGGGTTCTACGCCGGTCTACCGGCAAAGGGGCGTGTATGTGGTCATCGGCGGCGCCGGCGGCATCGGCGAAGCGTGGACGCGCCATGTCATGACGCATTATGCGGCGCAGGTGATCTGGATTGGCAGGCGCACGCAGGATGCCGCGCTTCAGGCCCGATTGACTGAGTTGGCGGTATTGGGGCCGCCGCCGTTATATTTGTCGGCCGACGCGTGCGACCGGGCATCGTTGCAGGCAGCACTGACTTCGATCAAACAGATTTACCCCGCTGTCCATGGGGTCATTCATTCGGCCGTTGGCCTATTTGATCACAGCCTGGCCGAAATGAGCGAGCAGCGTTTCGGCGATATTCTGTCGGTCAAAATCGACGCCAGCATCAATCTGGCGCAGGTCTTCGGCCAGGAAGCGCTGGATTTCATTCTGTATTTTTCCTCGATTGTGGCGCTCGAAAAAAATGGCGGCCTGAGTGGTTACGCCGCCGGCGGCGCCTTCGAAGACGCGTTCGCGCTGCATCTGTCCGAGCGACTGCCGTGCGCCGTCAAGGTCATTAACTGGGGGCATTGGGAAATCGGCACCGGCGCGACGATTTCTGACGCCGCTAAAATTCGCCTGCATCAAAGCGGTCGCCTGCCGTTGCAGCCAGCGCAAGCGATGTCAGCTCTCCAGAATATGCTAGGTACGCCGATCCGGCAGATGGCAGTGATCAGGACCGCACGTCCCGATTTGCTGACCGCATTCGATGCCGCGCAAAGTCTGACGCTCTATCCGGAAACAGCGGCATCATATGTGGCGGGTATACCGCCGATGTCCGAACAATTGCGCGAGCAGGTGGCGCCATTGCGCGCCTTGAGCCTGTTCGGAAACACCGCAATGGAAGCACAATTACTGCCTTTGTTCGCAGGCACGCTGGCCTCGCTGGGGATTCTTGCTACGGATCAGAACGCCTTGCCAGCGTCGCAAACTCGTCCGGGTTTTTACACCCGCTGGCTGTCTGCCAGCCGTCAAATGCTGGCAGAAGTCCAGTCGATCGGGCTGGTCTCCGGATCGCCCACCGGTCTCGATCAATTGTGGCAAAACTGGGAAGCGGCCAAACAGCGTGATTTCGCCGCCCCCGATCTGCGAGCTGCCGTAACGCTGGCGGAAGCCTGCCTGCGCGCATTGCCCTCCATACTTTCGGGCACGACGCGCGCTACGGATATACTGTTTCCCGCCGCGTCGATGCACATGGTGGAAGGCGTCTATCGCGATAACGCGGTGGCCGATTATTTCAATAAAATTTTGGCCAAGGCCGTGGTGTCGGCGATCGAGTTGCGCCTGCAGCAAGCGCCCGGTGTGCAATTACGGCTGCTGGAGATCGGCGCGGGCACAGGCGGCACCACCGCGATGATCCTGCCTTATCTTGCACCTTACCTGCAACATATTGCGGAGTACACCTATACCGATGTGTCCAAGGCTTTTCTGTTACACGCCGACGAAAGGATCGTGCCGCATTATCCGTTTGTCGTGCCGAAATTGTTCGATGTGGAAAAACCGCTGGCAGGACAGGATATCCGGGCTGACCATTATGATCTGGTGATCGCCACCAACGTATTGCACGCCACGCGCAATATTCGAAGGACTTTGTCCAACGCCAAGGCTGCCTTGCATAAAAACGGCTTGCTATTACTGAATGAAATCAGCACCAAATCCGTGTTTGCCCATCTGACCTTTGGACTGCTGGAAGGCTGGTGGTTGTCAGAAGATCAGCCGCTGCGCATACCTGATGCGCCCGGCCTGTATCCGCAGGGCTGGCGCCAGGTGCTGTTGCAGGAAGGCTTCGGCACGGTACTATTTCCCGCACAGAGCGCACATATCCTCGGTCAACAGGTGATCGTAGCCGAGAGCGACGGCGTAGTGCGACAGTCTATGCCGGAACAGAAAACCGACCAAAACCGGGAACCGGTTTCGGAAGCGGAGAGCCAGAACAATCGCAGCGACGATGCCGCATTAAAAGCTGCAGCCACTACGTACCTGAAAAAAATCGCCGCCAGACCGCTGCGCATGGACAGCCGGCAAATCGACGCGCTGGAACCGCTGGAAACTTACGGTATCGATTCGATCCTGATTGTCCAGATCACTAGTGCATTGCGTGAGGTTTTTACCGACGTGCCGAGTACGCTGTTGTTCGAATGCCAGACGATTGCTGCGCTGGCCGATTACTTTATCCGTGATCATTTGCAGACCTTGCGCCGGGTAACCGGCGTGGCAGGCGGTGCTGCCACCGTGCATGCCGATAATGCAGTATCCGCTGCAGCGGTATCCGGCACCGCGCCGCCCGACCACTTTTTGTTGCCGCGGCAACCGGCGGCTTCCAGCAATACAACGCCGCTTATTGATGACGACGCCATTGCCGTCATCGGCATGAGCTGCCGTTTTCCGCAGGCGCAGAACCTGGAAGAGTATTGGCAGCTACTCGCTACCGGGCGGGATTGTGTTGGCGAGGTACCGAACGGACGTTGGAGCATGGATGGTTTTTTCCATGCCGATCCGGACCAGGCCATTGAACAGGGTAAGAGCTATAGTAAATGGGGCGGCTTCCTTGACCGGATAACGGATTTCGATCCGCAGTTTTTTAATATCTCGCCGAAAGAAGCGATCAGCATCGACCCGCAGGAACGACTGTTCCTGCAAATCGCCTGGGAAACGCTGGAAGACGCCGGCTACACGCGCGAACGCCTGGCAAGCGATTTTGGTCATCAGCTTGGTGTCTTCGCCGGCGTTACACGCACCGGTTTCGATTTGTTCGGGCCGCAATTATGGCGCGAGGGCAGTACGCTGTATCCGCATACGTCATTCAGCTCGGTCGCCAATCGGGTCTCATATTTCCTCAATGCCCGCGGACCGAGCGTACCGGTCGACACCATGTGCTCATCATCGCTGACGGCGATACACCAGGCCAGCCAAAGTTTGCGTAGTGGCGAGTGCCGACTGGCGATTGCTGGTGGCGTCAATCTGTATCTGCATCCGTCGGGTTATGTCGGATTAAGTGCATCGCGCATGTTATCGAAAGACGGCGTTTGCCGCAGCTTCGGCAAGGACGGCAATGGCTTTGTACCGGGTGAAGGCGTGGGCGCAGTGTTGCTCAAGCCACTGGCACAGGCGATTGCCGACAAGGACCGGATTCACGCGATCATTCGCGCCACCCACATCAATCACGGCGGGAAAACCAACGGTTACACCGTGCCTAATCCGCAGGCCCAGGCCGAACTGGTGCGGGACACATTGAAAAAAGCGGGCGTGAACGCGCGTGCTGTCAGTTATATCGAAGCCCACGGCACCGGCACGGAACTGGGCGACCCGATCGAGATATCCGGCCTGACCCAAGCTTTCCGGGACGACACGCAGGATACCGGTTTTTGCGCGCTGGGATCGGCCAAATCGAATATCGGTCATTTGGAAGCTGCAGCGGGCATTGCCGGCTTTATCAAGGTGATCCTGCAGATGCAGCACGGTCGGCTGGCACCGACATTGCATGCAAGCGAACCTAATCCGAACATCGATTTTGCCAAAACGCCGTTCGTGTTACAACAGGCGTTGGCGGAATGGCCGAGGCCTTTGCTGCAGCGGGGGGGTGGCCAAGCCGGAAAGCAGGAATGTCCGCGTATCGCAGGTGTTTCGTCATTTGGCGCCGGCGGCGCCAACGCGCATGTGATCGTCGAAGAATACCGGCAACCGGCGCGCCCGAATCCCGGCCCGGAACAGGATAATGTGATCGTGCTGTCGGCCCGCAATGAAGAGCGTCTGCGCGCCTATGCGCAGCGTCTGCACGACTTTGTTGACCAAATTATTGTCGATGCCCTACCAATGCCGGCCCAATTGCTGGGCGATCTGGCCTACACGCTGCAAACCGGACGTGAGCAGATGGATGTGCGACTGGCGCTGGTGGCACGTTCGCTGCCGCAGCTTCAGGAAAAACTGCGGCGCTGGCTCGATGGCCCGCACAGCGGCGCTCAGGCGCAGGGCATGCTTGAAGAGGACGGTATTTATCAGAACCAGGTCAAGCATCACAAGAAACTGATCGACGTGTTCACTGGTGACGAAGCGATGCGGCAGACACTGGAAACCTGGTTCCGCCAGGGTCAGCATGCACGTCTGCTCACTCTCTGGAGCAAAGGCGTAAAAATTGATTGGGAGCGGATGTATCCGGTGAAGCATCCATATCACCGTATCGGCGCGCCGACTTATCCGTTTGCGGCGACGCCATACTGGTTGCCGCTACTTGAAGAAAAAATTGTCTCTGCACCGATGACAAACAGCACGCCGATGCTACCGAAGACAGCGCTTCAGGTCGAATCGATACTAACGCCGCTACATTATGTCGCAGAAAAATACAGCAGTCCGATCGGCAAGCCTTCCGCCATCGCATTGCGTGCAACGGCATCTGCGCCGACCGTATTTCGCACGCACGCAGCTATCGTTCAGCATCCTCTGCGCGCCTTGCTTCGTCAAGCGCCGGACACGGAAATTCAGACGGCGATCCACCTATACGATGAAGGTGGCGGTATTTTCGTCATCCGGGTCGATCCCAGCGCGGCAGACGTTACTGCCGCAAGCGCTTGCGCCGGTCTGATGGATTGCCTTTCAGTGCTGTCGGAGCTCGCGCACACCAATGCACCGAAAGCATTGTTGCTGACCGGACTGGATCGGCTGTTCGTTGTGTCGGTGATTGAACAGGCATTACCTGGATTGGCCGATGCAGTCAAGGCTGTGGCGGCTTGCGCGTGGCCGGTGATCGCAGTTCTGACCGGTGCGAATTCGGTGGCTGTCATGGCGATTGCATCAGTCTGCGACCTGAGTATAGGTAGCGTGCAGGGCACTTATAGTGACTCGATCTCTGGCACGATGCCTGACGGCGAGGCACACGCGCGATCAGGATCGGCATGGCCCATGGTGGATCAGGCTATCATCGACGATTACGCGCGCGAAATCGCCGGCCGTATTGGCCAGGCTTCTTCGATCGCACTGACCGCGCTTAAACAACATCTGGCTGCGACTCCTGGAAAAACACCGGAGCAGTCGCAGACTCTGAAGCACGCCGTACCTTGGGCCACGCTTCTTTCTGCGCCGGGAAGGGCCGAAACGCCGGTATCTGTACCGTTCATGTCCGATGTCGTCACGTTGCAAAAATACGCGGATGGCGTGCTGCTGATGACGCTCAACGACCGCGACAGCAAAAACACTTTTTCGCCGGCCTTTGTGGAAGGGGTCATCGCAGCCTTCGAACATATCGAAAGCATGCCCGAATACAAGGCGGTGGTGATGACCGGCTACGATAATTATTTTGCCTGCGGAGGCACCCGGCAGGGATTACTGGCAATCCAGAGCGGCAGCGCCCGTTTTACCGATGAGCAGAGTTATCGCATGCCGTTGAGTTGTAGCATTCCGGTCATCGCGGCGATGCAGGGCCATGCCATCGGTGCCGGCTGGACCATGGGCCTCTTCTGCGACTGGACAATCTATAGCGAGGAAAGCGTCTACCAGAGTCCCTACATGCTCTATGGTTTCACACCGGGTGCCGGTTCCACTATGATTTTCCCGCAACGTCTGGGCCGAGGGCTGAGCAATGAGATATTGCTGACAGCGCGCGAATTCCAGGGGCGTGAATTAAAGCAGCGCGGCATCGCGATGCCGGTACTGCCGCGTAGTCGTGTGTTGGCTTACGCGTTGGCGCTTGCCGGCGAACTGGCATTGTCAGAACGGACGCAACTGGTGCAGCAAAAAAACCTGCGCAGCGATGCGTTGCGCAGACTACTGCCGGACGTTTTTGCGCGAGAACTGGCGATGCACGACAAGACGTTCGTCAATAATCCGGAGGTGATCGCCAATATTGATCGCCATTTCAACCAGGCGGCGCAGGACTACACGCCATTGCCAGGTGCTATTGCCGTGAGCAATGGTAATGTGGCGCATCCTGGAACCCAGGGGTCTGATGTGCCGCTGCAAGAACTGCTGACGGCTTTAAGGCAAAGCCTGGGCGAAGAGCTGCAATTGCAGTGCGAACAGATCGATGGCGATACCGCCTTTATCGATATGGGACTCGATTCCATCGTTGCTGTCACCTGGGTCCGAAAAATCAACCGGCAATTCGATTTATCCATAGGTGCGACCAAGGTCTATAACTATCCGGACCTGACGCGTTTTGCCGGTTTTGTCCTGTCGTTGATGGCCGCCCGGCGCCCGAATGAAACCGTTGCTGTACAGACCGCTATGCCTGCGCAGGACCACAGTGAACAGCTGCTTGGGTGGCTGCGCGAGACGCTGGCCAGGGAACTGTTGCTCAAACCGGAGGATCTGGACGATGATATCCGGTTCATCGACCTGGGCCTTGATTCGATCACGGCGGTCACCTGGATCAGGATGATCAACAAGCGCCATGGCCTGTCGGTAGGTGCTACCAAGGTTTACAGTTACCCGACTCTGGCCAATTTTCATGCTTATTTATTAAGTTTATTGACCGGACCTGATACGCATAAGCAAGGTATCGCACTGGCTTCTGGTCATTCGGATCTGCCCCATGCAGAAGCCGTATTGACAGCCCAAAAGCCTGTGTCGGAACCCTCATTGATACGGAGCTTTACGCTTTGCGCGCAGCACAATAATGCGGTTACAACGCCTGTGCATTCGTTCGCACAGCCGCAGCGGGTCGGTAACTTCAACGCCGAAGTCAACGCCAATAACAGTGCAATCGCCATCATCGGTATGGCAGGCCAATTCCCGAAAGCGGATAACGTCAAACAGTTCTGGCGCAATCTGGTGGATGGCCGCGATTGTGTTTCCGAAGTGCCTGCTGCACGCTGGTCGCTGGACGCCTATTACGACGCCGATCGCAATGCAGCTGGCAAGACCGTCTGCCGCAGCATGGGCTTGCTGGAGGACGTCGACGTATTCGACCCATTGTTCTTCAATATTTCGCCGTCGGACGCCGAATATATGGATCCGCAGCAGCGCCTGTTTCTGGAGAACAGTTGGCGCTGCATCGAAGACGCGGGCTATAACCCCTCCGATCTATCGGGCAGTCTGTGCGGTGTATTTGTCGGCTGCGCAGTCAGCGATTACGCGCAATTGATGAAGGATCCGAGCCAGACCCATAGCGCACAAGGCCTGATGGGCGAATCGGTTGCTATGCTGCCAGCGCGCATTGCCTATTTTCTCAATCTGCAAGGACCGTGCCTGACGATCGATACCGCCTGTTCGTCGTCGCTGGTGGCGCTGGCCAGTGCCTGCGACAGCTTGTTGCTGGGGCATAGCGAGGTCGCCCTTGCTGGTGGCGTCTACGTCATCAATGGGCCCGATATCCACGTCAAAATGAGCAAGGCCGGTATGTTGTCGCCGGATGGCCGCTGCTACAGTTTTGATCAGCGTGCGAACGGTTTCGTTCCGGGCGAGGGTGTAGGCGTGCTGATGCTCAAACGGCTGGAGCAGGCCGAGCGCGATGGCGACGATATTTACGGCGTGATCCGCGGCTGGGGCGTCAACCAGGACGGCAAGAGTAACGGCATCACCGCACCGAACGCACAGTCCCAGACCCGTCTTGAAACCAGTGTCTATCGGAAATTCGGCATCGATCCGGAACACATAGGCTTGATCGAAGCGCACGGTACCGGTACCAAGCTCGGCGATCCGCTGGAAGTTGAGGCGCTCTGCGATTCCTTCCGGCAATTTACTGAACGCAAGAATTTCTGTGCGCTGGGTTCGGCCAAGAGTAATATCGGCCATCTGGCGACAGCGGCCGGGGTCACAGGAGTAATCAAAGCGTTGTTGGCGCTACAGCACAAGACGTTGCCGCCAACCATCAATTATCAAGCGCTCAATGAGCATATTGATCTACAGGATAGCCCATTCTTCATCAATACCGACTGCCTTCCGTGGCAGGCAGAGGCCGGACAAAAGCGTCTGGTAGCGGTCAGCTCTTTCGGTTTTAGCGGCACCAACGCTCACATGGTGCTGGAAGAAGCGCCGCATCAAAATGCTGTCGCTGCTGGGGCTGCCATCAGCGGCCACGACGCCCAGATCGTATTGCCGTTGTCGGCCAAAAGCCGCCGGCAGTTGCTGGTGTATGCGCAAACGGTCTGCGACTTTCTGGTAGCCGATGCCCGCGGCAATGTTGGTCTGCGAGACTTTGCTTATACCTTCCAGCGCGGCAGGACCGCGATGCCCCACCGGCTGGCGGTGGTCGCAAATACGTTCGAGGAACTACGCAGGCGACTGACGAACTTTGTCGCCAACGGCGGCAGCGACGCCAACTGCGTTTCGGGAGAAGTGCTGAAGAAGCCGGTTATCGGCGAGGCGGCAATGACTGCCGTCACGACAGTAAACACAACGGCTAGCG
This sequence comes from Glaciimonas sp. GNP009, assembly GCF_054343755.1. Lineage (NCBI taxonomy): Bacteria > Pseudomonadati > Pseudomonadota > Betaproteobacteria > Burkholderiales > Oxalobacteraceae > Glaciimonas > Glaciimonas sp. GNP009. Next base: position 24,299 of record NZ_JBTGUV010000001.1, read on the forward strand.
CCTTAGCGTTGCGCTGGACAGAGGGCGAATCCGTTGACTGGGCCTTGCTTCAACGCTCCCATGCTACGCCGGCCCGGCGCAGGCACGGCTTGCCGACTTACCCATTTGCACGCGAACATTACTGGACGCCCGAGATGGAAGGCGTTGGAACCGGTATCGGAGCAGATCTTGAGCTGGCCATTAGAAATCCGACGCTGGCCGCGCTGGAGAAAACCGAAAGCAAAGATGGCAACAAACGCGCTGCCGCCGATGCGAGTCGCTGGCACCGCAACGAATTACCGGCCGCAATCGATTGGCAAGCAGGGTTGCGCCGTTATCAACAGGGGCAACTCGTCGTCATCCATGCGGATGAAAACCAGCGGCATGCCTTCGACCAGTTGCTGACGCAACTACGCCAGGCGGCAGACTTAGAAAACTCTGATTGGGGGCCGAAGCCGGTCTATTGCGATCTGCGCCTGATGACGACAAATGTGTTTCCACCGCAAGCTGATTTGCTGATATTCCTGGGCGGCCCAAAGGATGACGCTGCTGTCCATACCAATGCCATGCTGAGCGCATGTCTGAAACTGCTCGCTGCACGGCAGTTCGGCACGTTTGCTAAAATTCTCTTTTTCATGCAAGCCGACGCGGGTGCCGGAGATAATCTGGCGGCGGAAATCCAGAACGCAACCGATAGGCGCGCCGATGCGTCCCCGAATCAGTGTCGTCATGCGCTGATCACATATGACGATCGCCTGCCGCTGCTTGCGGCCATGCAAAGATTATGTCGGGAATGTCTGTCACCGGAACGCACGTCGGCATTCCAGCCGATACCCGAACGTATCCATTATTCGAACGGACATCGCCTGACCATGATACCTGTGGCCGTTCACAGCTCTCCGCAGATGCCGCCGTCACAGCAAGCCATGCCTCAGGCAATCCACCGGATTGTCAGGCAATGGCATGCAAGGGAAGCGGTGCAGCTCGCGCAGCCGGTCGAACGCCGTGAAGTGCTGATGCTGGTCAATCACGAATCATTGCATCTCGCTCGCAAATTGCTGGAACCGGGCGATTTCAAAAATATCGTGCTGGTGGCCGATGCCAGCGTGCAGTCTAGCCAGATCCGGAATGCGATCAACTTCAGCGATGCCAAATCGTCTCGCATCAGTGCGCAGATATTGATTGATCATCACGATACGATCACGCATATCATCGACCTGAGCGATCTGTACGAAACTGCCCGCGACTACGATGCCGACAATCCAGGCAAGACCGTGTTTTATCAGACCCTGATCGGCGCCGCCAACGATATCGCGATTCTGTATTGCACAAAAGGATTGCAGAATTTCCAATCGCCGCAGATGAGTCTGGCCGGTGCCAAATTCGCCGGGCTGGTCAAAATGCTGAGTGCCGATTACCGGCACGTTGATGCGCGCTTCATCGATATCGACCAGGCCGCTTACGACCAGCCAAAGCAGTTGCGCGACATTCTATTGCAGGAATTCGGCGCATTATTGCAGGAAACCGAACTCTGCTACCGCAACGGCTTGCGCTATGCGCCGGTACTCTCAGCAGTTGAGGAGGTACCGGAAACGGCGCAAAACGAGGCATTGCCGATCGCCATCGACGGCGTCTACGTCATTAGCGGCGGCACCAACGGCGTGGGACTCGAAATTGCCAAATACCTTGCCGGGCGTGGTTGCCGTAAGCTGGTGTTGATGGGCTTGACGCCGCTACCGCCGCGCAAAAACTGGCTGCATGCACTTGAGGACGAGGACGCCAGACTATCGCCTTACGTCAAAAATAAATTGCGGGAACTGATCGCGCTGGAACGTAAGGTCCCTGATCTGCAGATTTACACCGGATCGCTCAACGCTCCGCAAGGACTGCAACGCTATTTCAAGAAAATTCGTGCGCAGCACGGACCAGTCAAAGGCGTGATTCACTGCGCTGGGGTTTATTCGGATCCGGATACGCCTGGATTTGCCGGTAAGGATCTTGAGCGCATGCAACAGGTCTGGGAGCCGAAAATTAAGGGACTGGAAAGTTTGCATGCACTGTTTAAATCCGATCCACTGGATTTTTTCGTGTCACTGTCCTCCATGACTGGCCTGGCACCGCACTTGGCCCGCGGCGCTGCCGATTATGCGACTGCAAACGCTTTCGTCGATTTCTTCTCCGCGTATCAGCATCGTATGCACAATAATACCCGTTATAAAAGCATCGTCTGGTCCGACTGGAATCAGACCGGCGCCATCACCCGCGTTTCCGTTGATAAGGCAGTCGCCGTGAAGCGTACTTTTAACGATCTCGGCATACGTACCTTCGACAATCGGGAAGGACACACGTTGTTCGAACGGGCCATGGCAGCGACTGCGGTTAATGGCGCTGGCGGCTCGGATAGCAGAATCATCATCGGCTACCTCGACCTGCAGCGCCTTGAGCAGGTGCGACCGCGCTTGCTATATGGGCGCCTGGTTGACGACAATGCCAGTGACGATAGGGACAGCATGCAACAGCCGTCACCGGTCATATTCGACATGCCAGAAAAATCTATGCCAGATGCATCCTTCATCCATCATCTCGATCGCTGGGAAGCCGAGAAGCGTGCCGGCCTGGATGTGCCGGTCCACAAAATTACCGAGGTAATCGAGCTGGATCAGATCCGGCATTTGGAGCCGGATCTGATTCATCGCATTCACAAGCTGCTGTTTTCCGGCCTGGTTCAGCAAACGCAACAGGTACCACAAGCAGCAGCACTGAAAGTCACACCAGAAAATATCCAGGAACCGCCTGTCGATCTGGCGCAGATGATTACCAAAACGCTCATGGAAGTACTGAAGCTGAAAAGTATTGATCCGGCGCAGCCGTTCCAGGATTACGGACTGGATTCGATTTCAGCGATGGTGCTGGCGACCAGACTTGAAAAACGACTGAAATATCCCGTGCAGCCGCGGTGGCTGATCGACTTTTGCACCATCGAAACACTGACCGGGTATTTGATGATGCAAGGCAGCCGCACGTCATGAGCAAACTATACGGTAGCGACAGCACGAAAAGCGCGAATGCGGCTTTGGACATACTACTTGGCGCCGACGCTGGCGCAGAAGCACAGCAAACTGAAAAGGCCGCCATCAAGTTCAGTTTTATGTTCTTTTCGGATGTACGCAAGGATATTTCCGATGCCCAGAAGTACGACTTCATGCGCGACGTCACGTTGTTTGCCGATCGCGAAGGATTTGAAGCGATCTATTTACCGGAGCGGCATTTTCATCCTTCTGGCTCTATTTACGCCAATGCGGCAATCGTCGCGGCGCATCTGATTCCGCAGACGACGCGGATCCGCTTCCGTACTGCCGGCATTTCCCTGCCTCTGCATCATCCGGCCGAAGTGGTCGAGTGGTGGGCCATGAACGACATCCTGTCGAAAGGCCGGATCGACCTTGGTTTTGGTTCTGGCTGGAACAAACAAGATTTTATTTTCGCGCCCGAAAACTACGAAAACCGTCGCAGACTTTGCACCGAAACCATTCCGCTGGTGCAAAAACTGTGGCGTGGCGAAGCAGTATCGTTTCCCGGCCCGGGCGGAGAGCAACTACCTGTAACGGTATATCCACGGCCGCTGCAGCCCGAACTCAACGTTTGGCTGCTGGTTACGCAAAACGATGACGGTTTCCTGCATGCCGGGCGCCATGGCTATAATATTTTTACCATGTTGTATGGTAACAATCTGGATGCGATGCAGAAAAAGATTGCCCTCTATCGTATTGGTCGCAAGGAAGCAGGGCTGGACCCGGCACAGGGCACTGTGACACTAATGCTGCACACTCTGCTGCTGGAAGACGCCGGGCAGGTCAGCCAGGCCGTCCAGGTGCCGTTCAGGGAATACATTAGCAGCGCGATGGAAGCGCATTTGAAAGCCGCCATCGACCAGGATGGCGGCACGCCACTGACTGAAACGGAAAAAGGCAAAATTCTCGAGTATTCCTATCAACGTTACTTCAAGACCAGCGCCCTGTTCGGTACCGTCGACGATGGCGTCCGTATTGTCGATCAGGCCATTGTTGCCGGCGTCGATGAAATCGCTTGCTTGGTGGACTTTGGGGTTGATTATCCGATCGTGATGGAATCGCTGCCCCATTTGAAACGGCTGGCCTCCCGTTATCTGTCTGTTAATCAGCACGAATCCTGAACGTCAAAAAATTCTTCGCGGTCTGACGAGAGGCGGTCTTGCCGTCACTGATGTTACGGCAGTTGATCGCCGGGCTGATCTTGCCGCCGACACGCACGATTATGCCGCGCTATCCACGGTTTCTACTGGCTGTACTTCGTCCAGAGCAAAATAGCCGTTATAGCCTTCGAGATAAACCGCTGCCCGGTGCCCGAAAAGGAGGGTGGCCACGGTCTTGGTGGTCAGCACACCCTCATAAGCTTTGACGCTGACGCGCGTGCCGACCGGATATTTGCGGTTCCAGTTGTCGACTACTTGTTGTGGCGATTGTATGGAGGCAGCAGGCTCGGTAACGGCCGTTGCAACCCGGCTTGCAGCTGCAGCAGGGGACACAGGCTGCGCTTTCGGCACATATTTACTCTGGATACTCCGCATCAGTTTGGTCAACACATCGCCTGGTCCCAGTTCGATGAATTCCATCGAGCCCTGACCCTGGTCGAGTAAATAGTGCATGCTATCTAGCCAGCGCACCGAATGGGTCAACTGATCGGATAGATTCCAGGCAATCCTGTCAGCTGGATAAGGCAGCGCGTCGACGTTGGCGATTACGGGCACCGTCGACGCATAGAATCCAAAATTCTGCAAAAAATCCTTGAACTCATCGTGCGCCGGTTTCATGTAGCGCGAATGGAAGGCACCGCCGACGTTGAGCGGCATGTACATGGCCTGGTTTTTTTCAAAATGTGGCTGCGCATCGCGAATATCGGCTTCCAACCCGGAAATAATGGTCTGGTTATGCGTGTTGTAGTTAGCGATATCGATTCCGGTCAGGCCGTTCTCCTGCAGAATGCCAGCGATCCGGTCGGCGCCGATGCCGATCACTGCGGCCATCGCCCCTTTTGGCGCTTTGCTCATCAGTTCGCCACGTTTTTGCACCAGACGCAGACCGTCTTCGAAGTGAATTACGCCAGCGCTTTCTAACGCGTTATATTCGCCCAGACTATGTCCTGCGACGAAGTCAGGTCGCTCGCCGGTTTCCTGAATGCGTTGCCGGTAGGCCAGCGCGTTGACCACAAACAGCGCGGGCTGCGTGTATTGCGTCTGTCCCAACTGACGTTGCGGATCTTTCAGACATAGTTCTTTGACCGAATATCCTAGGATCGTGTCTGCCGTTGCGGTAATATTTGGAAAGGCATCAAACAGATTCGCGCCCATGCCGACATGCTGCGAGCCTTGACCGGGGAATAGGTAAGTTTTCATTTTTATCAACCGTTGGAATTAAGGGGAAAATGGTGCTTTGAACATGCGGCGATTATTGACTGGTAAGACTATCAAGTAATGCCGGATATCACCACAATTTTCTGGCCTGGCCGTTTAAAACAGGGAATAAATGATTGGGCTTAATGGATTCAACGGCGTGCATGTGGCGCACCAAAGCGGGCCGACGGCAGCGCCGGTCGTCTGGATGTTTTCAGGGCAGGGTGCCCAATATTTCCAGATGGGCCGCTCGCTGTATGACGAGAATGCCGTGTTTCGTCACTGGATGGATAAGCTCGACGCCGTTGCCGCAGATTATGTCGGCCAGTCCATCGTCGCCATGCTTTACGACCCTGCCATCGCCAAAAGTGCACCGTTCGAGCAGACCCTGTACACCCATCCGGCGCTGTTCATGCTGCAATACGCGATGGCGCAGACCCTGCTGGCAGAAAATTTTCCGCCACCTGACATACTCTTAGGCGCCAGCCTCGGCGAATTCGTCGCCGCCGCGCTGGCCGATATCGCCGATGTCGAAGACATGCTGTTTGACGTGATCAAGCAGGCCCGCCTGTTCGAAGCCTATTGCAGCGGCGGCGCGATGCTGCTGGTCATTGATCAGCTTGATACCTTTCGCACCAATCCGGCATTTTCAGGAGACAACGGTACCGCATGCGAGTTGGCAGGGGTCAATTTCGACCGCTGTTTTGTGGTATCCGGCTTGCGTGGCGATATCCTCGAGATTGCTGAACGCTTGCGCCGACAGGACGTTACTCATCAGATATTGCCAGTCTCGACCGCCTTCCATTCATCGCAGGTAGATGTGGCGCAAGATACATTCGGTGCGATGTTCGGTGGCCGTGCCAACCGCCCTTCCGCTATTCCGATCGTCTCTTGCGCACCCGACATGGGCGACGGCATCGAACGCTTTTCCGCCGCTTACTGGTGGCAGGTGATACGGCAGCCGATTCAGTTCAGGCAGACGTTGGCTGGCTTTCGGCAAAAATATCCACTGGCGGTTTATCTGGACCTGGGTCCAGCTGGCAATATGGCCACATTTACGAAGTACAATTTGCCTGCGGAAGTACACCATCGTATATTGCCGGTTATGACGCCCTTCGGACGCGACGCTGACAATCTCCGCGCAGCACGCAAAAAACTGCAGGCGCTTGTTGTAACCGATACTGATACCCACACCGAAAAATCATGACTCCAACCCCAGAAAATCTAGGCTCGGCACAATTCAGACAAGACTACGGCGTGCGGTTTGCCTACGTGGCAGGCGCAATGGTGAAAGCGATCGCGTCGCCGCAACTGGTCATTAGCATGGGTCGGGCTGGCTATTTGTCGTTTTACGGCGCAGGCGGGATGTCTATGCCGAAGATCGAAGCGGCGCTGCAGCAGATCCAGTCGGCGCTGCTGAACGGTGAAGCCTATGGCATGAATCTGTTATCTGACCTGTCCAATCCCAAAAATGAAATGATGCTGGTGGATACGTTGCTGCGTTACGGCGTGCGTAACGTTGAAGCGTCGGCTTATATCCAGGTCACGGCGGCGCTGGTCAAATTCAGGCTAAAAGGCGCAACCATCGACAACCAGGGTAAGGCCGTGGCGCGTAATCGCGTGATGGCGAAAATTTCACGGCCCGAAGTGGCGCTTCTTTTCCTTAGTCCTGCACCGCAGCTTATGGTGGATAGTCTATTGGCAGAAGGTCATATTTCCGCGGAGGAGGCTTCCTTGTCGGGGCAATTGCCGGTGGCTTCTGACATTTGCGTCGAAGCCGATTCCGGTGGCCATACTGACATGGGCGTGACCTCGGTCCTGCTGCCGACTATTATCCGTCTGCGCGACCGTCTGCAACAACAGTATCAGTTTTTGCATGCGGTACGGATCGGCGCCGGCGGCGGCATCGGCACACCAGAATCCGCGGCCTGCGCCTTTTTGCTTGGAGCGGATTATATTGTCACCGGCTCAATCAATCAATGTACGGTCGAGGCCGGCACCAGCGACGCGGTTAAGGACATGCTGCAGGCAATCGACATTCAGGACACCGCTTACGCGCCGGCTGGCGACATGTTCGAAATGGGCGCAAAAATCCAGGTGCTGAAGCGTGGCGTCCTATTTCCGGCGAAGGCCAATAAACTCTACGATCTGTGGCGTACCCACGCTTCGCTGGAGCAATTAGACGCAGCGGTGCGCAAAGAAATACAGGAACGCTATTTCAGACGGAGCTTCGACGAGGTTTACCGGGAGACCGAAGCCTATTACCGGCAGATGATGCCGGCGGAATTCGACAAGGCGGAACGAAACCCGAAAGTCAAAATGGCGCTGATTTTTCGTTGGTATTTTATTCATACAATGCGTGTGGCGCTAAAAGGCGAGGGCGAAAAAGTCGATTACCAGGTGCATACCGGCCCGGCGCTGGGCGCGTACAACCAATGGGTAAAAGGATCGGCGATGGAAGACTGGCGCAACCGGCATGTCGATAAGATCGCTGGCGAGTTGATGCAGGCATCGGCCGACTATGCGGGCAGGCGTTTCCAGACTTTTTTTGCGGGTTAGTGTAGTGAATACGCCGATTAGATAATCAGCGTGTTGCGGCTACCCTGATAGCCTCTCATATCGCAAGCTTATCCGCGACCAGGATTCGACTCAGGTCAACGCCATCTTCAAAGCGGTGTACCACGCCTTTTTTGAAATCCAGCAGGAAATTGTTGAACAGCTCGCCATGAAGCTTATCTTTGAGTTTTATCTTGATGTCATAGATTGGAAACATCCGGATGACATAAATTTCGCGGGCCTGCTGTTCGTTCTTCCACGCTTCGGCTGCATGAAAATTCTTGTTATTGAACATCATCACCTTGCCTTTGGTTTCAACCGGCGTGGAAAATGCATCTGCATACTGATTTTTTGCCATCGAAACGATATTTTTGTACACACTCATTAACGCCTGGTGCGACTTACTTTTGATAAAGACGTCGATTGCTTTCTCGCCGATCAGATTTGGATCGACATAGCCGTTTTCATCGAGACAAGCCGGATCGGCCGAAAAATGCTGATACATCATCTTTAGCAAAATATTGCCCGGCACTTTTAGCTTGCTTTCCGGTAGCACCCTGAGTCTGCCGCCGTTGGCTTCGTCCAGGTCTATTAGCGGAATGTAAAGACTGAGATCGTTCTCGGTTTCATAGAAGTGATGAAAATTGGGGAAGTCGGTGTGAATACCTGCCGCCGGGCACAAGTGATTGCTATGTAAGTACATGTCATAGGAAACCAGCATATAGCGGGTATCGAAAAACCGTTGGAAGTCATTTTCCAGCAATTGCTTCAGGACTTTCTCGATAAAAACCTGTTCGCAGTAGACCGCCTTGCTGTATGCGCGGTCATAAAATTTCCTGACCATATTTTTGGCGAATTTAGGGAAGGTATTCAACAGCAGGCCGAGGATTTTGCCTTCCATATAGGCCAGGTGCTCGTTGTTGACAAAAAATTTCGGGAAGTCATTGTGACCGATTTCCCTGGCAAGGTAATGCTGTCGGATTTCGTCAACCAGTTCATCGCTCAGCGATATATTGGTTTCGACGAATCCGTTGGCATAATGTTCTTTGAAATAGTCTTCTTTAAAAATTCCTAGCATGTCAAGGTCCCTTTGGATGATTTTATTTAACTGATCGTTATTAACGATTCTCGATTTCTATGGCGTCTATCGACACTATGGCCTACTGCCTGTGAAGGCGCGGTTCAGGGAAAAATCCGCAACGACCGGTATTTTTTTGGATATTTTTATGCGGCGATTGTTGGTATGCAATAAATACCTGTAATATACATCAGTTAATAAAAAACAAAAATTAAGGTGTTTAAATGCCAGTTATCGCGCGGCAACAAGGGCAGATTGCAACACCTTATGATTTTCCCGACTGGCTCTACTGTTCGAATGGATGGGTGAAAATCTCGGATACATCGTCACGGCGAGAAAGCTGTAAACATCAGGGCTATCACAGCTTGTCCCGTCTTATGTAATCCGGTCGCCCTATGAACACCCTTGAGCAACTTAAAGATATCGAAGAAGCGATACTGAAAGCAACTTCAGTCGCAGCCCAGGCCGCCCTCAGGGGAGCGGAGAAATTCGCGCAGCCGTACCCAGCGCAACAAAGCGACGCAGGACGCGGCAATCAAAGGGAAGCGGCGCAAGGACTGCCCGAACCGATCGCCATTATCGGCCTGTCCGGGACGTTTCCGAAAAGCGAATCGGTAGCTGCATTCTGGCAAGCGCTGGACCGCGATGCTGCGCTCATCGAAGAAATTCCTGCCAGCCGTTTCGACTGGCGCGGTATGTACGATCCCGGCAGTAAGCGCGCTGGCAAAAGTCGCAGCAAATGGGGCGGCTTCATTCCCGACATTGCCGGCTTCGATCCGGCCTTTTTTAATATTCCACCCGGCGAAGCAGTTACGATGGACCCTCGTCAGCGCCTGCTACTGATGTCGGCCTACCAGACCCTGGCCGACGCGGGCTATGCGCCTGAAGCGCTCAAACAAAGCAAGACCGGGGTATTTGTTGCGATCCAGGATAACGAATATGTGCAGTTGCTCAGGGACGCGGGTTTCGATATAGGCGAATGGTATGCGCAGACCTGCTTGCTGGCCAACCGAATTTCTTACTATTTCGATTTTCGCGGCACCAGCGATGTGATCGATGCGCAGTGTCCGGGCGCCGCAGTCGCGATCCACCGCGCGGTCACCGCCTTGCGCAGCGGCGAAATTGAGCAGGCGCTGGTCGGTGCCGCCAATCTGCTGCTGCGACCAGAACCGTTCGCATTGTTATCGACCTCGGGACAATTAAGTCCAAACGATTCGGTCAATGCCTTCGGACTACATGCGCAAGGCCATATCCGCGCCGAAGGCGTGGCGAGTATGCTGCTGAAGCCTTTATCGAGGGCACTGGCCGATGGTGATGCGATTTATGCGCTGATCAAGAATTCAGCGGTCAACTATAACGGCCAGGGCGGTGCCTCGATTTCGGCACCGAATACAGAAAGCCATGCCGATCTGATTAAAACCTGCTATCAGCAAGTGCAGGCCGATCCGCGCGATATCCGCTACATTGAGGCGCAAGGCATGGGCAATATCCTGTCCGACCTGGTCGAATGGCAGGCTTTCAATCGTGCGCTGAAGGACATGGCACGGCAAAGCGAGGTGGCGCTGGTGCCGGGCGCTTGCCTCATTAGTACCGTCAAACCGATGATCGGGCATATGGAATCGGCCTCGGCGCTGGGTGCACTGTTCAAGGTGGTGCGCAGCATGCAGACCGGTGTAATTCATAAGATCATAGGTTTTACCGAATACCATCCGGACATGGATCGCGACGACCAGCCCTGCGCGATCGCCGCCGAAACCGTAGCGTGGCCGCGCCAGAACGGCAGCCGCCTGGCTGGCGTGCATTGTTATGGCATGGGCGGCGTCAACGCCCATCTGTTGATAGAAGAATATAAGCAGGAGCGCCCGGCCTGCAACGCCGATGATGCCGATGAAAAGCACGAACATCCGGCACAGGCGCTCATCGTACTGTCCGCCAAAAGCGCGAGCGGTCTGAAGGTGATGGTAGCGGCGTTGCATCAATTCCTCGTCGAAGACGCGCAGCAGACCCGGCTGGCCGATATCGCCTTTACGCTCCAGGTCGGACGTGAAGCGATGGCGCATCGTATTGCCTGGGTGGCGCAGTCGCCTCCGGATCTGATGATCGGATTACAAAAATTTCTCGGCGATGCCAGCGATATCGGCGGCGAACTGCCCTTTGTTCCGGTCTATCAGGGTGTTGCTAAAATTGCTTCGGCCAATCGCCATGCGACCCCGGGTTGGCAAGGTATACAGGACGAAGGCAATTTACACGCGTTGGCATCGTATTGGGTCAATGGCAGCGCAGTCTCCTGGACAGCGGTGCATGCCGGCAAACGTTTCAGCCGTGTCCGGCTGCCTGGCTATCCGTTCGAAAAAAAGCGGTACTGGGTTAACGTCAATGCCGCAGTCAACCTGCCTATCGATTATGTTAAGCCCGGATCGGGCCATCACTTTGGATGGGACGGAGCACAAGCGATCAAACGTTATCTGATCGCACAACTCGCTGAATTGCTGCAACAGCCGGCGGCGCAGATCGATCCGGAACAGCATTTGTACGACTTCGGCATCGACTCCATCATGGGCATGAAATTGTTACGTGGCGTGGCGCAGACCTTCGATCTGGAGGTGCAGGGTCGGGATATGCTGAATTATCCGACGATTCAGGCCTTGTCGCAGCACTTTGGACAACGGTTGGATCGGTCATCGACGCCGGCAGTGCCAGCCGGTAAAGCCGCTTCGTCTGTGCGTAATCCAGGGTCGTGGTTGCCGCTTTCAGAAGGACAAAAAGGCTTGTGGATGTTGCAGACACTGGCCCCGGCGATGAGCGCTTACAACATTCCGATGTGCTTCCATATCGGGCAGCCGGTCGATGCCGCAGCCTTGCAGCAGGCATTCGCTTTCATCCTGCGGCGCTATCCGATACTGACTAGCGTCTTTCTTCAGCAGGACGGTATGCTGATTCGCGAGAGTCGGCTCGATGCCATCGCCACACTGCAGCACGAAGATGTCGCCGCCATCGAGACCGAACAATTGCCGGCGTTTATCCGTTCGGTCGCCAAGCGACCGTTCCAGCTCGACGCGGGCGGACTGGCGCGTCTGCATTTATTTAGCCGCGGTGAAAGCGATCATTACCTGTTGCTTAGCGTGCATCACATCGTGTTCGACGGCGGCTCGTTTTTGCCGGTAATGACCGCCTTGTTCGATGCGTATCGCAGGATTGCACAAGGCCAGATGCCGGACGTCGAAGACGGCAGTAGCCATGCGGATACCGATTCTACCGAAGCCTATGCTGATTTCGTACAATGGGAGCACACTATGCTGGCTGGTCCGGAAGGCGCGAAACATAGCGTTTATTGGGCCCGGCAACTGGCGGGCGAACTGCCGTCACTCAATCTGCCTACCGATTATCCGCGCGCCGATGTCGGCCGCTTCGAAGGTAGAACGCATTCGCTACGGCTCAATCCAGTACTCAGCCAGCAAATCAGAAGCTTTGCCCGGCAGCAACGTCTGAATCTGTCGTCGGTCTTCCTGGCACTGTTCAATCTGATGCTACAGCGTCATTCCGGGCAGGACGAGATGGTGATCGGCATGACCGAAAAAGGCCGCTCGCAAGAACGTTTTGAAAATGCCGTCGGCTATTTTATCAACATGCTGCCGATACGAATAAAGTCCGGCAAAGGTAATTCGAACAAATCGCTGACCGACCTGACGCATGAACTGCAACTGATCATGGCCGACGCCATCGACCACGCCGCTTATCCGTTCCAGGCGATGGTACAGGATCTGCAGCTTACGCCGGACGCTGGCTTTACACCGGTGTTCCAGGTCGCCTTCGAATATCAGAATGTCTTTTCCGGCGGCGACTTGCTGCATTTCAACCATCGCTTCCAGGACAATATGTCGGCGATCATGGTGGAAGAGATCGCGCAGGAGGGCGAATACGAATTGGTGCTGGAAGTCAGGGATGACAAGGAAAATTTCTCCCTAAACTTCAAATTCAATCCGACGCTGTTTAAGCCGTCAAGCATCGCCAGGATGGCAGAACATCTGGTTCATCTGGCCAGCGAGGCCATTGCCCATCCCGAAATGGGCACTTCGGCGCTCGCCATGTTACCGGAAAAAGAACAGAAACTTCTGCTGGATACCTGGAACGACACGGCCGTAGCCTATCCGGCGCAGTGCTGTTTTCATCAGCTATTTGAACAGCAGGCACGCGCCACGCCGGATGCGGTGGCCGTTATTTTTGAAGACCATCAACTGACCTATGCGGAGCTGGATCGCAGGAGCACCCGGCTGGCGTGCCACCTGCAACAACAGGGCGTTGGCGGATTGCAGCCAGAAGGACTGATTGCGGTGTGCATCGATCGTTCTCTCGACATGCTGGTAGCGCTCCTGGCCGTGGCCAAATCCGGTGCCCCCTGGCTGCCGATGGACCCGGGTTATCCGGACGAACGGCTGGGTTTTATGCTAGCCGACAGCAAGGCCGCGATTGTGCTGACACATTCAGCGCTGCAGAAACGATTGGGCCACCTCACAAAGGGCACTGCAGCGGTGATGGTGCTCGCGCTCGACAGTGAGTGGGATACAGAACCCGCAGCGCAGGTATTGCAGCCTGTCGTTAACGCCGAAAGCCTGGCGTATGTGATCTACACGTCCGGCAGCACCGGGGTGCCTAAAGGCGTGATGATCCGGCACCGCGCGCTGACCAATTTCTTATTGTCGATGGCCAGGGCACCGGGCTTTACCGCCGCCGATCGCCTGTTGGCAGTGACTACATATTGTTTTGATATTGCGGGACTAGAACTGTTCCTGCCGCTTATCACCGGTGGTTGCTGCTGCATTTGCCCATCCGCCAAAGTCAACGACACGGTCGCATTACAGCAGGAAATCGCGCGCTTGCGTCCGACCGTGATGCAGGCCACGCCATCGACCTGGACCATGTTGTTCCATGGGGGCTGGCGCAATACCGAAGGTCTGAAAATACTGTGCGGCGGCGAAGCTTTGTCACAAGCGCTGAAGCAGCAATTTGCCGACAGTGGCAGCGAAGCCTGGAATATGTTCGGCCCAACCGAAACCACCATCTGGTCCACGGTCGCGCGGCTTGCCGAGGATAATCACGATGAGAACTGTGGCGTTATCTCTATCGGTCGTCCAATCGCCAATACCCAGATCGTCATACTCGATCGCGAAAACCGGCTCGCACCGATCGGCTTGCCGGGTGAACTTTGTATCGGTGGCGATGGCCTGGCTATGGGCTATTTCAACAATCCGGTATTAACTGCAGAAAAATTCATTGATCATCCGTTCAAGCCGGGCACCAGACTTTATCGCACCGGCGATCTGGCGCGCTGGCACGAAGAGGGCGTGTTAGAACACCTGGGGCGGCTCGATCATCAGGTCAAGATCCGTGGTTATCGTGTTGAACCGGGCGACATTGAAAGTGCGTTGAACCGTCATGCGGTGATCGCGCAGAGCGTCGTTGTCGCGCGCGACCAACAGGGCGGGAAGCAACTGGTCGCCTATTACGTCGAACGTGCGGGTCATACAATCTCGCCTGTACAATTGAAAAGCTATCTGGTCAAACATGTGCCAGCGCATATGGTGCCATCCCTTTTTGTCGCGTTGTCTGAAATTCCGTTACTGGCAAACGGCAAAACCAACCGCAATGCGCTGATCGCGCGCGACCCGTTGGGTGCACTAAAAACTTCTGATTCAGACGCAGAAATATCGCCGCGTTCCAATCGCGACCAACATCCCTCGCTGCAGGAAATCGAACGCACGATATTGGGAATCTGGCGCAAGCTGCTTAATATCGAAACCATCGGTATTACTGATGGTTTCTTTGAGGTCGGCGGTAACTCTGTGCTGTCGGTCATGCTGGCGCAGCAGATCAGTGCTTATTTTGACGTTGAATTTAATGCGCCGGATCTGTTCAGGTATTCGACGGTGCAGGATATCAGTCTGTTCGTTGCCAAAGCCCGTAGCCGCCCCGATAACGGTGGAGGGGGGGCGGCACCCGGAGTGACAGCATCTGATGAACATCAACTGACCGTAGAACCTACGTCGGCCGATGCCGCAATGGCCAGCGCCGTCGCCGTTAGCACCGACTATCCGGATTACTATCGCGACAGCCTCGCGATCGTGGGTATTTCCTGCCAGGTACCGGGTGCCGGTGATCACCGGCAATTCTGGCAAAATCTCCGGCAAGGCAAGGAAAGTTCGACCCCGTTGTCGATCGCCGCGTTGCGTGAGGCTGGTATACCTGAAGCGGTGCTCAATGATTCACATTTCATTCCGGTGCAATACAGCATGGATGGCAAAGACCTGTTCGATCCTGCGTTCTTTAATATTTCCGCGAAAAATGCTGTTTTCATGGACCCGCAATTCCGCCTGCTGCTTCAACATTCATGGCGGGCGATCGAAGATGCCGGCTACGTGGCTGGCGAGATTCCTGAAACGGCCGTTTTCATGTCGGCCGGTAATGGATTCTACAAAACTTTACTGCATACGTCCGGCACGGTAAACGCTGCGGACGAATACGCAGCGTGGATCGCGGGCCAGGGCGGCACTATTCCGACCATGATTTCCTATCAGTTAGGCCTGAAAGGGCCAAGTCTGGCAGTACATTCGAATTGTTCGTCGTCGCTGGTCGGCCTATATCTGGCCAATCAAAGTTTACAAATGAACGAGGCGAAATACGCACTGGTCGGCGGCGCCAATCTATTTCCGATCGCGGGTGTCGGTCATGTGTACTGGCCTGGCATGAACTTTTCCAGTGACGGCCATTGCAAGACCTTCGATGCTACAGCCGATGGACTGGTGGGCGGCGAGGGCGTTGCGGTGATAGTCGTGTGTAAGGCCATTGATGCTATTGAAGCCGGCGATCATATTTATGCATTGGTGCGTGGGGTCGGTGTCAACAACGACGGCGCCGACAAGGCGGGCTTTTATGCGCCCGGCGTTAAGGGGCAGGCCGAACTGATTCAAAAAGTGCTGGATACCACCGGCGTGGACCCAACCGACATCGCCTATGTGGAAGCGCATGGGACCGGCACAAGGCTCGGCGATCCGGTCGAGGTGATGGCATTAAACGAAGTCTACCGGCGCTATACGGATCAGAAGCAGTTTTGCGGCATCGGTTCAGTCAAACCTAATATTGGGCATCTGGACACAGTCGCCGGTCTGGCTGGCATCATCAAGCTGGCGCTCAGCCTGGAACATGGCGAAATTCCGCCGTCAATCAATTACCGTGAGCCGAATCCGGCAATCGGTTTCGAATCGACCGCCTTCCGAGTGGTGGATCGCCTGACTGCATGGCCAGTTGGTAGCGAGCCGCCACGTGCGGCGCTTAGCGCGTTCGGCATCGGCGGCACTAATGCACACGCGATTCTCGAGCAATATCGTCCGCCTTCTGATCAGCACGATAAGGATCAGAGCGCAGCAGCAACGCCACTGGGGCAACAGCGCGCCCAGATCGTCGTGCTGTCGGCAAGGACCGGCAGCCAACTGCGCGCGGTTGCGGCCCGATTGCACGATCATCTCGAAACCGGACTACACGTCGGCACAGGAACCAATACCGCCCCGATCATGATGATCGACCTGGAAAATTTGGCCTACACGCTCCAATCCGGTCGTCAGGCAATGGAATGGCGCGCCGCATTTGTCGTCGACAGTATTGATGTTCTTGTTGACAAATTGCGCCAGTTTTCCGACGGTGTTGACGTTATCGATGGCTATTTCCCTGGCGCGATCCAACCGGGTGCGTCGCGCTCACCCGGTACTGATAACGAAGATATTCAGGATTTGCTCACGCTCTGGCTAACCCGCGGTCGATTGGACAAGATTGCTGTCGCGTGGGCTGCTGGTAAAACAATAGATTGGTCGTTATTGCATGCCAACGGTAAACGGCGGCGCATCAGCCTGCCGACCTACCCGTTTGAGGGCCAGCGCCACTGGGTCGATACGCCAGGGGCGGGATTCACTAATGCCAGCGATCTTTCCAGAAACGACATTCTGTACGCACCGCTGAATCCGGAAATCGGTGTCGGTGCGACTTTGGTGGCCTGTCCGGCATGGCGGACCCAGGCGGTCAACGCGAAAGCAATGCTGGTTGCGGTACCTGTTGTCGATTGCCGTCTGATTATTGTTTCAGGACTGACACCTTATGCGCTGGACGATCTGGCCCGACGCATGCCGGATAGCCGCCTCGTGGTGCTACAACCTGACGGCGCGACGCTTGCCTTGCGTTATCAGGCGCTCTGCCTGCAAGTTTTCGACGTCCTAAAAGACATCGCCGCGGACAATACCAACAGGACCTTCGTGCAATTGCTGCTTGCCGGACATGGCGAACGCGCCGTGTTTACCGGGCTGAGCGGATTGCTGAAAACAGCGCAGCTGGAAAATCCCAGGATAACGGCCCAGCTGATTGATGCTGGCCCTGATGACATAGCCGAATCCCTGTCGATGAAGCTGGCGGAAAATCGTCATCATCCTGCCGATGCGGCGGTCTGTTATCGGCCGGACCGGTCCTTGCTGGTTTGGGACGTGCTGACCGATGACGGCAGCGAAAATGCATCCGCAATAGCATTGCCCTGGAAAGAAGGCGGCGTTTATTTATTAAGCGGCGGCGCCGGTAGGCTGGGCCTGCTCTTTGCCGAAGAAATCGGTCGGCGACTACACACCGCAACCGTAATTCTGTTGCACCGATCTGCGTTGACCACGACGCAGGCCGGCAAAATCGCCACGCTGCAAAGGGATGGTATCAGCGTTATCGCAATGCAAGGCGATGTCAGCCAGCGGCAGCATGTCGATAGTGCGGTCGCCGATATCGTGCGGAAGTTCGGCAAAATCGATGGCATCCTGCATTGTGCGGGCGTGATCCACGACAACTTTATCTTGAAAAAAACCGTCGTAGAATTTGAAACAGTATTGAGCGCTAAAGTAATCGGCACCGTCAACCTGGACGGCGCGGTCCGCGAGACCGGTACCGATCTCGATTTCTTTGTGCTGTTTGCATCGGCAGCGGGTATCGTGGGCAGCGCAGGGCAAGCCGATTACTGCGCCGCTAACGGTTTCCTCGATGCATTTGCATCTGAACGCAATGCGCTCGTGGCGACAGGACGCGCGCGTGGGCGGACGCTGGCGATCGACTGGCCATTATGGCGCGACGGCGGCATGCGTATTGATGCGGTAAACGAGCAAGCCTTGTATCTCGCCACCGGTTTGACGGCGATGCATAGTAAAACGGGCTTCGCCGGTTTTTATCGCAGCCTGGCTTGCGGTCAAACGCAAACCCTGGTGCTGGAAGGCGATGCTCTGGCGCTGAAAAAAATGCTGGCTATCGGCGCTTCACCGCCTGCCACGTTCTCGGGATTGGCGATACCGCCAGACCACACGGCCGGTCACGAAGCAGCCCGTAACGAGGATAGCGAAACGTTACGGCAAAAAACCACGCATCAGTTAAAAATATTGCTGGGGCAGACAGTCAAGATGGCGCCGGATCGCATCCAGTCGGCTGAGCCGATGGAGCGATACGGCATCGATTCAATTGCGATTACGCAACTGAATCAACAGCTTGAGAAAATTTTCGGGCGTATTTCCAAGACCCTGTTTTATCAGTATCAAACTGTCAATGCACTGGGTGATTATCTGGCGACTACCTATCCCGATGCCTGTCGCGTATGGACCGGGTTAGACATTTTGGCGCGTTTCAACAATCCGTCGAGCGCGCCGTTACACATTCCAGTAACGCAAGCCCGCATCGAACCTGCACCTGCGATCCAACCAACCTTGCATCGCCGAATCGATGAAGGCTATCGCCGCGCCTCGGTTTCCATCGGAACCGGCGCGCTGCAGGAGCCGATTGCCATCATTGGTATCAGTGGCCGTTATCCGCAAGCCGAAACGCTGGATGCGTTCTGGGAAAATTTGAAAAACGGTAAAGACTGTATCAGCGAAATTCCGGCCGACCGCTGGCCTATGCAAGACTTCTTCGAAGCGGATCCGAAACAGGCCGTCGCAGCAGGTAAAAGCTATAGCAAGTGGGGCGGCTTCCTCGACGGCCATGCCGACTTCGATCCGCTTTTCTTTAATATCGCGCCGCGCGAAGCGATCACCATGGATCCGCAGGAACGGTTGTTCCTGCAATGTGCATGGCAAGTGCTGGAAGACGCTGGCATGACGCGCGATGGCCTGCGCAAACCGCGCAAGCAGGCTGGGCAGGACCAGGCACAAAAAACGGCACAACCGAGTGTCGGCGTTTTCGTCGGTATCACCAAGACCGGTTTCGGTTTGTACGGACCGGAGTTATGGCGTCAGGGTCAGGTGGTTTTCCCGCACACCTCGTTCAGTTCGGTTGCCAACCGCATTTCTTATTGCTTGAACCTGAGCGGCCCGAGCATGCCAATCGATACCATGTGTTCATCGTCGCTGACCGCTATCCACGAAGCCTGTCAGCACATTCGCCATGGCGATTGCGATATGGCCATCGCCGGCGGCGTGAACCTGTATCTGCATCCGTCGACGTATGTTGGCTTGTGCTCGGCTTACATGCTATCCCGCGATGGACAATGCAAAAGCTTTGGCCAGGGCGGCAATGGTTTTGTGCCCGGCGAAGGTGTCGGCGCGGTATTACTCAAACCGCTGTCGCAGGCAATCGAAGACGGCGATGCCATTCACGCGGTCATTCGCAGCAGCAGTATTAACCATGGCGGAAAAACCAACGGCTACACGGTGCCGAATCCGAACGCGCAAGCGGAATTGATTCATGCCAGCCTGCAAAAAGCGGGCATTGATGCCCGCACTGTCAGTTATATCGAAGCACATGGCACCGGTACCGAACTGGGCGATCCGATCGAAATGACCGGGCTGACCGAAGCCTTCCGCCGTGATACCGCTGATACCGGTTTTTGTAGTCTGGGATCGGTCAAATCCAATCTCGGACATCTGGAGGCCGCTGCCGGCATCGCCGGCCTCAGTAAAATCATTATGCAAATGCGTCACGGCCAGTTGGCACCCAGCCTGCATGCGCGGGAACTGAATCCGAATATCGATTTCGCGGCTTCACCGTTTGCGGTTCAGCAGCAATTGGCCGACTGGCCCCGGCCTGTCGTCGAAAGCGATGGCGAAAAGCGCGAATATCCAAGACGGGCGGGGTTGTCGTCGTTTGGCGCCGGTGGCGCCAACGCGCATCTGATTGTGGAAGAGTACATCCCAGCGCGTACCAATGCTGACACTGCAGTCGGCACGCCGACCGCAGCACCATCCACGGTGGTTATTTTACTGTCCGCGAAGACGGAAGATCGGTTGCGTCAGGTCGCCGCTGATCTGCTGGCGTTTCTCGACAAGAGCAATGCAGAGGCCGATTTCGAAGCGAACTTTTTAAGGGGTATCGCCTACACCCTGCAAATCGGACGCGAAGCCCTCGATGAACGCCTGGGTTTTACAACTGCGTCGATTGCCGAACTGAAACTGAAACTGGCCGATTTCCTTCAGGCTGGCGCAGGTACGTCCGATCCCGATATCCATCGCGGCAAAATTGACCGGAATAAGGATCTTTTTGCGGCCCTCGCCGGAGATGAAGAATTTCAGGAGACCGTTGAGAAATGGATGGGGCGGCAAAAATTCGGCAAATTGTTGGAATTCTGGGTGAAGGGCCTGGCGATCGAATGGTCCCTGCTGTATGGGGATACCATACGCAGGCCACAACGTATCCGCTTGCCTTTATATCCGTTTGCACGGCAACGTTACTGGCCGGATAGCGGTAATGGCGTCGCTGCTGCTTCGGTCAGCGCCGCGCCTGCGCAAAAAACTGCGGATGCCGAATTGCTCGTGATGCGCCCGGTATGGGATACCGTGGACAGTTTCGGTGCAAGCGCGCGTGCGCTGCCTGACATCTTCCCGGCATCAACGGGGAAAATCGCTGTCATTGGCGGCAGCACGCTGCAACAAGCGGCGGTGCGGGAACAATATCCGCAGACGTTGGTGCTCAATCTGTTGCCGCTACAGGATACAGCGGCGATCGCTACCCGTTTGCGAGAATCGGAGCGACTCGATCATCTGTTCTGGATTGCGCCGGAAGGTACATCGTCGGCCATCGCTGACGCACATGTATCCGACGCGGGCCAGGATGGTGTCTTGCAACTGTTCCGCCTGGTCAAGGCGTTGCTTGCTGAAGATTACGGCACAGCTGATTTCGGCCTCACCGTTATCACCTCGCAGGCGCTTGGAGTATTTGACGGCGAGCACATTGATCCTTTTCACGCCGCGTTGCACGGCCTGGTCGGCAGTATGGCGCACGAATATCCCCATTGGCGTCTGCGTGCGCTGGACATGGCGGCCGCTTCCGACTGGCCGACATCATTATGGTTCCAGCCGCCACAGGCCAAAGGCGAAAGCACCGCGTGGCGCAGTCACGACTGGCTGCGCCAAAAACTGGTGCCGATGCGGATGCCTGCAGCGGTCAACGCAACAGAAGTCGTATTGCCCCCTGACATTTATCGTCAGCATGGCGTCTACGTGGTCATCGGCGGCGCGGGAGGACTTGGCCAGATATGGAGCAGGATAGTTATTCGCGACTATCAGGCGCGCGTGGTCTGGCTCGGACGCTCGGCCCCGGATACTGCATTGCAGGCCAAACTGGATGCGCTTGCGCCCTATGGCGTGCCGCCGGTCTATATCCAGGCCGATGCGCGCGATCCGGAGATGCTGCAGCGGGCTTATCGCCAAATCAGGCAGGAATACGGGGATATCCATGGCGTCGTAGTATCGACTTTGGGAGAGTACGACCAAAGCCTGGCGCGGATGTCGGAAGCGTTGTTCAGCGATATTTTGTCGATCAAACGCGATGTTAACGTCAACGTAGCAGAATGCTTCCGTGATGAACGGCTTGACTTCATGGCGTTTTTCTCATCAATGACGGCGTTCGCCAAGACCGGTGGGATGGCGGCCTATGCGGCGGCTTGCGCCTTCAGCGACGCGTTCGCGCAGCAACTGAATAACGAGCGCAGCACCGCAGTGAGGACGGTGAATTGGGGTTACTGGGATATCGGCGGCGGCACGCGTATTTCCGGCGCCTTGAAAAATCTGATCGAACAACGCGGCGTGCAGGCTATCGATGCCGAACAAGGCCTGGCTACGTTGAAAATATTGCTCGGCGGCCCGTTGCCGCAGTTGGCGGTAACGCGTACCAGCCAGCCGCAATTTATCGAAACCTATGTCGATAGCGAATGGAGCATGGTGCTTGACGGCGACGTTCGCAGCGCCGCCGATGCTGTCGCAGCTTATCTGCCAGATCAGAGCCTGGAGGCACCTTCGGAAAATCCGGGTACCGGCCTGCTCAACGACTGGATCGTGCGCCTGCTGTTCGTACAACTTCAATCGCTCGGCATATTGCAGCCGGGCCAGCGCTACCCGGCACACGATCACGCCGTCGACATGCGCCGTCAGGCTGGCATTATCGATAAGTACGCCCGCTGGTGGGAAGAAGGCCTGAACGTACTGCAAGAACATGGCTATCTGCATCTCGACGACGGTGATTTATGTGTGGCTGCCAACGGTAGTGGTGCAACCGGGTCGTATGCGAAATCCTGGCAAGAATGGGAACTGCAGAAACTGCAGTTCCTGGGTCAACCTGAGACGCGCACGCTGGCGATCCTGGTCCATGACTGCCTGGCGCAACTGCCGGAAGTGCTGCGCGGCCACCTGCCGGTGACCGATATTCTGTTTCCGAACGGCTCGATGGAGAAGATCGAGGGCTTGTACAAAAATAATCGCGTGTGCGATTATTTTAACGATGTCGCTGCGGGCGTGATCGACGCCTATATCGCACAGCGGTTGGCGGACGACCCGACGGCGCGGATACGGATCATCGAGATTGGCGCCGGTACCGGCGGTACCACGTCGACCGTGCTGCCGCAACTGGAACGGTGGCGCGCGCATATCGCGGAATACTGCTATACCGATATGTCGACATCGTTTTTTAACCACGCGCGCAAACGTTATGGATCGGCTTATCCCTATCTGACTTACAAGTTGTGGAATATCGAAGAACCGCTGGCGCAGCAAGACATCGACATCGGCGGCTACGACATCGCGATTGCCACCAACGTGTTACATGCAACGCGTAATATCCGCAACACCGTGCGCAATGCCAAAGCGGCATTGCGCCATAACGGGATTGCAGTATGGAACGAAATCAGCGACAAGACCGTGTTCGCCTCGGTATTGTTCGGCCTGATCGACGGTTGGTCGCTGGCGGAAGATGCGCATCTGCGCATTCCCGGTAGCCCGGGGCTGTATCCGGAAAGCTGGCGTACTCTGCTGCAACAGGAAGGCTACAAGAATGTGTTGTTTCCGGCCGAATCCGGGCATGGACTGGGGCAGCAAATTATTGTGGCGCACAGCGACGGCGTGATTCGCCAGCGGACTGGCGACAGCGATGGTGCGATCGAAAAAATGGCGGCAACGGCGATCCCGACAATTTCGGCGCGGGAAATACAAGTAAAAACGCTGGTAGAGACGCTGCCCGAACCACAACGGACAACGCAGCAAACAGCGCAACAGCCGCAGCCGCAGGATTTCACCGAAACCGTTCAAAACCTGATCTTGGACGCACTTGCCGCAGCCCTGACGATTGAACGGGGTGCGATCGAACCCGATGTGCCTTTTTCGGACTACGGCATTGATTCGATCCTGGGCGTGAGCTTCCTCCAGCAAATCAATAACGGCCTGTCGCTGAAGATGAACACCACCATCTTGTTTAGCTACCCCACGGTCGATCGACTTACCGCGCATATCACCACAGATCACGGGCCGCAACTCAAAAAAATGTTTAGTCTTGTAGAAATGGGACCGGCTGCAATACCGCATGCGATGGCGTCCAGAATACAGCCGACAGACATATCGATGCGTGCCGTGCTCAATGAGACCAGACGCTTGCCTATCGTTGCTGATACCAAATCTGCCGTAGCAACTGCCACCGTAACCGCCGTTGAGCCGCCGCGCGTTATCGTACCGACAGCCAGTCGCGCCGATCTCGATGGTATCGCCGTCATCGGACTGTCAGGTCAGTTTCCTGGTGCCGAAACCGCGGATGAGTTCTGGCGCAATATGGTGTCCGGCGTTGATCCGATAATCGAATTGCCGCAGCATTACCTGGACACGGACAGCTACAATCCCGACAAGCAGAGCGGCAAAAGTTACTGCAAGTGGGGCGGCGTGCTGGCGTCGCGCGATTGTTTCGACCCGATGTTTTTCAATATTTCGCCGCGTGAAGCCGAATCCATGAATCCGCACCAGCGCCTGATCCTGCAGGAAAGCTGGAAAGCGCTGGAAGATGCTGGCTATAACCCGAAAGCGCTGGCGGAAAGCCGTACCGGCATTTTTGTTGGTGCCGAACCGACTGCTTACGTTCACGAAACTTTTACCGGCGCATCCGATGCGATCGTGGCGTCGCGGCTTTCGTATTTCCTGAATCTGAAAGGGCCGGCTTTTGTCGTCAATACCGGTTGCTCGTCTTCCGGTATGGCTTTGCATCTGGCCTGCGAAAGTCTGCGTAGCGGCGAAACCGAACTGGCGCTGGCGGGTGGAGTGTTTGCGGTAATGGGGCAAACAATTTTGATCGGATTAGCGCAGACCGATATGCTCAGCCATAGCGGACGCTGCAGCACATTCGACGCCTCTGCTGACGGGATGGTCATGTCGGAAGGCGTCGGCATGGTTGCGCTGAAGCGGCTGGGCCAGGCCCTGGCTGACGGCGACGCAATTTACGGCGTAATCAAGGCTTCCGGCACCAATCAGGATGGTGCCAGCAACGGCATTACCGCACCGAGCGGCATCGCGCAACAGCAATTGATCGCTGATGTCTACCGCCGTTACCGCATCGATCCGGAACGGATCAGTTATGTCGAAACCCATGGTACCGGCACCAGGCTGGGCGACCCGGTCGAAGCCAACGCGCTGGTGAGTGCGTTCCGGCAATTTACCGACAAGAGCGGCTATTGCGCGGTCGGCAGCGCTAAATCGCATATCGGTCATACCTGCGGCAATTCCGGTGTCACCGGACTGATCAGCGTGTTACTGTCGCTGAAACATCGCCAGTTGCCGGGGTTGCGTAATTTCAGACAACTGAATCCGCTGATCGATTTCGACCAGTCGCCGTTTTATCCGAATAAAGAATTATCGTCATGGCGTTCTACCGACGGCCGCCCTCTGATGGCAGCGCTGAACTCGTTCGGACATAGCGGCACCAACGTCCATCTGGTGATCGAAGAGTTTGTTTCCGCCAATCCGGCCGAGCGCTTTGTGCAAACAGCGGGCCACCCGCAAGTGATCGTGCTGTCGGCCCGGGATGCTGTCCGGCTGACGGAGGCGGCCGCTAATCTGCTAGCGTTTATTCGTGCGCATGCCGTGGGCGAGGCAGAACAGGATATCATCTCGCTTGCCGATATCGCTTACACGCTGCAGACCGGGCGCGAACCGATGGAGCAGCGCATTGCGTTCGCGGTACAAGATCTGAACTGCCTGGGCAATGTGCTGGAGTCGATCGTTCAGAAGGGCCTGGAGGTAATTGCGACCGAAGCGCCGGGTACCGGACAGTTGTGGTACGGTTATGTCGAGCCGAAGCAGGGCAAAAAAAGCCGCGAGCAGCGCAGCGCGGCTTTCACGCCGCGCATAGCGCAGTGGTTGGCTGAAGCAGCGCTCGACGCACTGGCTGAAGCGTGGGTTCAGGGTACAGAAATCGATTGGTCCACACTGCGCCGCGATAGCAAAGTCCGTCGGGCGCATTTGCCTGCCTATTCCTTCGCGCGCGAACGTTATTGGAAACCTGCCGATACCCATTTAACAGCAGCAGGTGCCGCCAGGCGGTCCGTCGAATCGAACGCGTATTTGCATCCGCTGGTTCAGCGCAATACGTCCACGTTCGGGCGGCAGCGTTTTACATCGACATTCAGCGGCGATGAATTTTTCCTGACGGATCATCTTATCCAGGGCAATAAAGTGATGCCCGGCGTCGCGTATCTTGAAATGGCGCGTGCCGCCGTTAGCCATGCATTGGCATTAGAAGAGCCAGGACAGTCAGATAATGTGTTGAACCTTGGCAATATCGTTTGGACGCAGCCCGTGGTCGTTGGCGATGCGCCGGTGGAATTGACGATCAACCTGAATGTGGAAGCGGATGGATCGATTACCTACCGTATCAGCCATTACGGTCCGACCGGCGAAGAGCAATTGCACAATCAAGGGATCGCGTCGATAAGGCCCTCAGCGCTGCCGCTGCGGTTGGATTTACCCGCATTGCAAGCTGCCATCGGGCAGTCCGGCGCAACCGTTGCGGATTGTTATGCAGCACTGGAAGCTGCCAGCGTCCGCTACGGTCTGGCGCATAAGGGTCTGCAAACGATTTATAACGGCCACGGCCAGGTGCTGGCCGGCCTGCGCTTGCCGGCATCGCTTGCCGATTCAGCACATGCGTATGTTTTGCATCCGGCGCTGATGGACGCGGCATGGCAGTCCACCGTGGCATTGGCGCTGGATGGCACCGCCGTGAGAGGTGAGCTGCCGGTGTTACTGCCATTTGCGCTGGAATCGCTGGAAGTCCTGGGGCCGTGCGAAACGGCGATGTGGGCTTGGGTACGCCATAGCGCCAGTGCACCTGGCACCGCCGTGACGGCAGGTAGCGCTAGTGTGCAGCGACTGGATATCGATTTATGTACGGAGCAGGGTGACGTGCGGATGCGCATGCAGGGATTTACCTCACGTGTGCTGGTGACCGGCGATGCTGTCCCTGTTTCGTTGTCCGCGTCTTTCGAGAAACATCCTCTGCCGGGCACCGTGGATAAAAACAGCGCTGGTACGGAATGGACATCGTATTTCGAAAGCGACACATTTTTCCTGCGCGATCACAGCGGCTTGATGCCGGCTGCGGTTTATCTGGAAATGGCGCACGCTGCAGTTTTTCTGGGTCATTTCGACGGCAATACAGGATTCAGCCATATCGTCTGGCCTAAAGCCATGCTGACCAACGGCAATGGTGGTACGTTGACGACACGCGTGATGCCGGCAAACGGAAATGGCGTGCCGAGCTTCATCATCAGCGATGCGCAGGATGGCAGTATTTATTGCCAGGGCAATGTGGTTGCGGATTTTTCATCATTTACAGCCGTATTGCCTGCCAACTTCGATATCGCTACGGTGCAGACGCGCTGCCCGACGCTGCTTGGTCGGGAGCAATGCACCATGCTATTGCAGAACACCCACGGTCCATCTCTGATGAGTATCGACCAGTTGCGGTATAACGACCGTGAAGCACTAGCTTTGCTGCAATTGCCGGATGCGCTGACCGGTGCCGCCGCTTATTCGCTGCATCCGAGTCTGCTGAACGGCGCGATATTGAGCAGTGTGGTCTGGACGCTGGTAACGCGCCCCGGAGCCGGACCGGATTCGGTGCTGCCGATGCCGTTCAGTCTTGACCAGCTTCAGCTGCACAGGGCCTTACCGTCGCGGCTTTACGCGCATGTCCGCCGCTCTGCCGATGCGACCCCAGGGGCACAATTGGAAACAGTCGATATCGCTCTGTTCGATCTGGAAGGTCGGCCCCTGGCATTATTGTTGCGCTTGACGACCGTGTTCGCGCCGAACGACCGCCTGTTGTTTGCGACGCCGGAATGGACCGATAGCGTATTGTCCGATTCGCTGCCGTCTGTCCGCGCTGCCGCACCGGTCTTTATCCTCGCCGGCCCGCATGAGGTGTTGCAGGAGTCGCTGCAAACTATCTGGCCCGGGGCGCTCGTCGACATCATCCCGGCCTTGCGCAACGACATCGCTGCAGATTTGCAGGAAGGTATGCTGCAGGTGTTTGCGCGTTGCCGCCGTTTGCTGCAGGAAAAGAGCGGTGCCATACAGCCGCTGTTGCTGCTGGTGCCGCCCGGCGAGCATGCCTTGTTGTATGGCGGCATCGCCGGGCTGTTGAAAACCGCGCGTCTCGAACAGCCGCGCATGGCAGCCAAAACGATTTATCACCAGGTCGCCCCGAATGCTGACGGCTTTGACGAGGCGGCTTTGGGATGCCTGCTAGTCGGTATAGCGGCGGAAGTTAAATCGCCTGCCGGCGACGTTGACATTCGCTATGACGACAAGGGACAGCGCCAGGTCCGCACGTTGCGGGAAATCGCCGGGCAGGATAACGATGGTGATAGTGACAGTGACATTGGAGGCGGTACCAGTCATGCATTCCCATCCTGGCTGCCGGGCGCTGTGATTTGGATCACCGGTGGCCTGGGCGGCGTAGGCCGCTTGCTGGCCCGTCACCTCGGCGTTGTCAGGCAAGCGCGGCTGGTGCTGAGCGGACGGTCGGTGCCGGATGCTGACGCAATCGCTTTCATGCAATCCTTGCAGCAAGATGGGGTGGAGTTCATCTATCTTCAGACCGATATCGTGCAAGTCGCTTCGGTTACGCAAGCGTTAGCTGCCATCGAACAACGTTATGGCGGTCTTAACGGTATTGTGCATAGTGCCGGCGTAATCGAAGACGGTTACATTCTCAATAAGACCGACGAACAGTTCGCGCGCGTGATCGCGCCGAAAGTCGCCGGCGTGCTGGCGCTGCATGCCGCCACCTGCCATTTGCCTCTGGATTGCATGGTACTGTTCTCGTCGATCGCCGGCGCGTTGGGTAACCTGGGTCAAGCCGACTATGCGGCTGGCAACGCTTTCCTCGATAGTTTTGCGTTTTATCGTAACGCCCAGGTGCTGCAAGGCAAGGCCTCCGGGAAAACGCTCGCGTTGAACTGGCCGTTGTGGCTAGACGGTGGTATGCAAATGGGCGCGGCTAATAAAACGCTCATGCGCCAGGCGACCGGCATGGCGGCGATGGATAGCGCTTCCGGACTGCGCGCTTTCGAACGCTGCCTGGCCGGTGATCAAACGCAGGTGCTAGTTGCCTTTGGCGACAGGACCGCGATCCGCACGCGCCTGCTGGCATTCCGGCAGGATGCGTCCGAGACCAATTTTGCGCAGTATCTGACGCAGCCTGTGATGGAAATGGTTCGCGTCCCGGTGCCGGACCGCATGGCAGCGCGAACAGCAGTCTCCATTTCGATACCGATGCAAGTGGTCGCTGAAACTGTCATCAAGTCCGAATTATCGCCCATGCGATCCGTACTAATTCAAGCGACCCAGACTCAACCGGATCCAGTTCAACCTATGCAGCAGCAACAACAAAAACTGACATTAGCTGTCTCTGCAGAATTGATTCGCATAGTCGCCGATATCCAACGCATCCCAGTCGGGAAAATCGTATTGCAACGGGATTTATCGGTCTACGGTTTTGATTCGATCAGCTTCACTGAGTTCGCCAATGCGCTGAACAAGACCTATGCGCTGGCGCTGATGCCGACGTTGTTTTTCGAAATATCGAATCTGGCGGCGCTGGCGGCGTACATGATTGACCGCCATTACGCTGCGCTGCTGAACAAATACGGCGTGAATGACCCCCAGCCACCGCAGCCAGGCATCAGTCCGACTCTTCGCAACGATCTGCCGACAGCTAATCCAACTGCGTATCTGAAGATCGCGCCAGCGAGGTTGTCGGTGCCCTTGCCGACTCCGGCGCTACTGCGTGCCGTCACTGAGGCAAAAGTCTGGCCGCCCGTCCTGGCGACGAGCATCGATGCCGCGCCCGATACCGGCGCCATTGCCATAATCGGTATCGGCGGAAAATTTCCTGGCGCAAGCGACCTGGACGATTTTTGGCAACAACTGCAAGATAATCGGGACATGGTCGGCGAAGTGCCGCAGCAGCGCTGGGACTGGCATGCGATCTACGGCGATCCGCATGAAGAACCGGGCAAGACTAAAGTCAAATGGGGCGGTTTTATAGCGGACGCGGATTGCTTCGACGCACGCTTTTTCGGCATTTCTCCTGCTGAAGCCGAAGCCATGGACCCGCAACTGCGGCTGTTCATGGAAACGGTCTGGGCGACGCTGGAAGATGCCGGGTATCCGGCCTCCGCACTATCAGGCAGCAAGACCGGCGTGTTTGCCGGAGTTGCCACAGCAGACTATAAAGACATGCTGACCGAAGCAAGAAGCACGGGTCTGATTAAATCGCCGGCCGAGCCGTTCCCGTTCATGGTGTCGAACCGCGTCTCGTACTGGTTTAATTTTCATGGTCCGAGCGAAGTTATCGATACCGCGTGTTCCAGTTCGTTGATCGCTGTCAATCGCGCGGTCGAAAGCCTGCGCCTCGGCAATTGCGAACTGGCGCTAGCTGGCGGTGTCAATGTACTGGGCAGCCCGCGCATCACAATTGCGTCTGGCCAGGCGGGTCTGCTAAGCGAAGATGGCCGTTGCATGAGCTTTGATCAGCGCGCCAACGGTTATGTGCGCAGCGAAGGGGTGGCAGTACTGCTGTTGAAGCCGCTGCACAAGGCCATCGCTGACAGCGACCGGATCTATGGCGTGATTCGCGGCAGCGCCGAAAATCATGGCGGTCGTTCCGCTTCGCCGACCGCGCCGAACGCTGCGGCGCAAAAACAATTGCTGGTCGATGTCTACAGCCGCGCTGGCATCGATCCGCGTACCGTCAGTTACATAGAAGCACACGGCACCGGCACTGCGCTGGGCGATCCGGTCGAAGTCAACGGTCTGAAAGCCGCCTTTGCCGAATTGCATCAGCGTCAGGGGTTACCATCGCCGGCACAGCCTTATTGTGGAATAAGTTCGGTGAAGGCCAATATCGGTCATCTGGAAGCAGCGTCCGGTGTGGCCGGCATCGTCAAGGTATTGCTGATGCTGAAGCATCGCAAAATACCCGGAAATCCGCATCTCCGCACGCCAAATCCGTATCTGCAACTGGATGGCACGCCGTTCTACCTGGTGGATACAACTCGTGACTGGGGCCAGCCACTAGATTGTTACCAGCGTCCGTTGCCGCGCCGCGCCGGCGTTAGCAGCTTCGGCGTAGGTGGTTCCAACGCGCATGTAATCATTGAAGAATATGCGCCGTCCGTCGAGAACGCCGGGATCGTCATGGCGCCCGTCGCCGATACGACCGGTCCCGCGATGGTGGTACTGTCGGCCAGGAACGAAGAACGTCTGCGCGAATACGCCGTTCTGCTGCTGCAATTCGTTTACAAAGAACAAAGTACATTATCCCTGCACGACCTGGCTTATACGTTACAGATCGGCCGCGAAGCAATGCCCCAGCGGCTCGCGTTGCATGCGGTCTCGATCAGCGATCTGCTGCAAAAACTGCAGTCCTATATCGATCTGCGCACGCCCGCAGAGGGTATTCATATCGGTCAGGTCAGCGAGAACGATGAGAGCCTGAGGGCGTTTGCTGCCGATGAGGATATGGCCACCACTTTCGACGCCTGGATTGAAAAAGGCAAATACGACAAGCTGCTGGCGACCTGGGTTAACGGCATTGCAATCGACTGGCGCAAATTGCATCGCGGGGCTATAGCCAAACGCATCGGACTCCCGACCTATCCTTTTATTCGCCATCGTCACTGGATACCAGCAGCTGCAGCGCTGGCAAAAACCGTCGTCAGGCAAGAGGTCGAAGTACCGGACAACGTACTTCTGACCTTCGAAGAAGTCTGGGCCGAATCGCCGTTGCCGTCGTCAGGACTTGCCATCGATGCCATTAATAGTCTGCTTTGCTTCGTTTCCGGACAATCGCACCGGCAGGCCATTATCGCGCGCATGCACAATCTCAGCCCGCGCACCCGTTTGATTTTTGTCGAACAGGGCACCGGTCATCCAAATCTCGCTGTCGATGGCCGCTACCGAATCGACCTCGATCAGGCGCAAAGCGCTATTGAGGTGATGCAAGCTGTTCACGCCGGAGCCGGCCAGATTGATGCCGTACTTTACTTGTGGCCGCTGGAGGATGCGCGCTGTGTGCGTGACACCGGTCCTGTAGTGCAGTTGCTGCAAGCCATAATGGCGGCGGGACTGCAGCCACGTAAACTGATTTTGTCCGGCATGGCGGGACTGCCCGGCGGCGATCCACTTGACCGCTGCTATCTCGACGCATGGGTGGCCTTCGAACGCTCGTTGCGCGTAATAATGCCGCAATCGCAGGTCGCGGCGGTATTTGGCGACATGGAAAATACGGATACCAGTTTTTCAATGCAGGCATGGCTGTCAACGTTATGGTCCGAATTGCAGGCACCGCAATTGGGGAGTGCCATGTATCGCCACGGCATTCGACATGCGCTGCAGGTGCATCCACTGGTTTTGCCACCGTTCGAACATAGCCGCCTCAGACACGGCGGCACTTACCTGATTACCGGCGGCATGGGCGGTTTGGGCATGATGTTTGCCGGATATCTGGCGCAAACCTATGATGCCAGGTTGATCCTGACCGGCCGCTCGGCGTCAGATGACGCGATCCGGGCCAGGCTGGCCAGTTTTGGCGAGAAGGCGATTTATCTGCAAGCTGATGCATCCGATACAGTAGCAATGCTGGCCGGTATTAAGCAAGCCACGCAGCGCTTCGGCGCACTTCATGGCGTGCTGCATATCGCGGGCGTCAGCGGTGCCGCCGACCTGCTGCAGACCACGCCAGTCGATTTTCGACGCGTGCTGGACGCCAAGGTGGCAGGAACACTGGCGCTCGATGCGGCGCTGGCGCAGATGCTTCAGACGACGCCAGAGCAGAAACTTGATTTTGTCTGTTATTTTTCCTCGTCGTCAGCAATCCTCGGCGATTTCGGCTCCTGCGATTATGCGCTGGGCAATCGCTTCCAGATGGCCTATTCGCATTACCGAAACAGCCAGACTGCTCTTGCAGCGCTGCCAGGCAGGTCACTGACGATCAACTGGCCATTGTGGCAAGACGGCGGCCTGAAGGTAGGCGACAGCGAACAGACCCGTTTTTATCTAAAGTCCAGCGGACAATGCAGTCTTCGGACTGATGAAGGCCTGCAATTATTCGAACAACTGCTGGCACAAGACCGGCCGCAGTGCCTGGTGCTGGCCGGTCAGCCTGAAAAATTGCTACGTATGATTGTTGCAGGTCCGCAAAGCGCTGCGCCGCGCGCGGCGACCGGGACTGCCGTTGGAGGCATTGGCATTCGCAAAGCGTTGCAAGATCTCGATCTTGAACAATCTATTCAGAGTGATCTGAAAGATCGTATTTGCGATCTGCTCAATACGCGGCGCAACGAGCTCGATAAACACAGCAACCTGGCTGATTTCGGTTTCGATTCGATCAGCCTGACTGAATTTTCGCGGGTACTGAGCCGCTTTTATTCACTTGATATCACGCCGTCGGTGTTTTTCAGTCATTCGACGCTGCAGCGTTTGACAACGTATTTCCTGAACGAACATGGCACCGCCATGGCCGCGTTTTACAGGCAGCCGGTGGAGACCGCGCTGGCGCAGTCTCCCGCCCTGAGCGTAGCGTCTTTGCTTGCGGCAACCCGAGAGCCGATTCAAGAGTCATTCCAAGAGAAAATCCGTGCGGCGACAGCCGCAGATCTGCAAGAACCCATCGCCATCATTGGCATCAGTGGTCGCTTTCCGAGTGCACGTAACGTCGATGAGTTGTGGCAAATATTGGCAGACGGCCGCGATGCAGTCGAAGAAATTCCATCCGAGCGTTTCGACTGGCGCAAATTTTATGGCAACTCCACCCGGTCGGCCGACAAGACCAATAGCAAATGGTGTGGCGCCATTCCGGGTATTGCCGAATTCGACCCACTGTTTTTTGAGATTTCGCCGCTGGAAGCAGAGCGCATGGACCCGCGCCAGCGTCATCTGTTGCAGGAATCCTGGCTGGCCCTTGAAGACGCAGGTTTCGGCGCAGATCAGATAGCGCAGCAAAAAATCGGCATGTTCGTTGGCGTCGAAGAGGGCAGCGATTACCAGCGGCGCCTCAAGCACCTCAGTCTGACTTCTACCCATAACGGCATCCTGGCTTCCAGGCTAGCGTACTTTCTGAACTTCAAGGGGCCGGTGATGGCCGTCAATACCGCCTGCTCGTCGTCGCTGGTGGCCGCGCATCTGGCTTGTCAAAGCTTGCGCCAGAGTGAATGCGATACGGCGATTGCAGCCGGGGTCAACCTGATGGTATCGCCGGAAGCCTATGTCGGCATGACACAGGCCGGTATGTTGTCGCCGGACGGAAAATGCTACGTATTCGATAAGCGCGCCAACGGCATGGTGCCGGGTGAAGCGGTGGCGGTGGTTGTATTAAAACGTTTGTCGAAGGCAATCGCCGATGGTGATCCGATACATGCAGTGATTCGCGGTAGCGGCGTCAATTATGACGGCAAGACTAACGGCATTACTGCACCGAGTGGTGCATCGCAGACAGAATTACTGAATTCGGTCTATCGTCAGGCCGATCTGCATCCGCAGGATATTGATTACATCGTCACGCATGGCACCGCCACTCAGCTCGGCGATCCGGTCGAAATCAATGCGCTTTACGACGCTTTTAAAGGCAAGACCACTCGCCAGGGCTTCTGCGCATTGACCTCGACTAAGAGTAATTTCGGTCACACCTTCGCGGCGTCCGGACTGGTTAGCCTGATTAGTCTGGTGCAATCGCTGAAGCATGAAACGATTCCGGCCACGTTGCATTGCGAACAGGAAAACGATTACATCCGCTGGAACGAAAGCCCGTTCTTTGTCAACAAGCACAGTAAGGCCTGGCCTGCCGACGATCATAAATTGCGCATTGGCGCGGTCAGCGCGTTTGGCATGAGCGGCACCAATGCCCATATGGTGTTGCAGGATTACGTGAGTACGGCTGTTGTGCCATCGGCTGCTGAGCGGCCGACAGCGTCATATTTCCTGCTTGCGCTTTCAGCGAAAACCGCGTCCGCCCTACAGAAAAAGATTGAACAGATGCTGGCGTTTCTGCAAAAAGACGGCATCGCTCAAACGCAAACATTGGAAAATTTTAGTTACACGCTGCTGCAAGGACGTCATCACTTCCAGCACCGCCACGTGATCGTGGTGCGTGATAGCCGGGATGCCATCGCACTTTGGAGCGATGCACTGATGTCTGGCGGGCGCCATGCGCAAGCCAATTGCGTGCATGGTGTGGTTGACCGGGAGTTCACCGGACAGCGCGCCATACGCCTGTATATCGATAGCCTGACGCAGCAGGCGCCGTCCATGCAGCAGTCGCTTGAATATCGCGATAATCTGCTGGCGCTGGCTGATTTTTATTGCCAGGGGTATGAGATTGCATGGGCGAATCTGTATCCGCAACGACCGCAGCGCATCAACCTGCCCGGGTATCCGTTTGCGCGTGAGCGTTACTGGATCGAGGAAGAAAGCGCTGCTCCGGCAGCCCCAATCGTCCCGCCTCAGGTGAAACCGCAGCACAACCTTCGGTCGGAACAGTCGATGCATAGCTTGTCGTTTCTTGAAATGGCGCGTACCGCCGCGCAGGAAAATGCCACGCATCCGGTCTCCGCTCTAAAAAACATGGTGTGGAGCCGATCGGCCTATCGCGAAAATCAAGCCGGAAAGCCGACCGTCTTGCTACACCGGAAAGCTGGCGATCTGCTATATTCGATCGCTACTTCAGGCGGCAACGATCACATCGGCGAAATTGCGCTGAGCGCTATGGCAACTGTCGCCATGCCGCCTCCGGTCGACCTGTCGCTACTGCGCGCTGGCCTGCAGCCAGTCGATACCGAATGCGTCTATGCCTCTGACGTCTGTCATGGCGCGTCCGTGTTGCTGGCAACGCTGTCGCTGCCGCCGGAAAGTGATACGCACCATCGGCAAATGCAGTTCCAGCCGCTGTTTCTGCATGCCGCATGGGAGTTGCTGCAAATTTTTGTGCAGAGCGATGTCGCAACATCTGGCATGCCGGTCCGCTTGCCGCTGCTGCCTTCGTCGCTACGAAGGATACAGGCCTGTGGCAGGCTGCCAGAGCGGGTCACGCTGAAACTGGTGCGTAAGGCCGGGGTCGGCATGGAGCAACAAAAAGTCGATATGACATTCTATGACGTGCAGGGAAGCGCCTGTCTGTATTTGCAAGACCTGACCGTTACGACACAAGAAAAACTGATCGATATTTAATCAAAAGCAGGCGAGCGAAGCGAACATGAGCAACATAAGCAATACAGGTGAACAAATCAGGCTATGTATTATCGGCGGTGGACCGCTGGGTATCGGGCTGGGCCGGGAACTGAGCGAAGGCGGCATCGATTATGATCTGTACGAAACCGAATCGGACCTGGGCGGTGTCTGGAACGGCGACGCTGCCTGCGGCCGGGTATACCCTTCGCTACATCTGATCTCACCGAAATTCAATACCCAGGTGCCGGACTATCCGATGCCGGACGACTATCCGGCTTATCCGAATCACAAGCTGATGCTGCGTTACCTGCGTTCCTACGCCAGGGACTTCGGGGTCTACGATCATGCCGTGTTCAATACCAGAGTGACCCGACTGGAAGCGGACGGCGACGGCTGGCAGGTCGAACTGTCGACAGGCGAACGCAAGCGCTATTCCTTTGTGGCTGTCTGTAATGGTGCACAACGCGTGCCACGCTATCCCGATCCCGCCTATCCCGGTCATTTTAGTGGCGAAGTCCTGCATTCCATGGATTACAAATCGCCGGATCAGATTCGCGGCAAGCGGGTGCTGGTGGTCGGTGCAGGTAATTCTGGTTGCGATATCGCGGTGGATGCTTCGAACCACGGCAGCCAGGTCTATCACAGCACCCGTCGCGGCTATCACTACTATCCGAAATTCATCGGTGGCAAGCCGACGCCGCAATGGATGCTGCAACTTGGGAATAAGTTTGCATCCAAGGAGCAGACCATGGCGTATGTCCACCAGGTCTTCAAATTGGCCGGATTCGACGGCGTAGACTACGGTCTGAAACCCCCCGACCATCCGCTGGACGGCGCGCATCCGATCATGAATTCGCAAATTCTTTATCATATCGGTCACGGCGACGTACTGCCGAAGGATGATATCGAACGTCTGGATGGTGACACCGTGCATTTTACCGACGGCTCCAGTGCCGTGGTGGACGTCATCATCTACGCCACCGGTTACGACCGGGATTTTCCGTTCATCGATCCGGGACAACTGGAATGGAAGTCTGGCATTCCCGATCTGTTCATCCATATCGCGCCGCGCAATCTGGATAATATTTTCTTTTTTGGCTTTGTGAATGCGGCCGCTGGTCTCGGTGACGGCCTGCGCTTGCAGGGTCAGTTCGTGCGCAGCTATATCAATGCCTTTACCGACAAAAGCAAGGGCTATTTTAAATTCATCCAGGCCAAGCGCCAGGACAACCCGGACCTTGGTCAAGATTATTTCCTCGATTCGCACCGGCATCTATGGGAAGTGGATTTCTGGAAATTTATCAAGTGCGCACGTATGTACCGCGATATGTTGGATGAGCGTTGAAAGGCCGGACCATGCTGGAGCAAATACAATGAAGTTCGATGGGTCGACTGCGCTCGAGGCCGCAATGCGGCAGTACCTGGACGATGAACTCGTCGAGGCGGCGCTGGCTGCCTCGCGCACTGTGTCGACAGTTTCTGTCGCGGCAGTTGCAGCGGTAACCGGGTACGGCACGGCGCAAGCAGTGGTTTCTTCTACCGTTGCTGCGAGCATACCAGGCGCAGCAATCGATGCGTCTCTGATCCGCTTCCGCAAGGAGATCGCCGAAATCGCATCGACGGTACTGAAGATACCGCCGGAACGCATGGATGTGCGCGAAAACATGTCACGTTACGGGGTCGACTCGATCATCGTCACGGAAATCATGAAGTGCATCTCTGGTTTACTTGACCTGCCGATTGCGCCTACCGTTTTTTTCGAGGCCCGGCATCTGGAAGAACTGGCCGGTATCCTGTTCCAGCGCTACAAGAAAAAAATTGAAAAGCGGTATTTGCCGGACTTGGAGGCCAGGAAACTGCATGCCGTCAACGCGGGCACTATCATGCAAGTGACAGCTGCCCCATCCGGCAACGCTATGCGCAACGACGACGACGGCCGCGTTGACGGCATTAATGCCATTGACGCTAGCGACGTCGAAAACTGGGTAAATAAATTCAAATCGGTCACCACGCCGGGGCCTGCCACATCGGTCCCTGAGGAAATGGACCAAGTCGGCTACGAGCCGGTCGCCATTATCGCCATGGAGGGCGTGTTTCCGAACAGCCCTGACCTCGGGGCTTTCGAACGGCACCTGCGTAACGGCGACGATTGCATCAGCGAAATTCCGGCTGACCGCTGGGACTGGCGAAAAGTATTCGGCGATCCAAAGCAGGGCGAATTCACTAACGTCAAATTCGGTGGTTTTGCGCCAGATATCGATAAATTCGATCCGCTGTTTTTCGGTATGTCGCCGCGTGAGGCGGAACTGATGGACCCGCAGCATCGCCTGTTTATCCAGTGCGTCTGGAAGCTGATCGAATCGGCTGGCTATGCACCGAAGTCGCTGTCCGGTCAAAAAGTCGGTATATTTCTCGGCATCAATTTGCAGGATTATGCCCACATAATTGACCGTGCCGGCGCGATGGAGGCGCTGCACCTGACCAGCCTGGGGCATATGTTCTGCCCGAACCGCCTGTCGTTCTATCTCGATGTGCATGGCCCCAGCCAGGTCATCGACACCGCCTGTTCCAGTTCGCTGGTGGCGCTGCATCGCGCTGTGATGAGCATTCAGCACGAAGGTTGCGAAATGGCGATCGCCGGCGGCGCCAACCTGATCATTTCGCCCGACATGCACATCATGTATAGCAAGGTCGGCATGCTTTGCGAAGACGGACGTTGTAAAACATTCTCGAAAGACGCCAACGGTTACGTGCGTGCCGACGGCGTCGGTGCAGTCCTGTTGAAATCATTGAAAGCAGCCCAACGTGACGGCGATACCATCCTCGCGGTGATCCGCGGTTCAGCCGAAAACCATGGCGGTATGTCGACCTCGCTGACTGCGCCGAATCCGAAGGCGCAGGCAAGCCTGATTGCCGAGGCGCACCGCAGGGCTGGCGGCGATCCGCGCGCCATCGGTTATATCGAATGCCATGGCACCGGAACCGCTTTAGGTGATCCAATCGAAATCAACGGCCTGAAAATGGCGTTCGAACAGCTGTACCAGGAAGCCGGGCTGCCTACGCCGGATGCGGCGACTTGCGGCCTTGGATCGGTCAAATCGAATATCGGCCATGCCGAAACCGCCGCCGGAGTCGCCGGCGTTATTAAGGTAGTGTTGGCTTTGCGTAACCGCCACCTTTACCGCAGCCTGCATAGCGACGCGATCAACCCGATGATCGAGACGGCACAATCACCGTTCTATATTTTGCAGCAGGGTCGCGTCTGGGATCGTCCGGTGGTCGACGGCTGCGAACAACTACGCCGGGCCGGCGTCAGTTCGTTTGGCGCTGGCGGTTCCAACGCGCATGTGGTGATCGAGGAATACATTGCGCCGCCACTTCCCGCTGTCAACAACATGGCACCGTCCCTGATCCTGCTATCGGCCAAAAACGCGGGCCGGCTCGATGCTGTGATCGACGATCTATTGCAATTTCTGACATCGACGCCAACACCTGCACCGCACCTGATCGATATCGCATATACCCTACAAGTCGGCCGCGAAGCTATGCCGGAACGGTTGGCGCTGATCGTAGATTCGGTCGCTGCATTGCAAGCGAAACTGAAGCAAATTCAGGCCACCGGCACCGGCACGCCGCCGTCCGGCTGCTACAAGGGCAATCTTAAACAGAGCCGGGATGCGTTGCGCGTCCTGAATGAAAACGATGCACTGCCGGCTGAAATTCACCAGCATTTCGCCAATAGCGATATCGGGCAACTCGCCGGCTGGTGGGTACAAGGGGTCGCAATTGACTGGCCGACGCTGTATGCCAACACCGCTTCCGGCGGCCGGCCACCGCATCGTATCGCGCTGCCATCGTATCCATTCGCCAGGCAACGTCATTGGTTGGATATTTCTGGTACGCAATACAATCGGCACCATACCAGCACATCGGATGGCAGCGACAATCTCCATACGCATCTGCATCCGCTGGTGCATAAAAATACCTCGGACCTGACGGAACAGCGTTTCAGCGCCGTATTGAGCGGCAAGGAATTTTTCTTGTCCGACCACGTCGTGATGGGTGCCAAAGTCTTGCCAGGCGTTGCCTATCTCGAAATGGCGCGCGCGGCAATCAGGCAGGTTTGCCACGAAACCGAACGTAATCTCGCGCCTGTCCATCTTAAGAATATCGTA
Source organism: Glaciimonas sp. GNP009 (assembly GCF_054343755.1). Classification (NCBI taxonomy): domain Bacteria; kingdom Pseudomonadati; phylum Pseudomonadota; class Betaproteobacteria; order Burkholderiales; family Oxalobacteraceae; genus Glaciimonas; species Glaciimonas sp. GNP009. The sequence goes on from NZ_JBTGUV010000001.1 coordinate 64,547, forward strand.
TGGGCCAGGCCATTTTCCGTCTCCGATGTACCGGCTGCCTTGCATATCGGCCTGTATCCCGAGAAAAACGGACAGATCGCCTACCGGATTTATAGCCAGCCGGAAGGCGCTGATGCTGAATCCATTCTGCATAGCCAGGGCATTGCCTTAGCCGAGATGGCTGCCGAAACCGGTGCCGTTGTAATCGACAGGATCGATCTGAATGCGCTGCGGGAACGTCTCAACGGCGGCCATCTCGACGCCGACCATTGCTACGATGCGTTCAATGCGATGTCGATCGCCTACGGGCCTGGCCATCGATGCCTGGAAACCGTCTATTTTTCTGCAGCGGACAAGCTCGCCGGGCCACCACAAGTATTGGCGAAGCTGATGCTGCCGCCCGGAATGGAGAGCGCTATCGGCGGTGCCGGGCAGTTTGTGTTGCATCCGGGATTGATCGATTCCGGACTGCAAGCCTGTATCGGACTGATGGCCGGTGCCGGCCACGCGCTGCCTGGCGGTGCCGGGGCGGATGTTGCCCGCCTTACTGCTTCATTGCCGTTCGCGCTTGAATCGCTGACGGTGCTGTCACAGCCGCCAGCTTCGATGTGGGTGTGGATACGTTATGCCGATGGCAGTTCGGCGACAGACAAAGTACAGAAACTGGATATCGATTTTTGCGACGAGCAGGGACATATTTGCATCCGGATGAAGGGATTTTCTTCCCGTACACAGGAAGTCAAAACCTCGCCTGAAAACGCAGAGACGCTGGTATGCAAACCGGTCTGGAGCAGAGAGGCGATTTGCCAGGATGGGGGAGATGCCGGAAGTGATCAGACCGGAATCCCTGCGTGGTCTCGGCATCTGATCGTATTGTGCGATCTCGATGGCGCGTTTCCCGACGCCCTCGAATACGAAATCGCGCAGCGCTTGCCGGACGCGGTTTTTTCACGCCTGTCCCTGACGGGCGAGATTGAAGACAGCTATGGCACTGCGGCGGTGCAGATTTTTGAGACCGTCAAAGAAGTCTTAGCGCTAAAAGAGCAGGGGCCGATCTTGCTGCAGGTGGTGATCCCCGGACGCGATAACGGCGCATTGCTGGGTGGCCTGACAGGTCTGTTACAGACAGCAAGCCGGGAAAATGCAAAATTTCATTCGCAATTGATCGCAATGGACAATATAGAACCGGTCGCAAACATGGCGGTCAACATCGCTGCTGACAGCCGGCAAACAAACCAGACCAGGGTCCGCTACAGCCCCGCCGGACGCGAAGTGCTGCATTGGCAGGAGTCGCCGATTGCTATCGGCACGCAGCAGCAAACTCTCCCTCCGGCGATGCCATGGAAACATAATGGCGTTTATCTGATTGCTGGTGGCAACGGGGGTCTGGGATTGCTGTTTGCCGCTCAGATCGCGTCGCAAACCAGTCATGCGACTATCGTGCTGTGCGCCCGCTCGGCGCTCGACAGCCAGCAACAGGCGCAGGTCGCCCACTTGTCTGCTGCTGGCAGCCGGATCGAATATCGACACCTTGATGTCGCCAACCGGCGGGAAGTCGATGAATTGATTGCCTCGGTGTACCAAGATCATGGTCGCATCGACGGCATCTTGCATTGCGCCGGACTGCTCCGCGATAATTTCATCCAGAAAAAATCTGCAGCGGAATTCGCCCAGGTGCTTGCGCCGAAAGTCGCCGGCACGATTAATCTCGACCGCGCGACCGAAGCGCTGGATCTCGACTTCTTCGCATTGTTTGCATCGGCTGCCGGGGCCTGGGGCAGTGCGGGGCAGGCCGATTATGCAACTGCCAATGCATTCCTGGATGCCTTTGCGCATCATCGCAACGCGTTGACCGCCGCTGGAAAACGGCAGGGCCATACCATCGCCGTCGACTGGCCGTTATGGGCCAACGGCGGCATGCGCATGGAAGCCTCTGCTCAGGCCATGATGCTGCAGACCAGCGGCATGTCAGCGCTGCCGGATGCTGACGGATTCGAAGCGTTCAGCAGGATCGTCGCGGCTAGGGAATCGCAGGCAATGGTGATGCACGGTGCGCCGTCGCGCATCCGCGCGTTGCTGGCAAGTGGCGGCAAGAACCCGGCCAAAACAGTCGTCAAACCTTTGCCGGAAAGTGGAACATCGACGTCGATAATCACCTCTTCCGCCGATATCGATATCGATACCGCTGCACTGCAGTCCAGAATCCGCCAGTTGCTATTGCAGTACATCGCGAGATTGATGAAATTTGCGCTGGAAGACCTTGATGCCGACGCGCAGTTGAGTGACTACGGTTTCGATTCGATCACGCTGACCGATTTTGCCAATCGGCTGAACCGGGATTATCAATTGGAATTGACGCCGACAGTGTTTTTCGAATATCCGACTATCGTCGATTTTGCGGCGTGGCTGAGTATTGAGTATCGCGACGTGTTTGTGCAGGCGCTGAGCCTGCAGCCGTCATCTCCCTCCAGGCCGCTGCAGACGCTACCGTCGACACCGGCGCAGGCAGAACCGCGTACCCGATTCACGTTTTCCGCCGATGCTACGCAGACCGGTAATTTATCCCGCACGGCGCCTGAAGCAATACAGCAGCGCCAGGGCAGCGATGCAGTTGCCATCGTGGGCATTAGCGGCCGCTTCCCAATGGCGAAGGATCTCGACGCATTTTGGGACAATCTGCTGCAGGGAAAAGACTGCATCAGTGAAATCCCGGAAGACCGCTGGGACTGGCGCGCTATTTTTGGCGATCCGGTCACCGAAGCCAATAAAACCAATATCAGGTGGGGTGGCTTCATCGAAGGCATCGGCGATTTCGATGCCCGCTTTTTCGGCATTTCGCCACGTGAAGCAGAACTGATGGACCCGCAGCAACGTCTGTTGATGCAATACGTCTGGAAGGCCATCGAAGACGCCGGTTATTCCCCGACCAGCCTGTCCGGCAGCGACACGGCGCTGTTCATCGGTACCGCATCGAGCGGTTACGGCGAGCTGATGGCGCAGAACGGCTCGGCCATCGAAAGCTACAGTTCTACCGGCGTGGTGGGCTCGGTGGGGCCGAACCGGATGAGTTATTTTCTCAATTTACATGGTCCAAGCGAACCGGTCGAGACCGCTTGTTCCAGCTCGCTGGTGGCGATTCATCGCGCGCTGGCAGCAATGGCGATGGGCGATTGCCAGCAGGCGGTAGTCGGCGGCATCAATCTGATCGTCAGCCCGGAAACACAGATTAGTTTTAATAAGGCTGGCATGCTGTGTGAAGACGGTCGTTGCAAAACATTTTCCAGGGAAGCTAACGGTTATGTGCGCGGCGAGGGAGTCGGCATGCTGTTCCTGAAAAAGCTGGAGGCGGCGGAGCGCGACGGCGACCACATTTACGGTGTGATTCGCGGCAGTGCGGAGAACCACGGGGGGCGCGGTAATTCGCTGACTGCACCGAATCCGAAAGCACAGGCCGCGCTGATCAAGACCGCGTATACGCGTGCTGGCATCGATCCGCGTTCGGTTGCATATATCGAAGCGCATGGCACCGGAACAGAACTCGGCGACCCTATAGAAATAAACGGCCTGAAAGCTGCTTTTAAAGAACTTTATCAAGTTAGCGGTAGTCCGGATATACCACAGGCGCATTGCGCGCTGGGTTCGGTGAAGACTAATATCGGCCATCTGGAACTGGCTGCGGGCGTTGCCGGCGTGATCAAGGTATTGCTGCAGCTGAAACACAAGATGCTGGTGCGCAGCCTGCATTGCGAAACCGTCAATCCGTATATCCAGTTACAGGGCAGCCCTTTTTATCTGCTACGCGAAAATCGCGAGTGGGCCCCTTTACAGGATGCCGCAGGGCACGCATGGCCGCGCCGCGCCGGTATCAGTTCCTTTGGTTTTGGCGGCGTCAACGCACATCTGGTGATCGAGGAATATGTGCCCATAGGCGCGATGGTAGCCGATGCGACCCGCGATATGGATGGTGCAAACACACCGTCCCTGATTGTTCTGTCGGCAAAGAATCCGGAACGACTAAAAGCCTACGCGATCGAATTGCTGTCATTCATCGCCGGAATCGAGGGGAGTGCCGCGCCGCAAGCAGATCGGATCCGGCAACGCCTGGCTGGCCATGTACGTTCTCTGGTAGCAAAGATATTGCATTTCGACAGCAAGGAAATTTCGATAGCTACGCCACTGGACGAACTCGGTTTCGATACGGTATATGGCGCCGCGCTACTGAGGAAGCTGCGTCATGATTTCGATATCGATCTTCCCCTTAGCGCGATTTTGGGCAATCATTCGATCTCGTCATTTGTCGATGCCGCGTTGCAAAACGATCCAGCCTTGCAGGCCCGGCTCGGGCTGGAATATGCCGGCGACGAGGTCGTTGCAGGTTTCGACCAGCCGCCATCGCAGACAACATTGGGTAATGGCATCGATCTGGCAGCACTGGCTTATACCCTGCAAGTCGGTCGCGAAGCTATGGATCAGCGGCTGGCGCTGACCGCAGCTTCTTTCGATGAACTTGTACAAAAATTACAGGCCTTCATCGAAGATCGTACTGATGGCGTCCAGGAACTATATCTGGGACAGGCCAGGCAGAACAAACGTATTTTATCGGCCTTTGTGGCCGACGATGAAATGCAGGAAGCATTAGAAAAGTGGATGCAGCGCGGCAAGTTCGCCAAGCTGCTGGAAGTCTGGACGTCCGGACTGAACATCGAGTGGGATAAGCTATACGGCGAAGCGCGTCTGTATGCCGAACGGCCGCGCAGGATTTCGGCACCAGGCTATCCGTTTGCCGAACAGCGCTACTGGATTAGAAAGGCAGCAGTTGTGAGCACGCCGCCGGATACCAGCACTGATTACGGAGTGAGTTATGCCTTCCTGCATCCTCTGGCACAGCAAAACATCTCGACACTACAACGCCTGGCCTTTAAGACACGCCTGACGGGCCAGGAATTTTTTCTGGAAGATCATCAGGTGCAGGGCCAAAAAATATTGCCTGGTGTGGCCTATCTGGAAATGGCCCGCGCAGCGGCGGTATTGGCACAAAACAATGTTCAGAAGCAAACCGTTGTACAACTACGGGATGTTGTCTGGCTTAGTCCATTCATCTCCGATGGTGCGCGTGATATCGATATTGAACTGATCGGCGATGGCAGTGGTAATAGCAGCAGTAATGGCGCGATTAAATTTCAGATCGTTAGTGCGTCCGCACCTGCAATCGCCCAGCCACCCGCGCGGCAAATTCATAGTCAGGGCACGATATCATTTGTTTCGTCCCCTGCCATAATCGTTCCGCCTCCTCTGAATCCGGCGATGATCGTCGCGCAGCAGGGCATGCAAAGCTTCGATCCGACACGGTGTTATCAATTATTCGACACGCTCGGACTCGCATACGGCCCCGCACACCGCGGAATACGCGAACTTTACGCAGGCAATGGGCAGGCGATCGCCAGACTGGCGTTGCCGGCACCGTTGCTGTCAACGCTGGATCAGTACGTTTTGCATCCGTCTATGATGGATTCGGCATTGCAGGCATCGATAGGATTGTCTTTGGCGGAATCGGCATCGAGAGGTGGCGACGGTAAGGCAGCTTCCGGGCTGTCGTTGCCATTCGCAATTGAACGTGTTGATATTTTCGGCCAATGTACTGCGTCAATGTGGGCGTGGGTGCGGCGCACCCCAGGCAATACGGTCGCACGGTTACAAAAACTGGATATCGATCTGTGCGACGAGCAGGGTCGGGTATGCGTGCATATCAAAGGCTTTTCGTCGCGGCTGTTCACGACAGATAGCCAGGCCGCCAACTCCGGCGTCCGGTTGCCACAGCTGGCACCTGCGTTAGTTCACGAAGCAGCCGCTGCAACGGTCAATGTGGTGGCCGATCGGGTGCAATTAAGAAACAGGACTATCGATTATTTTAAGGCGTTGCTCGCTTCGGTGTTGAAATATCCGATCGATGAAATTTCGTCGGACGATGCAATGGACGCCTACGGTATCGACTCCATGATGGTGATGGAGCTGACCGGCTTGCTGGAAAAGTCATTTGGCACGTTATCGAAAACACTATTTTTCGAACATCACACGCTGAGTGAACTGGTCGACTACTTTATCAAAATGCATAAGCCGCAATTGCTGAAACTGTTTGATGCAGGTAGTGACGAATTCGACCGGCCTGCGCCGGCAAAAATGCCGGTAACGACAGCGACAATGGAAACGGGCGAGCGTGGCTTTTCCGCTTCCGCCGCTTTTTCATCCGATCGTCCTTATGTAACAGCGCCGCTGTTACCCCCTGCCGCCCCGATCACTAGCTACGGTGCACTGGATATCGCCGTGATCGGCCTGTCCGGATGTTATCCGCTGGCAAAAAATATCGATGCTTACTGGCGCAACCTGCGCGATGGACGCGACTGCATTACCGAAGTACCGTCCGAGCGCTGGGATTGGCAAGCCTATTTCAGCGATGATCGCAGCGCGGCCCGGCGCCACACCTGTAAATGGGGCGGTTTTATCGACGACATCGATAAATTTGACCCGCTGTTTTTCAATATCTCGCCTGGCGCCGCTGAATATATCGATCCGCAGGAACGATTGTTTCTGGAGCATGCGTGGATGGCGATGGAAGATGCCGGTTATCGACGCGAGGATTTGCAGACTCCACTGTCCGGATCGATCAACCAAAACGATATGCCGGGACAGGTCGGCGTCTATGCCGGTGTCATGTATGGCGAATATCAATTGCTCGGCATTGAGGCCAGCCGAAACGGCAACGGTCCAACGCTGGCGAACTTCTCCGCCAGCGTCGCTAACCGGGTGTCTTATTCGCTGAATCTGCACGGCCCGAGCATGACAGTCGACACCATGTGTTCGAGTTCGCTGACTGCCATCCATCTGGCCTGCCAGGATCTGAAGCTGGGACGTACCGACCTGGCGCTAGCAGGCGGCGTTAATGTCAGCGTGCATCCAAACAAATACAGCGTGCTCAGCCAGGGACAATTCATTTCCAGCAACGGCCGCTGCGAAAGTTTTGGCGCTGGCGGCGACGGTTACGTGCCGAGCGAAGGGGTCGGCGTGGTGATGCTTAAGCGGTTGGTCGATGCCGAACGCGACGGCGACCACATCTACGGCGTGATCAAGAGCAGTGCGCTGAACCATGGCGGCAAGACCAGCGGTTACAGCGTACCTAATCCGAATGCCCAGCAGCAGGCCGTCAGCCGTGCACTGCGTGAAGCGGGCATCGACCCCATGTCGATCGGCTATATCGAGGCGCACGGCACCGGCACCATACTTGGCGACCCGATCGAAATGACCGGGCTTAGCAATGCCTTCGGCAAATACGGCACCGCTGCGCAGTCCTGTTGGATCGGCTCTGCCAAATCGAATATTGGTCATGCCGAATCGGCGGCGGGTATCGCCGGACTGACCAAGGTATTGCTGCAAATGCGCGAAGGCCAGATTGCGCCTTCCTTGCATTCGGCCACACTGAATCCGAATATCGACTTTCCGGCGACGCCGTTCAAGGTTAATCAACAACTGCGCGAATGGCCGCGCTCGGTGATCGACGGTCACGCCCATCCGCGTGCGGCTGGCTTATCTTCGTTCGGTGCCGGCGGCTCCAATGCCCATCTGATCGTTACCGAATATGTGCCGGCAAACCGGCCGGTGACGCCGCTTGTCGACGGGCCACACATGATTGTGCTGTCCGCGAAGACCGAGCAACAGCGCCGGGAATATGCCGAGAGGCTACTGCATTTTCTGCGTGATAATTCAGACGATTCACACCGCCATCCAGCCTTGCAGGACATTGCCTATACCTTGCAGGTTGGACGCGAAGCTATGCCATACCGGCTGGGCCTCCTGGCGGATTCGCTGACTATGCTTGCAGATAAGCTGGACGCCTTTTTACGCGACGATTTCGGAGGCTTGCATCTGGCGCGCGCCAAAGGCGGAGATAGCGCCGCAACGCATCACCTCACCACACTTCCGCAAGGCTACGATGATGTGCTGGCGGCTTGGGTCGGCGGCGCGGCCATCGACTGGAGCCAATTGGCATCCAGAGAAAACGTTTTGCCATCGCGCATCAGCCTGCCGACTTATCCGTTTGCGCGGGAACGTTACTGGCTGGTGGCACCGGACTCAATGCCGGTGGTGCAAAAAAAGACGCCACCGCCTTCGTCTGTAGCAACCACATTGTTAGCTTATCCTGACTGGAAAACAACGGATGCGTCGCGTGTTGCCGACGGCACCTCACCCGCTGGGCAAGATTATGCGGAACGCAGAATCTTTTTCACCGGAAAACCGATCGCCATACCCGGTACGATCTGTTTGCCCTTGCATTCGACGCTAACAGAAATCGATAGCGATTTTACCGATCGCACTGTACAGCTGTTCGAACAGGTCCGGCAAAGCTTCGGCAACAAAACGGGCGGCCGCATGCTGTTGCAGATCGTGATAGACGCCGCGCCGACTTCTGGCGTGGCGATGTCGTCATCGTTACTGGTCGCGCTGGCCGGTTTGCTGAAAACGGCGCGGATGGAAAACCCGCAAATGATCGCGCAATTGATCGAATTCGATACATCAGAACGCAGTGCCGATGCAGTAACGGCATTGCTGCGGCAAAACGCAGCAATGCCGGCTGATCGACATATCCGGTATCGGAACGGACGGCGACAAACGCAACGCTGGACCGAACTGACTCCGCTGCAGCAAAGCGTGCCATCGGTATGGAAACACGGTGGCGTATATCTGATCACCGGGGGTGCCGGTGGGTTGGGCCTGATATTCGCGCGCGAGATCGTCAACCAGGTGCATGACGTCACGCTGATATTGACCGGTCGCTCGCCGTTGGATGCCAGGCGTCACGCGGCAATCGAAGCGCTGCGGGTGCAGGGCGCAACCGTCGAATACCGTATCGTAGACGTGACGGACCCGCAGACGGTATCTGCGCTGATACTTTCAATTGGCATGCTGAACGGCATCATTCATAGCGCCGGCATCGTTCGCGACAATTTCATCATCAAAAAAACGGCTACAGAGTTGAAGGAAGTACTGGCGTCCAAGGTCGCCGGTATCGTCAATCTGGACCTGGCGACCCGTGGCATCGACCTCGATTTCATTGTACTGTTTTCTTCTGTCAGTGGCGCTATCGGCAATCCCGGGCAAGCTGATTACGCTACAGCCAATGCCTTCCTCGATGTTTATGCAGAATACCGCAACCGCTTGGTAATCGATGGTACCTTGCCGGTATCCCACCGCCCAAGGGGTCGTACGTTGTCGATCAACTGGCCGCTGTGGGAAGAGGGTGGTATGGATATCGACTCGCGCAGCAAAGAAGTAATGTGGGACAACGCAGGCCTGAAACCGCTGCAAACCAGAGCGGGAATTGCCGCATTTTACGGTGCGCTGGAGATCGACCGCGATCAGGTAATGGTACTGGAAGGCGATTTGCCGCGTTTGCGCAAGCTGATGTTTGACGAAGAGGATCGGGAGGGCCACACCAATGCTGCGATTCCTGTCGGCAATCACGATAACGACCGTGATTTTGAAGAAGTAGCCCAAACGATCGATGCCTCCGCAGCAATTGCTAAAGTTGTCGCACTGGTTACCGACGTATTGGCCGACATGCTAAAAATGCCGCTGCACCGCATCGAGTCCGATGTGGCAATTGAGGAGTATGGCGTTGACTCCGTGGGCATGATGAAACTCACAGCGGAGTTGGAAAAGCACTTCGGGTCGCTCTCCAGGACGCTCTTTTTTGAATACCCGACTATCGATCTGGTCAGTGCTTATCTGGCGTCTTTTCCTGAAAAATTGACCGCGTTATTCCAGGATCAGACGCCGACCGGGTTGAAGCCAGCGCTTGTATCAGCGCGTCTGATGATGGTTTCAGAGAGTGCTGCCGCAAGCGCGCCGGTGAATGCCATGGCCGATGCAGGCACCGGCGATATTGCTGTCATTGGTATGTCCGGTCGCTTCCCGATGGCACCGGATATTGAAACCTTTTGGCAAAATCTATCGCAGGGCAGGGACTGTATTACAGAAGTGCCGGCGCAGCGCTGGGATCACGACTTGTATTTCGATCCGGACAAGGACCGTGCGGGCAAGACCTATTGCAAATGGGGTGGTTTCCTGGACGGCGTGGATTTGTTCGATCCGCTGTTTTTCAAGATATCCCCTGCCGAAGCCGAGCTGCTTGATCCGCAAGAACGGCTATTCCTGGAGACGGTGTGGAACCTGCTCGAATCCAGTGGTTATATGGGCGAGACGCTGAAACGACTATGCCAGTCCAAGGTCGGCGTTTTTGTGGGTGCGATGTCGCAGCAGTACCATGCGTTCGAATCGGATCTGGTGCGCGAATCACTGGTCGCTATGTCTTCGCACAGCTCGATTGCCAATCGCGTTTCCTATTTCTTCAATTTTCAGGGCCCCAGCATCGCCATCGATACTATGTGTTCGTCGGCGCTGGTGGCGATTCACATGGCCTGCGAAAGCTTGTTTAAGGGCGAATGCAAAGTCGCGGTGGCCGGCGGCGTTAACCTGAGTATTCATCCCAAGAAATACATCGGTCTGTCGGCGGGAAAAATGCTGGGTAGCCATCTGGATAGCACCAGTTTCGGCGACGGCGACGGCTATCTTCCCTCGGAAGCAGTCGGCGCGGTGCTGCTGAAACCCTTACGCCAGGCGATCGCCGACGGAGACACGATCCTGGCGACGATCAAATCGACCGCGATCAATCACAGTGGCCAGTCTAACGGGTACTACGTACCGAATACATCTGCGCAGGCTGATTTGATCGCGGGCAATTTCGCAAAAGCAGGTATCGATGCACGTACGGTCAGCTGTGTAGAATCGGCCGCCAACGGTTCGGCCCTGGGCGATGCGATTGAAATCAATGCATTGACGGCAGGCTTCCGGGTATCGATGGCCGCAGCGCCGTTTCCGTCGGCACAGCAGTTCTGTGCGATCGGCTCGGTCAAGTCGAATATCGGCCATGCCGAAGCCGCCTCTGGCATGTCGCAGTTGATCAAGGTACTATTGCAATTGCGGCATCAGCAACTGGTGCCGACCATCAAGGCGACGCCATTAAATCCGAATATCGATTTTTCGCAGACGCCATTCCGTCTGCAGCGCGTGCTTGCACCGTGGTCGAGACCAACCCTCGCATTGGACGGTAGCAACATGCGCGACTATCCGCTGCGCGCGACCGTCAGTGCATTTGGTGCTGGTGGTTCCAACGCCCATCTGATCCTCGAAGAGTATGTGTCGGCAAAATCGCACGCTGATACAGAGACCGTCGCCGGTGTCTCGCAAGGTCCTTTCTTGATACTGCTATCGGCCAAGACCGCCCTCCAACTAACTGCGATGGCGGAAAGGTTGTTGTCGTTTCTTGCACAGCACCCCGCGTGCGCGCTTGCGGATGTGGCTTACACGCTGCAAACTGGGCGCGAAGCGATGGATTATCGCGTGGCGCTGATCGCCGAAGATCACGCGCAACTGGCACAGCGCTTGCTGAGCTGGCTGCAGGGGAATAGCTCGGATAACGTCGCCAATATGTTTAGCGGCGACCTGACGCAGGACAACACCGACGTCAGGCAATTGGTTTCCGGTAAATCCGGTCAGGCCGTATTGACGATGATGCTGGCAGATAAGGATCTGGCGAAGCTGGCATTGTATTGGGTCAAAGGCATCAAAATCAGTTGGCAGGATTTGCATGCCGGTACACATGAAATCGACGCGCCGCATCGGATCGTTTTGCCCACCTATCCGTTTGAAAAGAGTCGTTACTGGCTGGCGGGCAAGGCCGTTGCCAGTGCACAGGTCGAGGCGTCGTCGGCTGCTACGTCCGCCGCTCTGCCGCAAGCCATGCAGCGTAGCGATATCGAACGTTATCTGGCTCAGTGCATTGGCGAATTGCTTGGTATTCCCGACGACCGTATCGCGATGCACAAAAGCCTGCAGGATTACGGTGTGGACTCGATTTCCTCAATCAAATTGCGGCGCGTGCTGGAGCAGAATCTACAGATCATAGTTTCGGCCAGGGATTTGTTCATCCACGGAACACTGGCTTCGCTGGTCGATTATGCGTTGAGCCAGACAGCAAAAAAAAACATCGCTGAATCGGATAATGCCGAATCTTCCTCCACGATTACAAAAACGCCGGCGCAGGTTGGATTGTCGCCTCTTTCTGAAGGTCAGAAGGGCCTGTGGCTATTGCAAAGTCTGACCCCGCAGTTGAGCGCCTATAACGTCCCCATTGCGTTGCATTTCGACGAACTGAAACTATCAGTGTTGAGGGAAGCGTGCGAATGGCTGCTGCAACGCCATGCGGCGCTGCGTTCAGTTTTCCGGGAGCAGGACGGCGTTATCTATCGGACCGAGCCAGCGTCTGCTGCACTTACAATGACGCATGACCGCGTTGATGTCGCAAATGCCGCCGATGTCGTTGATCTGCTCAGGCAAAAAAGCAAGCAGCCATTCGATCTGGCGCATGGCCCACTATTGAGGGTTGCAGTGGTTTCATCCAAGCTTGAAAACGGTCCCGCTTACGTGCTGATCACGGTACACCATATCGTGTTCGATGGCGCTTCAGCCATGCTGCTGGTGAAAGACCTGCTGCAGGCCTACCGGCAATTGCTGGCCGGGCGGACGCCAACGCACGCTCCGGTGCACAGCCAGAGCGCCTATGGCGACTTCGTGCGCTGGCAGCAACAATTTCTCGACGGCGCACAAGCAGGCAGGCAACGCGATTATTGGATCGACCAACTCGCCGGGGAGCTGCCTGTGTTGGCCCTGCCTTACGACATGCCACGTCCATTGCAGTCTGGCTTCAACGGCGCAAGCCATGCATTGACGCTGCCGGCAGAATTGTGTGCCCGGGCCAAAGTGTTTGCACAGTCCTCGAGACTGAATTTGTCGGTGTTGTTCCTTGGCACGCTGCATTTGTTACTACGGCGTTACTGCGGCGAAGACGATATCGTCACCGGTATGGCTACCTCGGGCCGTCCGGAAAATCGTTTTGATGACGTGATCGGTTATTTCGTCAATATACTTGCCATTCGTACCCAGGGCAGTCGGCACAGTGCGCAGCAGAGCGCTATCGATTTTTTGACAGAGCTGCAATTAACGGTCGCCGACGCGCTCGACAATGCTGATTATCCGTTTCCGACATTACTCAAGGAGCTGAAGACAGTACGTGGCCAGACGGCATCGCCGCTGTTTCAGGTCATGTTCGCGTATCAGAACTTCATCCGGCCCGCGGATGTCACCGCGCTGCCGACAGATCACGATGACCCAGGCGCAGGCATTGCGCTAACGCCGACTATCGAATTCGTGGCAGGTATCCATCAGGAAGGGACGCACGATTTTGCACTGGAGGTTTATCAAGGCGTCGGCGATTTTATGCTGAAAATTGATTACAACACTGACTTGTTCCATCCCGAAACCATCGGGCGCGTTGTGGGGCACTATATGAATCTGCTTGAATCGCTGCTGACGGATCCGACATCGCCGACGGCCGCGCTGGACATGCTGTCCGCGCAAGAACGGCAGCAGATTACCGTCGGCTGGTGCGGCGGCGGGTCGGCGCTTTCGGTCAGCCTTCTGGACATCATCGCCTTGTTTCAGCGCCAGGCGCTTGCGACGCCGGACCAGACTGCATTGCTGTTCGAAGGTGTGGATATCAGTTATGCAGAGCTGGATGAACGTAGCACCCGGTTTGCGTTTTATCTGGCGACGCAGGGCGTCACGCCGGGCAATTCGGTTGGCGTCTGCCTGCCGCGCGGCGTCGATATGGTAGTGGCGATGCTGGCGGTCTGGAAAACGGGTGCGGTCTATGTACCGATCGCACCGGATTATCCCGAACAGTGGATCAGGCATGTGGTGGACGATAGCAAGATGACGTTGATGTTGACGAAACTTCCTGTGTTGGCTGTACCGACCGAGGTTAAAGACAGACCGGTGATAGCGCCCGACCAGCCCGCATACATTATTTATACCTCCGGTTCCACCGGTCTGCCGCGCGGCGTGGTCATCAGCCATAGCGCAATCAGTCGTCACAGCCAGGTAATGCAGGACTTTTACGGGCTGACGTCCTCAGACAAGGTGCTGCAATTCGCATCGATGAATGTCGATGCTTCGCTTGAACAACTGCTGCCCGGTTTACTCGGTGGCGCAAGCATCGTGCTTCGCCCGGATACACTATGGTCGCCGCAGGTATTCAAAAAGACCGTGGTAGAACTGGGTATCAGCGTGGTCGACCTGCCGCCGGCTTATTTGCACGAACTGCTGCTGGATGCTCATAGGCCAGCCTGGTCTGCCCTGAAATCGTTGCGGCTGGTCATTACCGGTGGCGAAACCCTAGGACCGGCGACGCTGGATTTATGGCGTCGATATCCATTGTCGGAGTGCCGCCTGATCAATGCGTATGGCCCAACCGAAACTACGATTACCAGCACGACCTTCGACGTCGGTCCCCACACGCTTGCCACCGCGATGCCAATCGGCCGACCGTTGCCCGGAGAAACTGTCTATATTCTTGATCGGTGGGGCCAACCGGTTCCCATCGGGATAAGCGGCGAATTGCATATCGGTGGCACCGGATTGGCGGCAGGTTACCTGAATCAGCCTGAAATGAGCGCACGCAAATTCATCGACAATCCCCTCGTGCCGGGCTCGCTGCTATATAAAACCGGTGACGCCGCGCGCTGGCTGGATGATGGCAATATCGCTTTCCTTGGGCGACTGGATCATCAGGTCAAAATCCGCGGGTTCCGGGTTGAATGCGGTGAAATCGAAACCGCCCTCGAAGCGCTCGATCCCGTGCGGCGTGCGGTCGTAGTGGCGCGCCCGATCAACGGCAGTTTGCAATTGGCGGCATTTGTCGAAGTTGTTGAAATCGATCGGGAGACCGGCTGGCAAGCCAGATTGAAACAGGCGCTGGCGCAAAGACTGCCTGAACACATGCTCCCGGCGATTTTCATCGCAGTGGAACGGATGCCGTTAATGCCGGGTGGCAAAGTCGATCGCACTACATTGAAGCAGACCGATTTGGCCGACGCCGGTGCCGGGAGCGGACATGATCGCCCGCCTGCCGCGCCGCTCACGGATACCGAAATTGCGCTGGTCCGTATCTGGCGTCAGGTGCTGCAGTGCGAAGAAGTCGGCATATACGACGACTTCTTCGATCTCGGGGGCCACTCGCTATTGTCGTTGCGCCTGATGTCCGAGATTCACAAACAACTGGGCCGGGAATTACCGCTTGCTTCGCTGTTTAATGCGCCCAATATAGCGGCGCAGGCTGCGCTGGTGGAAGAGCACAGCGCGGCGGGCTGGTCGCCGCTGGTATCTCTGCAGACGGAGGGCGAGGCGACCCCCTGGTTCTGCGTGCACGCGGTGGCGGGAAATGTGCTGTGCTACCGCGACCTGGCGCGGCATCTCGGAAAACGGCGACCGTTGTACGGGTTGCAGGCCCCGGATTGCGAGGAGGTAGCCCATCCAGGTACGATCGAAGGGCTGGCAGCAATATATCTTGGCGCCATACGCAATATTCAGGCGCATGGTCCTTACAATCTGGCCGGCTGGTCGATGGGCGGCGTAGTGGCTTTTGAAATGGCGCAGCAATTGCAACGGGCTGGCGAGCAGGTGCGGACGCTGTCGCTGATTGAAAGCTATACGCCGGAGCGGCTGCAAGCCTTCGAAGCCAGTTCTGACCCGCATGACGAAACGGCGCTGTTAGCAGCGTTCAAACGCGAGCCAGGCATGGACGCGGCAGATGTCGACGTTGTGCAACAGCAGAAGCTGTTCAGGATATTTAAGGCGAACGCGCAGGCTATGCAACGTTACGAACCAACATCCTATGCGGCCGGAGAGGGTGGCATTGCCCTGTTTCATGGTGATGAAGGCGATGCCGAAAGCGGCTGGCAGCTTTATTTGGATGGCGACGTTGTCATACCCCGGATCATCCCGGGCGACCATTACAGCATTTTCCATGCGCCGCATGTCAGTTTGCTGGCCGACGAACTCTCGGCCTATATTGACGAAGGAATCATCAGTTAAAACAGTCGCGGGCCTGATGACGTTCAGTGCATGAGTGTCGCCTGAAATCTTTTTTCTGGTGCACCCGCAAATTTTTTCGTAAAATTTTAACTTAATGTAAAAAGGAGTTTTAACAATGATCGCGACTCAACCTGATTTGAAAGAAGCGTTGAAAAAACGTTTATTCTACGCTATCTCTGCGCAGATCGATTTGATCGACCATGTGCCTGGTGATATTCAGAAAATCCTTACGAATTTCTCCTTCGACAGCGAAATAATTGGCGAGGCACCGGTCGATGAAGATTTTGTGCGGCGCTCGGATTCGGTCGAAGAAAACAGCGTGGACACAAATAACCTGGCCAGGCTGGTAAACAGTCATTACGATTTTGCGTTTTACAACACGGATGGTCTTACCGGCATGTTGTTCGGCGATACCGAGTTTCGTAACATCGGTTACTGGAATGAAACTACCGTTACCATGAACCAGGCATCCGAACGGCTGCAGGACGCTTTGCTCGATTTTATTCCCGAAAAAACCGGTCGCATCCTGGACGTCGCCTGCGGTATGGGTGCGTCGACCCGGCGTCTGCTGGATCATTACCCCGCCGAGAACGTCTGGGCCATCAATATTTCTGAGAAGCAAATCGAATCGACGCTCAAAAATGCACCAGGATGCCACGCTGCGGTCATGAATGCGGTCGACATGACGTTCGAAAATGATTTTTTCGATAGTATCGAGTGTATCGAAGCAGCATTTCATTTTGAGACGCGGCGTAAATTTCTGGAAGATTCCTATCGCATCCTGAAGCAGGATGGACGGCTGGTATTGTCGGACATTCTGTTCACGTCGGCGGAACGGCTGACGCAATATACAGTGTTTCCCAGCGCGAAAAATCATATGGAAACAGTGGAAGAATATCAGGCGCTACTCACCGAGGTTGGCTTCAGGAACATCATTGTCCAGGATGTCACAAAGGAAGTCTGGGGCGCGCATTTTATGTACGTCGTCAAGCAGATTCATGAAGGATTTTGTGCAGGCAACCTCAATATCGTGAGGTTGACCGAAATCCTGTGGACCTATTACCACCTGAATTCGATTACTGGATTGTGTCTTTTTGTGAGTGCACAAAAATAATAACTCAGAAAAACCACCGTGCCATGTGCAAAGGCAAAGAAGCGCCTGGTTAACATAGCGGATTATCCGGAGTTTGCAGATATAATCGTGCACCCGGCGCTGGTCGTATTATTCGATCAGCCGGACCTGACCGATAGTGTCTTTGCCAGCGGCTCTGCCGTCAGTAAACTGCAGGGAAGTCCGTCGCTGTTCTGGCACCCGGGCTGGCGATGGGTTCACGAAATGTCATACACAGACTGCATTGCGCAGGGCAATATGATGTTTAAATGTCGTCACCCTTGATCGACAATGGTGGCCTGCGATTGATCCAAAGCAGTCATCGTCAATGGCACGATATCCCTAAAATTCCGATCGAATACGGTCTGTCAATGTCGCGCGTAAAAAATCCCGAATATCTGCTTTACCGGTAGTGGAAAGCGCAGTGCGCCATTACCGTTCTGGCCGGTGATGGTGGTAAATAATCCGCGTTTATTGCACAGAACTTTCTTCAATACGTCAAATGAGCATAGAACCATGTTGAGCTTTAATTGCAATCCCGATTTTTCCAGTCTGCCATCTAAACGTCGCGTCGCCGCGCTGGCGTATGTGCTGTTCGCTGCAACATTCGGCTTAGCAAACGTCGGGCAGGCTACGCCGGATACGGTCGATAAAGTCGATGCAGCGAATGCGGTCGCCGCGTCGGTACCGACCTGCAACACCGGCACTGTATCGATTGGGGAATCTTCCGTGTGTGGCCTAGTCCAGGCCACTGAATCGGGTAAGAAAGCCGACGCTTTCTTGGGCATGCCATTCGCCGAATCGACAGCTGACAGGGGCCGCTGGCGTGCACCGGTCGCCAAGGCAGCCTGGCACGGCACGTTGTCCGCTACAAAATTCGGTCCGGTATGCCCGCAATACGCGGTGCCGCCGGATGCTGCGCCGAACCTGGTTGCGCTCGCCGCCACGCAAAGCGAAGACTGCCTCACTATGAACGTCTGGACGCGGGACGGCACGCCGGCGAATGCACAACTTCCGGTCATGGTGTTTATTTACGGCGGCAGCTTTGTGGCCGGCGACAGCGGATATAGCTTGTACGACGGTGCTTTTCTGGCAGCCAATAAGAACGTCATTCTGGTCAGCTTCAATTATCGTGTCGGCGCGCTCGGTTTCCTGGCGACCGATAGTCTGTCTGGCAACTACGGTTTTATGGATCAGCAACTTGCGCTGTCATGGGTTCGAAAAAATATCCGTGGTTTCGGTGGCGACCCCGGCAAGGTCACTATTTTCGGTGAAAGCGCTGGTGCCATGTCGGTCGGCCTACATGTGTTTTCCGCACCGGGCAGCGCAAAGCTGTTTCGCGCCGCAATCATGGAAAGCAATTTTCTGGCATTGCCCTACAAGAGTTTGGCCGACCAGGTCAACGTCGGCAATATTTACCAGCATGGCCTGGGCTGCCAAGACGAAAAATGCTTGCGAGCGACGTCAGTCAACGACCTGTTGCTGGCACAGAATGCTTTTACTCCGCAAATGAGCGATGTTTTTTCCGGAACCAAATATTACATTCCGTTCAGTCCGGCAATCGATGGCACATTGCTGACCCGGCAGCCGATTGCAGGCGCGGATGAGGGCCTGGGCCACAAACCGCTGCTGATTGGCACCAACAAAAATGAGGCGGTGCTATTTACCGAAGGGAAGGGTTTGACGCCAGCAACTTACTCGGCAAACGCGGCCTCATTATTTGGTAGGTATTTTCAGGCAATTATTGCCGATTACCCGTTAAGTCAGGAAAAGAGTATTGATGCCGTATGGGCACGTGTGCAGACCGAAGGTTTTCTGATATGCAGCGCGCGCCATATGGCATCTGTGGCATCCGGCGTAAAGACGCCGGTCTATGCTTATTTATTCAATCATCAGCCATCTTTTAAGGTCTGGGGCGGTCCTGCATGCAGCAGCGACGACAATGTCTGCCATGGCGCAGAATTGCCATTCGTATTTCACACTGCTGATCAGACAGGTGGCAAATTCACGCCGGAAGAAGCGCGTCTGTCAGAGGCCATCGGCGATTACTGGACTAATTTCGCGAAGTATCTCAATCCAAACGGCCCGGAAAAGAATCATCGGGACTGGCCCGTGTTCAAGCGTGATGCCAGGAATTACATGGTGCTGAATGTGCCGCAACTGACTGTCGAAAACGATCCTTACCGCGCCAGTTGCGCGCTATGGGAGCGCATCGGCTATAACCTGGTCGATCCGTGGGCAGGGTCGAATAGCATCGAACACGCAAAGTAAGCCTGGTTAAAAAAAATGGCAAGCTTAGTCTTCCCAGGGAAACATCCCTGTTTGGGTGTAGCGGGTAATCTTTTCCAGGTTTTTCGCATTTGAGAACAACGCGCGATTGGCGTCCACTGCCACGGTCTTTGACTGGGTCAGAAAGGCGTCTAGCGTGTTGGCGTAGGTCTTATAACGCTGAATGCCGGTTTTCGATAACCGCCTGAGCCGCAGCAGATGCTTGCGCAACAGCGAATGACTGTCACTCTCGACGGCATCGGCCAGGCCCCATTCGAGTGCCTGCTGCACCCCAATCGACTTGGTCATCAAGGTCATATAATGCGCTTTTTGGAACCCGATGCGACGGATCAGGAAAGGGAGTACGCATGCCGGAAATAAATCGAACAGCAATTCAGATAAGCTAAACTCCACGCTTTGGTCGATCAGCACAATATCGCTGGCGGCGACGAAGCCGATGCCACCAGCATTTACCTTGCCCCGGACATGAGCAATGCTGATGAAAGGACCGCGCGCTAATTGCTCCCATAAGTCGTAAAGGTCTTCCGGTTCCACAGCATCACCAGTGCAAAACCCGGTTCCGGACAGGTCGTCAAAGTCGGCGCCGAGGCAAAACACCGTCGGCAAGCCTTCCATCACCACGACGTGAAATGGATCTCCCCCGTTATGACCAGCCAACGCATGGCGGCATTCGTCGACCATGGTCCGGTTGATCGTATTATTGCTCTCGGGACGATGCAGGCGGATGAAACAGACTGACTGTTCGACGCTGACCTGAATGGTTTGATAGTTCATATTTTCTGCAGCACGATGCTGGTATTTATGCCGCCAAAGCCGAAAGAATTGCTCATCGCGGTTGCGATAGTTGCCGGCGTGGCGGTTTTTTGGCTGAATCTGGCATTACGATTGATTGGGTCGTCCAGATTGAGATTGGGATGTATAAACCCCTCCTGCATCTGGATAACCGAGGCGATTATTTCGACCACGCCTGCCGAATACAGGCAGTGGCCGGTCAAGCTCTTGGTGGCATTCAACCAAAGCTGTGGAAAATGCGAGCCGAAAACCTGTTCGATTGCTGCTATTTCAACCTGGTCTCCCATTGGCGAACTACTGCCATGGGTATTCAGGTAATCGATTGCATCGGGCTGTAAGCCGCTTTGCCGCAAGGCTGCATGCATGGCACGGGATTCACCGTCGAGGTCCGGTCCGGGCGATGCGGTTGCGTGCAGAGTGATGGCGCCCCCCGACAGGCGCGCGAGGCAGGGGGCATTGCGGCGTTTGGCGCTGGCGTCAGATTCAAGCAACAAACTGGCGGAAGCCTGACCGTAAATGAATCCCTCATGCAAGGCATCGAACGGGCGGCAGGCCTGTTCCGGACGGTCGTGGAATTGTTTGCCACCCATCGCTCCTATCGTATAAAAGCCCTGAATCTCCATCGGTGACAGATCGGCCACCACGCCGACCACAAGACAGGCATCGACCACGCCCGCCTGGATCAGCCGCATGGCCTGGATTACGCCGACATTGCCGGATGCGGAAGCGCCACCGGTAGTAAAACCTTCCCCGCGGATATTCAGTATTTCGCTCAGCACGCCGAGCTGGTTGCTGTCCATAAACTGTAATGCATAACGGGGCGAGAGATATTCGGGCTGGCTCAGGAAATCCGAAAACAGCGAATACTGATCGTT
This sequence comes from Glaciimonas sp. GNP009, assembly GCF_054343755.1. Lineage (NCBI taxonomy): Bacteria > Pseudomonadati > Pseudomonadota > Betaproteobacteria > Burkholderiales > Oxalobacteraceae > Glaciimonas > Glaciimonas sp. GNP009. The sequence goes on from NZ_JBTGUV010000001.1 coordinate 85,634, forward strand.
CTGCGTAGTATTATGTCCGGCTATCACCAGTCCGATACGTTCAGGGACAATGACAGACTCTGCTGCGGCCTGATGCAAGCCAGCCTGGCACCAGGCCTGCAACGCCGTAACCACCGAGGTTTGGATCGCAAACGGCGAGCGGCGTGCGACATGCAGCGCGGATTGCGCTAGTTGATCGGGAAGAGCGGCGATGCGGCCGATAGATTGCCCGAAATCGAAACCGTCGATTTCCGCTGCGATATCGACGGCGATAGCAGGGGTGACGCGGCGTCCTGAACGTCTGATGCCGGATAAGCCGGTCGCTAACGCAGCCGAAAAAGCGTGCACGTCATGGCCGATTGCCGAAACGATTCCCATGCCGGAGATTTGCACACCCGGTGCGGCTGATTGCAGGGGGCGTTGATCCGGTCTCATTGCATATGATTGAATAAAACCTCGACCAGACCTTCGATATTGCCGACACCGGCGAAACTGAGCAATGGAATTTTCACGCCCAGATCTTCCATCGACATGATCACCACTTCCATGCGATCAACTGAATTGGCGCCCAGATCGGTCAGGTTTTTCTCGATCAACACTATGTCGGGCTGCAGTTTTGGCAGGATCTCAAGAATATTATTTTTGATAACATTAAAAACTTCAGCTTTGGTCATTGTTATTGCCCGTAATTTATTGATGTCGTCGCTTACGATCAGCACGGAAATTGAATGGGCTTAGCGGGGTAATTAATATAAAGATGAGCGGAAAACACGAAATTGGGCTGGAAAGCTTATTCGATGCTCTTTATATCAAGATGCTGCCTCCAAATAGTTTAAAGCGCCTGGATTCCTGGGGCTTAAAACCAGCGGCCCTTCAATTTCCATTAGTCATTGATTTCATTCATCAACTTGTTGGATTGCCGATACATTTACGTGAAGGGAATACGACAGTATAACTGTCATTTAAAATATTTTTACGCAAAGGCACCGGTTAATAAATAGTGCGAAAAATTGAATGCAACGTTAATCGATACGTAAATTTACTTACGTCCACTACCTGCCATCCAAAAATTTTTTCAGGCCATGCAGGCTCATGGCATTTCTGAAAAGATTACATTGGATAAAAACGGCACTAACAAGGTGGCGATCGATGAGATAAATGCCGGTAAAAAAATTTCGGTCGCGGTCAACCAAATCATCAATGCCCCAATGTGCAAGCACCGGCAGGGTAGCAAAATATGCTCTGCCGCAAGTAATAACCCAGCGTTTCCAGCGGCGAACGGCCACCGGCACGGGCAGGCGGGCTGGCGCTGTAACTGGTGGAGCAGTCACGGCTCTTCAACCGTGGCATTCCTAATTGATGTAAGCAAGGCCTACGAAATAATTTGTTTTTGTAAGATTAAGTCAGACGCTTTCTCGCCAATCATCATCCCCCTATGTCACCCATTAGCCGTCCAAAATCAAGGGGTTAAATAAAATTCTCGCGATCTTCCGCGATAATCATTTTGCTACTGCCATCGCTTCTGTGGTCAGCATGAAATGCTCTTCGTGCCCTTTGCTTCGTCGTGTGGTTGCGTGAATCGCACCAGTCACCCATGTGGATCAAGCGGAAGCTTTGCAAGCCGTTCCGCCCTGACGGCTGTGCCGTCCCAGAAGCATCTCGGTACCGTTTTGTGTTCAATTGTTAGGCAGACTTGTGGCTTCCGCAAGGCGGTTCCAAACACAGGTGGCTCACAATCCGGACGATTCATTTCATACCCGTTTGAAGTGATGGCAAACGGCGCGGCATCCAATCAGGATAGGTGGCTCAAAGTCCAACATAGGGCCTGGCTCGCCGGCCGTTGCCAATCTTAAGTAAAACAACGCTCGACCGAGAATTCTTCTCCGGTCTTCAACATCAAAAGTCGGCAAAGCGCCCGACGTCCCCTGTTTCAAGCAAGATGACGGTAGCCAACGTTGCACCGATTCCAGGAACAGTATTTAGCAGCCGATAGTCCGGATTATTGCGGCAATATCTCAGCAGCGCTTTTTCGATACCATCAATCTGTGCTTGAAGAGCCCCCATGACTGCCAGGTTGGCTTTGATACCGATCGCTTCGATACTACCAACCGGCAGCTTGTCAATGTCGGCATCCGTCAATCGTTTGATGGTGTCACTGCTTGTCTGCCCGCCGGTTTGCTGAGCAAGGCATGTCCCAATCGAGAGAAGTTGGGTCGTGCGCTGTTGGACCAATTGCATGCGCTTGCGTGACAGATCGCGTATCGCGCGCAATGGCTGCGGCATGATATGCCCCTCCGGCAAAAGCCCAAGCCGCAGGATATGCGCGAGATGTCGGGCATCCGATTCGTCACCGCGATACTTGAGGCCATCATATTGTTTGATGGCGACAGTGTTAGCGAGGTGAACCGAGTGTCCGGCGTCGATCAGGCCGTCGACCAGCCAGTACCAGTTGAAGGTCGATTCCACCACGACACCGAACAGCTCTTGCCGATAGGGGCTTAGGGCAGCGCAGATGTCCGTCAGATTATTGGGCAGCCGTCGTGAGTACAGTACCTTGTCGTAGACCTTGGCAAATTTCACGACAACGTCACGGTAAATTTGTCTACACGCGCACAGTTCAAAGAATTTTCATGATTTATTATTTAAATTCATAGGCTTAGCGAACTTGTCAGGTAAATTCATCTACACGCAGTTATAAGAATGCCAGGCAGGTAAATTCGTCTACAAATTACTTACCTATTTTGCATTGAATTGTCTGCAAATAATTGCCTCGTGTGAATTTTTAGTGTGCGAAATAATGCAACCGCATGCGCGTAATGGCGACCCGCGCCTTCAAACTAAGCGGCATTCTTTCTAAAAACCGTGGGTGACAGGTGCCGTAATAATGTCGGCAATATCCGCATCGAAATGGCGCATCTAACAAAATAGCATTGAGCCGATAAGGTATTTTTCTGTTGCAACGACTGCATGCCGTTTGCAAGGTGTTGCCATGTATTGGACAGTGCGTGACCAGCGCAATCTGATGCACCACACTGTGATAGCCACGGCGCATGCAACGTGGACAATAGCGAAACTCGGGGCAACCTAACGCATCTGGCAGCAATGCATTGCGAATCAGCTTTGATGGCAAGCACAGCATCTGATGTACGCGCCGGATGTCGACTTCACTGCTGCTTGGATTAATTCCTTCATAGGGATCCACCACCGTTCTGGAAATTTTCCCTGCAATCAGATGGCCGGCGATCAGATTCACCCGCGCAAACTTCCAGAGGATGGAGACGATGGATTCTTGCGGATCCAGCCATGTCGGATTAAAGACGTATCCCAGCGCAGGGGTCAGGGCATGCGTGCCGACCAGCATGATCGGATACGCAGCAAACACGGGAATGTTAATCTCGCCGCGCGTCCGCACTAGGCCTCCCGCAGCGCCAGTTTAAGACGACTGGTGGCGATCCTGATTTGTGTATATACGGAGTGTCGTATTGCTTGTTCCCAGAGCGCAGGCGGGGGCCGATAAGCGGGTCCATCATGAATCGCCGCGTCCTTAAGGACGATCTCGACGGCGCGCGTAAACGACTCCATCGGAATGTCCATCGCACCGCTGAACCCCGCTTTGTTATGGATGTTCTCAAAGGTCGTCCAAATTAGCTGTGCATCATCGGTCAGGACATAGCCAGCATCCACCGCTTGCTGCAAATAAAAGCGGGTAAAACTCCATGGCGATCCGCGTGGATAGAAGGTCTGGCCGTATCCCGCCAGGCAGGTTGCCACTTCATTGACATCGCGCACGCCATAAAATGCCAGCTCTTCGACCATCAGACGGGCCACAATTTGCATCTTGCCGGTCCGTTGGAAATTGGTTTTAATTGATAGCAAATCTTGCTGACCAACTAGAAATGTAAACAGCTTGATTTCCATGCGATCCAGGTGATCGTGAATGTCGCGCAACCACTCATATTCATTCTCATCGAAGCGTTAGGCTTCATCGCAAAACAAGATGACGGTACCGCGCCCGGCCTTGATACAGGCTTCGCGGATTTTATTGATCAGGCGCTGCCGCTTGGCGGAATTCGATCCGCCCGACGCTTCAGGGTAACCAACCGCTTCCAACAGATTGGCGAAGAACGGGCCTTCCGCATGGCGCGGCTTGTGTTCAGCCTGCACATGGTAGGTAGTGATGTTCGGAACTTTTTCAGATAAGCGGAGATATTCGATCGCTTTGGTCTTGCCTATTCGTGGCGGACCATAAATTAACGCACCGGTAATGCGGTAGCGCAGGCAGCGAGAAATGAGTTCGTAAAACGCTTGTATGGCCGGGGTGGCGATCCGGTACTGGCCGGTAGCGATCGGATGTAATTCCTCGCTGATCGGGCGTGTCAGGCGGGTGATATGGCTAGACAATATGCTTCTCCTTGATATAGAGGCAGCATCCGAATGGCTAAATACTCGGGCCATAACCACTGCCGATGGTGAGTAGTATCGGGGCAATTTTTTTGTTAATGTCGGGCTTTGGGGGCGATGTTGTTTCATCAGCTGACAGGACTTGCGTTGCCGGATCAGTGACGTTGTTTCCAGGCGCGTAATGTGGTCCTGGTGGCGTAGCAGAAGTCGGCGCTTTTGCCAGTATGCGCATGGTTCTTTCCAAATCACTGGCCGCACGCCGACTGCGCTTGGCTTTGACTTTTTTATCTGCAATAAAATCATCAATAAATACATGATCGATCGTGACCTTGAGGCGCTTGTCGTCAACCGAAGTAAAGTTGATAAAAAAACGAAGCAAAAGTGTTAACAAGTTGACGCTCTGTCGTTTTTGAAAACTCACCCCTTTTTAAAACAAATACTTACGGCACTTTGCGAAGTAATTATGCAAAATAGTTGATGGTGCGTTTTTATTTCTTTCTAGCTAAATTAATGTAGGCAGCCGGACGGATGCGCAAGCGCCACGGAACCCGTTCTAAAATCTCTACGCCGAGCAAATCGATGCACACCAGCCATTCGCGCCATGACGCTTCCAGCGCATCCTCAAATGCAGATACATCGGTATCATCGATCTCGGGAGCGGGTTGTGCAGCCTCCCACTCAGCAATTCCATAGAAGGGCAGGCCAAGACTACGACGTAGCAGGTAAGGGTTGGTACATCCTTGCCAAGTCATGCGCCAGTATAAAAACGCCAGTATGCGTGGAGTCGGTGCCAGTTGGCCTGTTTCACCCCTAAGCAAGCGCTGATACCAGCAGCGTGATTGCGGGTGACATTTTCGCCAGAACCGTCGAGAGTGCGTCCAATAGCACGCCTCCAATAATTGGTAATGCGTATCAGTCGACCACCGCGCACGCAATGAGGGCAAAATCACATTGATGGATAATCCCGATGGTTTGAGGACCTTAAAACATTCAGGCTGAGCAGGGAAATGGGATTTATTCATATCGATCATACCAACCGTCGCGAACGAGTCGGAGTCAGTACAACGCCGCCGTAAAAAGGTCAACCAGCGTGCGATACGCGCAGTCGTCTGTGCCGAGATCATGCGGGTTTTTGGAACGCCACCCGATGTGAGAGGCAGTTGCGGCGCACGACATGTCGGGCAACTGATTGGACCATTGACTGTGGAGTCTCCCAGAGCATACATCAGCCTTGAATTGCAGTTGGGGCAGCGTTCACGTAGTGGCATGTGATGCAGAGGACAACAAGAAAATGGTCGCAGTTGATGCAGAATAAAATGATGGCCGAACCGAGCGCAGACAGGGCACAGGCGTAACTGTTCGCACACCAGCGGCTGTAAAAATTTCAGCGGGCCGCCGAAGAATGCGTTTTCAATATGACGCGATGGGAGCAATAGCTTTCGTCCGAGTAGGCGCGCCGCGTCCGGCACGTCTGGCGGAACCAAGGGAAAGGTGGTCTTTGCAGACACGCCCAGCAAGGCAGAAACTTCGAAGCAAGACAAGGCATTCGCCGCCCCCAGTTTGGCACCCCATGCCCACGCCGATTCATAAGGTGCCCACAGATGTGAGGCTAATTTTGGTAGTGCCACTACCTTGATGCCGCCGGGCGGAATGATAAGCAGGGGTAGAAACAGCGCGTGGGGAGGTTCGGTCGGATTCAATGCCCAAGTCCGCGCGGGTTGCGCTCGACGGCTTGTTCGGAGGCGACATACCCGCAATGCTGCACCACAGCGCTCCAGTGTTTTTCGGTGAGGTCAAAGTCAACCGCGTCGTGCAACAAGCCGTCCAGTAACACCGCTTCGACTGCACGCGAGAAATACTCCATCGGGATTTCAACTTCGCCCGCCAATGCTGCCTGCTGATGCGCCAACGAAAAGGCATTCCACAAGAAATGGGCACTCCCTTCCAGGCGTAACCCGGCTGCGAAGGCATAGGGATAATAATAGCGCGTAAAGCTCCACTGACTGCCCACCGGATATTCGTGCTCATCGTAGCTTTTCAGGCAGGTAGCCGCATCCACCGCGCTACGTATGCCGCGAAAACGTAATGTCTCGACCATGAAACGTTTGACGATTTGCGTGTCGCCCGATTCCTGAAAGCGTGCACGTTGCTCGCATAAGCGTTCCTGACCAAACAAAAATGTCGTCAAGCGGACGCCACTTTGCGCCAGTTCGTCATGAACGTCGCGCAGCCATTCGTATTCATGTAACGAGTAGCGTTGCGCCTCGTCACAAAAAAATACCACCATCGAACTGCTCTGGGCTTCCGCGACCGCACGTAGCCGGTCATGTAAGGCCTTGCGTTTGCGTGAGTTGCGCGCGAGGTCCGGTTCAGGGTGGCGCACTGCACGTAACAGGCTGGAGAAGAACGCTCCCTCGCTGCGGCTAGCCTTGTGTTCGGCCTGTACATGGAAGGTCGGGATCTCCGGGCGTTCCTGATGGATCAGCATACGCAAATATTCGATCGCGTAAGTCTTGCCGAGCCGGCTTTCTCCGTAAATCAACGCCCCCGGAATACGGAACTGCAAGCATTTGGCGACTAACAGCCAACAGGCTTCAATCGCCGTGGTCGCAACACGATAAGTACGATTGGTTAATGGATGCCGTTCTTTGGCGACAGGACGTTCCAGTGGCTTGGGATGACTCATGACTTTATCCCTTTCAATCTCCGTGGATCAATCTGAGAATACCTGACCCGTACCTATGATCAGGCGTTTGCCACGTACAGCCTCTTTCAGCTTGTCGATGTCGACAGTTACTGTCGCGGTGGTCTGAGGTACTGTACCTGGAGCGCCTGACTGTTGACCAACAGGTCCGGGCGGAGCGTTGGCAACGGAACTGGCGTCGGCGATCACACGGCGCACACCTTCGGCTTTGCTGGCCGTACGACGGTGCTTACCTGCACCTTTACGCAGGTAATTCAGGTAGCACTGCACCGGATCATCGTTGTGCGTGTATTGCATCTTGCGGGCGCGAACCAGCGCCCGAATTTACTTACGCATGCGTAAGGTATGCGCGGTATACCGCCAACCACCCTGGACCTCGACCACGCATAGTTCGCGGCCCGTAGTATCGAATACGCGCAGAGCACGCACATCCTCAGCATCAAAATACAAACGGACCGGTTGTCCGATCAGATCGGCTCGCCCGGCCAGACTATGGCTGGTGTAGCGTGCACCGAAGAAATAAATATATGGTCGTACCCCACGCACGATACTGCCGCGCACATGTCCTTCGTGCACGTGTTGCAGCAAGCACAGCTGACGCCGCATTGGTTCGGCCAGCCAGCGCAGGACAATGTGTTTCTCGCGCAAGTAATAACCCAGCGTTTCCAGCGGCGAACGGCCACCCAGACTGTCATGCGCGCTGGCGTTGTAATTGGCAATGGCGACTGCGGTCAACTCCATTAATTCGTCGAGTCGCACCACTGCCGGCGCGGTTGCTGACATCTCTGCAATACGCCGACGCGGGTCGGTTGCACTCCCTCCGGTGGTTCCCGGCAATCGATGGGCCAGAACCGAAGCCAGCGTGCCAAAAAACCGTTCAATATGGGGGCGTTCGTTAGGACGATAGGCCGGCCCGGCATGCGCCCCGCAACCGACTACTTCGGTGAGCAAATGTAAGGTATCGACCGCTAGATTGGCACGGGCGTTATCGAAGCGAAACCAGTTCCATACGGCATAAGCGAGTTCCGGGAAACGTTCTGAAGGCATACCAGCACCCGGTGCAAAGCGCAGACCAGGAATCGTCAACGACGGCGCACGCCATGCCACCAACGCGCGTTCCACAGTTTTAAGCACGTCAAACCGGCTATATTCCCGTCCCAGCACGATGTGATAACCGAGTATGGCCCGACTACATACATCAATGATGGTGAGCAGCCAGACCCGGTCGATTTCAAAGGATTCTTCCACCCCGGCGGCGCGCTCAAAAACAACCCGCAGACGCACGTCCACCCGATGGCCATCGAATTCGACTGCATCGTAGGGAAGTGTCGCCACCAATGGCAAACCTTCGTTGTCCGGCCGCACCCCGCCGGAACGCTTACGGGTTAATGCCGCGCGTGCAGCAGTGTCAAACGTCCGGGTTGCGATCTGTTTGACCGCCGTCGCCAAACTCCGAATCCCTTGTTCAATCTGCACCAACGGGTAGTCGCGTTCAGTCAATCCTAGGTCCAGGCAGCATTGTCGAAAGTGTTTATGCAGCGCACTCAGTCCGCAAACGACCAGCCCCGCAGATCCCTCCTGCACCACCACATGGTGGTGCAACAGTTCGTTGACGATCAACGTTTCGAGCTCTGGATAGCGTTCCAGCAAGAGGGTAAACGCACCGGCCTTTCCGCCACGGCCAGACCGCACAACCTTTGCTGAGCGTCGATAGGATTTAACGTGTTCGAACGGGATCAGCGCACGCCAGCCCTGCAACCGACCATCAGCATGCATCTGCAGACAGCGTTCGTAAAGCCGTCGTATCGAACTGTAAGTGATGCCTGTCGCGGCCTCAATGGCGCGCAAAGGCTCACGCCGACAATAGCGCAGCACCGCATCCTCCCGCGCCCTGAATATCTGCTGTTGGGCAACGGGCAAAGCGGGCCATGCGACGCTCGGCCAGGTGCTGCAATCCGCCCGATCCGCAGCGATGACACGACGCAGGCGCGTCATCTCAGTTTCCCCATCAATCTGATCAAGGGACCCAGCGGCTGCCGACGCAAGCTATCTGCTTTTAGCCGCCCTGTATGCAACAGCATAAACACAGCAGTCCGAATCAGCACAATATCGTTTGGCTGAAAATCGCGTTCGATATCACCAAGCGTCGGACCAGCCGCAGCGGCCTGCGCGATATCCGTCAGTAATTGGTTGCTGACAAATGCCGAATTGGCAGAAAGGTAGGGCAGGATACGCAGCCAGTTCTCAATCCAGAGCGCGTGCGACACCAGATGCCGGGCGTGAATATAGCGCAGGCTTATATGCTGGTCTGGAATCAAGACATGGGGACTGTGCGTACCGGATTCAGCAACGACAATCCAAAACACTTCTCGTCGTCCGGCCTTCACCCAAAAATTGATGAGTTACTTGTCGTCGTTGCGGTCCGAATATGCCGGACGTTCGCAATAGGTGGACACCCATGGATTGCTTTCGAGTAAGGTAAAAAGTCGCACATGCAACTGGTCAAACAGCGTCAGGCGACGCCTGAGTTTGGGCGCCCACACCTCGAAATGCGGCGCGCCTTTTGGGCGAGCGCTATCGATCGGAAAAGTGAAACGTGGCTGTAAAAAGCTAGGCATCATGCGGGTCTCCGCCTATTTTTTTACAATTTAGCAGTTTTACTTCGTATTTCAAGGATGTATCAACTTTACTTCGCACATCGCCGAAGCAAAAGTACAAACAAAACACCGCTAATACAGCGCAATTGCTGCAAATTCAATGACTTATGGATTGTGAGTTGTTGGTAGTTTTACTTTGATTGACGGCAAAGTAAAAGGTCTTGCTCTACCTGGTAAAGCACTGGCCAGGGCACTTGCTGCTGGTGTTGGAGTATGTCTTGACGGGTGATTGGTGTCATGAGAGTTCGGTTATATCGGCATTGATAACGACAGACCATTTTGCTGATAACGGTAATGTCGTTTCGGTAGCGGCAATTTTATGGTGTTCGAGCATTACTCGGTTCAATTTTTTTGGTAGAAATTCTTCGACTATCTTGGACAGCTCAAGTTGGGCAAGGATTTCGAGAATGAAGCCTAGGCGCTGAATCGTAGAGGTTTCAACCTCTGTTTGAAGCGCCTGCCGGAGACCCTTTTTAGAAAACTGCGAAACCAAACCGCTTATCGCTTGCGTCGCGCGGCCGATGCCCCCAATGCGGTATGCATAGCGGATTAGATCGAGAGCGGTAACCTCTGGTGTGCTGACGTTTAAGGGGGAAAAAGCATTCGGTAATCTGGTCGTGGGCGATTTTTCAGCATGCTTTTTGACGAAGAACTGCACGCGAATTCGGCCAATCTTTAGCTCTCTCATTGGCTTGTCCGTCATGACCTGAACGACTTGGACGACCTGATGGGAGGATCCATATTCGGCTGCAGCGGACAGAAGCGCAAGATAGTAGGGGTTTTTTTGCTGCTGGAAGTACTCATGTAGCCACCACGAGGCCGGGGGCGCACCCATGGCTAGCTGTTCAGGGCTGAGAATTAGAAAAAAGTCGGCACGGGGCGAAACACGGACAACCTGGCTCAGACGCTTGAGCTGAGCTGCTGCGGCGATTGGTGACAGGCCCGATTCTTCAGTCAGCTCTGACAGCGTGAATGATATTTTCCCTACAGACTGGCAAGCAACTACAAATCGCTGCGCGGCGTTGACTTTGCGCTGAACGGTAGAAGATAAGCGGGATGAAAGGGTTGCTTGAATCATTTGCATATATTAGTGTTTAACACTCGTTTATGCAAATGATTTAAGTCTCAAGAATTGATGTTATTGAACGATCAATGATGTTTATCAGCCGATCTAGCTGACAATTATAGGCCGCGATATTTGCATCGATCCACTCTTGACGTTCAATTGATTGCCAGCGGATGGCAAAGCCGGCATTGATACTGATGATTTCGAACATCAGTCGCTGCGAGCGGCCATTGCCGTCACGAAACGGATGCAGGACGTTCAGCTCACAGTAGTAGTGCGCTAATCGCTCTACGAATTTTTCTCGTGGTAAATCGACCAAGAAATTTTCTTGTTTTAGTTGCTGAAAAAGCTTTTTAGCTTCTGGTTCAATGCGATTGACGTTCGCGAATCTGGTATTGCCTTTGCTGATATCGACTAACCTGAGTTCGCCGGCCCAGTCGTAAACATCTTGGAACACGTAGCGGTGAATAGCACATAAGCCGTCTAAAGAAATATCATCGAAGTTAGGCTCGTACTGCTCAACGCGAGCTTGAGTTAGCGCAATTTCAGCTGTATCTAGGGCGTCTTGCTCAATGAGACCAAGCTTATTTATAAGTACATCAGATTCAGGGTAGCAATACTGATTGTCGCCGCCGTCGCCGTATTTATCAGTCATGCTTTGTTTTTTTGGCCGTGGCTTTAGGCTTCGTTATAAGCTTAGTTAGCGGCTTAGGTTCAAGTCCTTCCAGGCGAAGGCTTGCACGATAATTTTCAGAGCGTAAGCTCTGAAAAACCTGCAGTTTCAGTTCTTTTGTCAGCATTTTATACTCTCAAAATAGTGATATCAGACAGCAACCATTTTACCATTTCGACGTTTTTAAAAATACCGGAATCGTCATTAATACTCGATTAAGAAATGATCTGATTCACATCAATTCAATTTTAAACACATAATTACTTGACATCTATTACTATGATGAAAGTATTTCTAATTTGCTATATTTGTTCGCAAGTCTTTCCCAGTTTTTCCTCTGCGTTAATACTCAAAAAGAAGATTTTCATTATGAAATTTATTGATTCAACCACCAACTTTTTCTTTAAATTGCTTTTTTAGCAATTCTTGCTTCAGTTGCATCATGTTCAAAACATGATGAAGCCCCCAGGGTTGCTCCACCGGTAGCAGTTGCCACTACGGTATTCAAAGCACAGACAATGGACCCGACTGCTGAAAAAATGCTTATCGATGCCGCTAAAAATCTTAAAACAAAGGATGGAGCGACTGTCGTTCAGGTGATTCAGCATGTAGAAAAATTGCGTCCAAAGGAATTTAAATCTGCAGGATTTGAAATGCTTTATACAAATACTGGCCAGCCAAAAAGCATCGGTGTTTGCTACTGGATCGGCTCAAAACGGCTTGACGACGATCAATTCTGTGATATTTCGTTTTCTATAAATGGACTGTCAGTCACGCCAGAGATTTTGAATGTCAGCCCCGAAGAGCAGTCCGAATTGACTATAGTTCAGCTCATGAAGGGTCGGGATGTTTTTTTGGATAATATCGATAAAATGTACGCACTTACGTGTGTTGAATATGACAAGAAGAAGAGCTGCTAGAGAACGATTGAACAATAAATATATGTAGGAGTTTTCAATATCAAAGCATGGAATGACTTTGCGAGTAAAAGCTGAATCAATATGTGTTAACAAGGGCATGCACGGTACGATGCGACGTGACAGTAAATCAATAGAGTTTTACGGTGATGTATTGATTGACAAATATCTTTACGAATCCGGTGTTCCCAAAATTATTGACGAAGGAGCAAAAGTATTTTTTGGTATCGATTTTGAGGATGAAAATTATGAACTCGCACCGAACGGCGAGCCACGGATTGGATGGTTTGAAGTATTTAATGGCAACAACAATCTGAGGGGCAGAATTAAGCTTAAACCTTCTGATTTTCAAGATGTTTTGTCACTAAGCCACTTAGACTTAATAATTAGTCCAGTATTCAGTCATAAAGACGACAACTGCACAGTGTTAGATATCGAACCAATTGAATCTGCAAACGGAGTTATGCTTTATGTCCAGCGAGTCAGCTTTGAAAATTCAATCTCATCTCCGGAAGCTGATTCGGGTTATCAGCAATCGAAAGATACACAAGCAATTATTGACAGTTTGTCTAAGCTCGAATTAAAGGTAAGCGCGCTGCAGTCACGGCTTTGGGGGGGCCCTGGGGCTAGGGTTGATTTTTATGTACATGCTTCGTCATTAGCAAAGCTTTTGCAGATATTTTTACTGTGATTTTAGTTCAATTTCATCGCGAGCGAAGCTGGTGCATAATTGCAATTTTTTGCCCACCAGTCGGCGCTTGATCACCGTCACGCCAATCCGGAAAAAGGACATTTTCTGGTGGCACCCCTTGCCGCAACAAAAAATTTACGATGACTTCGACTTCGCCCGTTTCTGATTCGCCTGTACTCAGATCTGCGCGCAGCACACTCTCGTCGTTTAATGTAACGCGAGCGCATATTTTTTCTTGAGTCATAGTAACTATGCCAATACAGTTTATTGAATTATTTGCGTCTCAAACTAATATCGTTATTAACCAAAATATCATCTATTGGAAATTTTGCATAAATCGTACCGTCTTGCTGATTGAAAATCCAAAAGGAAGTAGGTTCAATTCTGATATTTTTTGAACACCTCTGAACATCGTAGGGTGAGTCAATTGTCGGGGTCTCTCTTAAACATCCCTCATCAAAATATGGAAATGCCAACTTTCCAACGACTAATACTCTAACGTTCTTTTTTGCTTTCTGGGCATACATAACGGCCATTGATTCACAAGCATTTTTACATTCATTGATATTATCAATATGCTGAATTTTCACATAAGGAAATTCAAGTGTTGTTGATCTGTATCGGTCAACACCTTGCATTGAAATATTTGTATCCCATCTTTTTATTTTATCTACAATTATTTTTCTATTAAAACCATTTGCGCCAATGTAGGTGCCATTCGAAGCGGATTCACTTCTCAGGGAAAATAATTTTGTCGCGACTCCTGCAGGATCAACTCTAACGCGAACAGACTGTGAATCTGCATCGTATTGAATGCCATATTCTTTGATGTTGAGTACGATAGCCACATTAGAGTCCGTAGATACTGATCCATATAAGGGCGCGTGTGTGATCTTCACAAGTCGATCGTTATATGTATTAGTAGTCTCAAATTCTGATCTTTCAGCAGTATCACTAATTTTCTTCAAAATCGGTAACATTAAACCTACATTCGTACCCTGATAATTTTCTGGAAATTTATCAACTTCATCGTTAAAGCCTTGAGATTCGAAAGCTGTAGGATTTTGATTTTTTTTAGCTGCATGCGATAGCTCAGGGAGCAACAAAGTCGCAAGTAAAATGGCCGTCAATTGCATTCGCATGATTAATTTTCTCTGTATTGTTTTAATAAACACGATTTAATTCAAATCTTACCAACTCCGTTGACAAACACCGGATTTGCCTTATCGGCTGCCTCCGATTTTAACTGCAATTTTGCTATCCACTAGACTCAAGAGCCCATCATGTGCTCAAAGGTGCCGCGGGTAGGGACACTGAATCACGAATAGGCCAGCCTTTTTTACTGTAATCAGTAAATCTCCCATCATACCCAATTGCCAATAGCGTCAATTTGTTTAATAGGGTGCTGGCTTGATACACATCATCAAGCAATTTTTGAAATTCACTTGGTTGCGTATGCATGTTTCCATGAGCCGCACGGTCTCGTAGAGATTTCCACGCCTGGATTTCTCCGGAAGTTATTTTCCCGAATTTTTCCAATGCATAGAGCTTATCGGCTGCGCGACTGCTTTTCATGCCACCCACTGTACCAAGCGCGCGTTCCCGGGATTTATCGGAAACGTTCGCCCCCCTAATTGCCGCAAGAAGTTTATCTATATCAGCCAATTGTGTTGGAGACGCGGCACCAAGACTTGGGAAACTATCTTGGGTCAAACCTTCAACCGTTACGCTTACAAGAAGTGCGATGGCATCCAAAGAAACTTCCTTCAGATTATATAGTCGGTATAACTTGGATGAAATTGGAGAAAAATTATCGCCTGTTGAGGTAGCAAGAGCATTTGCTAGATAGGCGTTCAGGAGTCGATAAAAGTCATCGGATTCGTTAGGACGGGCATCTAGGGGTGGCGGAAATAGTCCGTTTTGCGCTGGTGGTGCTTTAGCGAACTCCATGGTTCGTACAATCCCAAAAGTGCAATCACTGACAGCAAATGATTTTTGGCTGGCGGTCATGAAACGAACGGCCTCAACAAGCTTGGCAGAATAATTTAGTGGGAAAGCGGTGTTGGATTTAGCCTTTACAATGAGTTCGCAAAAGTGCTCAGGTGCATTCGCTTTGTTATAAAGAACAATGGCATTATCGATCTCTCCTTGTGAGCCAGAGCGATCAAAATGCGAGCTGCTTCCGCCCGCGCTCTTAGTCTCATTGCTTTTCATTGAATTGAGTGGGAAATCGAGATCTTCTAAAAACAGCATGTGTACCGAGTCGGTGTTTTCCGTCGAAGTCGAAACGCATCGTATCCAGTTGCATTCGACGGTAACAACGGTGCAGCTTTCGGAAGGCTGTTCCGTCACTTGGACTATAGGGTTGCTCCATTCGTTTCCATCGACGTCAATGGCGGTAAGTGTGAAATAGCTGCTGGCAGGAAAAACTTCTCCTGACTTCACTTTGCTCGCCTCCAATAATTGGTCCCAAACAGTTCGGATGGGCTTGTCTTCGCCGAATATAACCAACCGTGTAGTGATCCCTTTCCGGAAATCCACCTCAATTGAACCTGCGCAAAGCCACTTTCGGGGAGTATCCGTTCCATTTTGAACGAGACGAATTTCCCGGCAATCGATAATAAGTCCCTCGCTGGCGGTGTCGCGAAGTTTTTTCACGTCAAGATTAAGAACTGACCGGGCAGCTACTTTCAGGGCGACCTTAGGCTGTTCTGCTTCGAGCGATGATTGCAGGGGGGCGTGCATTAGGCTAACCTCTTTTATACAAATGTTGTTATAACTGTCACTGCGTAATCAGTGCCCTTTTTCCGGAAGGCACTAGCGGCGTTTAATCAGCCCTCGGACGACACCGCTGCGGCGGTGGCAACTTATCCTTTGTTTCAGATCTGCTAGCTGAGATGATATAATCGAACTAACTGTATAAAACGAGAACACAATGAACATCAATCAGATATATACAGTAGCTGAATACGAATCTGCGTTGCGTAAAGTCGAACATTATTTCGATAATGAGCCGCCCCCAGGATCACCTTCGGGCGATCACTTTGAAGCGCTGGTGAAAATGATAGAGAACTACGAATCTATACACCATCCGATTACCGACGTTTAATTAGCCTGCCCGAGCGCATTTTGAGCGATACAGCTGAAGTCGTCTCATTCGCCGGCCGCACGGCCATAGAAGCAGCGGCTTCCAATAGCGCGCAGCGCTGCTGCGAGGCTGCCAAAGACTCTTCAACAGCACCGAGGCGCCCCCGAACGCCGGCAAGCTCTGCATCGAGCGCAGACGATCGTTGACGATACGTTACAACACTAGTTTTGTTTTCTATATCAACTCGATCGAACTCTGCTTTCCAGTGTCGCGACTCAACGCGGGCTTCATCGATCTGCAGCAAAGCATGCTTACGCACGCCGTCGAGCTCAGTGATGCGGGATGCATACTCAGCTTCTTTACGTGCGAAATCGGTTGTCAGGGCGGTGATGCGTTCGTCACGCGCGAGCAGCTGGCCAGCGTGACGCTCTTCGATCGCAGCTGCGGTGCTGCGCATCTCAGTCAGCGACTCTTCAAGACGCCGGATCGCTTCGCGGGCGACGTCGAATTCATGTTCAACTTGTTCGGTGCGCTGATTCGCTTCGGCGATCTTTTCGTCTGCCAATCTTTCTTTTGCTTCAGCTGCGGATACAAGCAGATTATTTTCTGCGCGTTCCGTGCTCATGTTCTCTGCTGCCGATTCGTTAGCTTTGATCCACATCGCGCGGGCCAGGGCCGCGACTTCATCTGGCAAACCGGATACAACCAGTTTTTCCTGCTTTAAAGCGAGCAGCTCTTTGAACCAGGCATTGATATCGCCCTGGACATCCGTGTCAGAGCCCTGTTTTTTGCCATGGGTCGACAGAGTCCATTCGCGGACGCTCGAAATCGAGGGTTTCCTGCCGGCGGCCGCGATGGCGTCGCATGCAGAATAGGTAAGGGTTCGGCGGTCGCTCATCATGATTCCTTTATTTCGACGATGGTACGCAGCGCGCGGAAGCGATGTCGCGAAAATGCGCTTGTCCACCCAACAAATTTGTTTTGTTCAAATCTTCGACCATGGCCATGACGGCAACCTTGCCATTTTCGCACGCCGCTGCGTTGGAAAATTGCTGCATTGAGATTTGTGGACCCCAGGAAGATCCACCCAGGTACGTCGCAACGATCAGGATAAAAGCATGCATTTTCGCTCTCCAGAGACGGGGAAATCAGATTAGAGGTGCCAACAACTACATTATGCCCAATATCCTGCTTTATGTCAATATTATTACGTCATAATTAAGTAATTATTTTTACGTAAATCCCACCTCATTCGACATTATGTTATATATTGTCGAATTTTACTGGTGGCGTGGTATATTGCTGACGTAACTATCCGAATGGCGTGGAACAATAATGATTATATTTAGCCTAATCGATCTGACACCCGCGCCAGCACTGGCTTCGACAGTGTTTGATGACCCGCAGGAAAAAAGCAACATGTTCCACGGACCGGCAGATGACGCGATCACCGCGGCCCGCACCGATGCAGAAATCGCCAAAGAATTCCTGGGCCGTGGCGAGCTGTCGGCTACAAGCCTGGCCAATTCCCAGAAAGAACTGTTCCGTTTTTTAACCTGGTGTCGTGTCGAAGCCGGCAAGCCCCTGCGTGCGTTACGCGTCGCTGAGCTGAGCGCCTACAAGGAATTTTTGAAGTGTCCTCCTCCTGAATGGGTATCTACCACTCGCTGGCCGCGCAGTGATGCGCGGTACCGCCCTTTTTCCGGACCACTTTCTGATGGGTCGCGTCGCCAGGCACTGGTCGCCGTGAAAGGGTTGCTGGCTTACGCTGAGCAAACCGGCTATTTACGACGCGATCCTGGTGCATTGGTCAAAAATGTGAAAGCGCAGGCTGGCGCGCGGATCACCCGGTATCTGACTCAGGAAGCCATTGCACTCGCGCTGGCGACGATTGCTGCCCGAATGGCGGTATCCGGGTTGGAAATCAAACGTCAGGCCCGGGATCGCTTCCTATTGGTAGCGTACGCATCAACCGGTGCCAGGCTCTCGGAAATCGTCGGGGCGACCATGGGCTCGCTATACACCGAAGGTGACGGGCGCTGGTGGCTCGATGTCGTTGGTAAGGGTAGCAAACTGCGACGTCTGCCAGTGACGCCTGTACTACTGGAGGTATTTAGAGCGTACCGCGTTACTTTTGGGCTGATGTCTCACACGCACCGCGCGGACGCTACGCCAATGGTGTTGTCGAGCCGGCGCAAGGACGGGTCAGGGGTGACGAACGAAACTGCGGGAAATGCTTTGAAGGCGATTTTTGCTGAGGCGGCCGGTGTCGCGGAAGAGGACGGAGATCGCGATACCGCTGAAGCGCTGAGAGCTGCGTCGGCGCATTGGTTGCGACATAGTATGCTGACGAATCACGCCAATAATGGTGTGCAGTTAAAGACGCTGCAAGACACTGCCGGACATGCGGATATTTCTACGACCGCTCGTTATTTGCATAAGACAGACCATGAACGACATGATGAAATAATAGCGTCAGCTACCGCACAGGCGAAGACGATCTAAAAATCTTTAAAAGCTAGTGCTTTAAGAGTTTTTCAAAGCGTCCTGAACGGCTGTAATGCAGCGATTGCTGTCGCTGGTCATCAATGAGGCGGCCATTAATGACTAGTTGTATTCGGTTTCCTCATATAGGATTTCGGGATGCTGCTCAAGGGTGCTTTACGGCCATTCGCCGCTTTAGGGGCAGCTCACGAAACGGGAAAAATTGTACGCCAAAGCTGATTGTTCTCGATTGATAAAGTTACGGTATTGATGCGCGAGTGCTGTGGAATAGGCAACAATCATAAAAATAGAAGAAAAATTGCCATTCATATCAATTGAAGCGTTATTTCTGCTGGCGCCAAAGAGACTAGCTTCCATTCCTGCTGCGAAGCGACCAGCAACGTCCTTGGCAGGAAATGCTGCGCGCTGCGTACGAGATGGTGGAATATACGTTCACCATGCTGCAATCTCGAGCATGCTGATGCGTGGCAATAAGTTATCGAGGAATAATGCCAAAATGACTATTTTAAAAATACAAGCGTTGCTTTTAAACAGTTACTATAAGGTAATAATTAAATTCTACGATATTGTCAATTTCACTAATTTTAAATCTTAGAGCAATGGCAAAATCAACAACACTTGTGTGCGTAACGGCGCCCATGCAGGAGACTGTCATTAAAGAACTCGCACTAGCGCGTCAGTGGGACAAATACGACGCCTCGACTAGCCTGTCCAACCTTAGCTCAATCCGAGAACGCATCGACTGCGCCTTGCACCGGTCACGCCGCACTAAATCGAGCGTGATATTGTTGCACATCGATATTGATGGCATCCAGCTGGTCAGCGAGACTCACGGTCAGGAAATCGGAAATCTGTTGCTGGAGACTATCGTCTGTCGCCTGCACGGGGAAATTCGAAAAGGCGAGAGCGCCGTAAGGCTGAGCGACCGTGAATACCTGATCCTGTGCGAGCAAGCCGGGCAAGCCGCTACGATGGCGATCTTGGCGCAACGTATCAATGACACATTGTGTCAACCGGTTTTTATCGCTGGATTGACGCTATCGGTTACAGCGAGCGTGGGTATCGCCATTGATAGCGATGGCGCCCAGACGGCAATCGACATGTTGCGTCATGCCGATGCAGCGATGAAAGTGGCCAAGGAACAGGGGCACAGCAACTGGCAGTTTTTTAGCGAGCAAGTTCAAGAGCAGGCCCAGCAACGCATGAGGATCGCCAGCGCTTTGTCCACTGCCTTGGCGCGCAATGAATTTTCACCTCACTTTCAGCCGATCGTCGTCGCCGATAGTGGGCGCATCGTCGGCGCCGAATTACTTTTACGCTGGAATCCTCCTCAAGGTCCTATCTCTCCAGCCGTCTTTATTCCTATCGCCGAGATGACGGGAGCCATCATTGAAATCGGCTCCTGGGTTTTTATGCAAGCATGCCGGGCCGAAGTCGATTGGCGTGGTCGCTGGGGTGAACAAGCGCCGTATGTGTCAGTAAATGTGTCTACCAGACAATTGAACGATGAGGCGCTGGTCGACGTGTTTGCGCTGGCGCTCCGGATCACGGGAGCGGACCCAGCACGTCTATTACTGGAAATTACCGAGACGGCGCTGATGGCCGATATTGAAAAAAATTTACTGATCTTGCGCGGCCTTGCTGACCTTGGCTTGCGCGTGGCCATCGATGATTTTGGTACCGGCTATTCATCGCTGGCGCAATTGACACGCTTGCCGGTCAATGTATTAAAGATCGATAAAGCATTAATCGACGACATCGACAAGAATCCGGAAAGCCGGGCCGTGATCCGCGCCGTGATTGGCTTGGGCCACACTTTGGGCTTGAAGCTGGTCGCTGAAGGAGTGGAAACTATGGATCAGCAAATTGAATTATGTGCCCAGGGTTGTGATTTCATTCAGGGTTATCGTTTTCATCGTCCGTTGCCGGAAGCGCTTTTTGTCGACGCTGTGGCGCGTGAAATTCGGGATGGTGCCTCAGTTGCAGCAGCGCCCTTGGAATTTTTGATTTATGTCAGCACTGCTACCGCGCCGATGCCGGGGTTAGCGCTTGATGCAATATTGAAGCAGTCGAGTTCGTACAATCGTACGAACGGCATCACGGGCTGCCTGCTTTATCAAGATGGCTATTTTATGCAAATGCTGGAAGGCAAACAGGAAGTCCTAGAAGGCCTAATGGAAAAAATAAAGAGTGACTCGCGTCATAGCGATGTGCTCACCGTCATTGAAGGTCGGGCGCCGCGCCGTATCTTTATTGATTGGAGTATGGATTTTAGGGACTTGATGCAGGGGGGAAATAAATCAGATTTCCAGCAATGGCAAAAGCGCACTATTAGCTTTGTCGAACTGGCTGAAGATGCGCACACTTGCTATATGTACATCACATCGCATATGAGAAAAATAGCCGTCGCATAAAGTAAAAGTGACAGTATGTTGTATCTGCTGGGTGAATAATGTACCGGAAAGCGAACGAGTAAGAATTCGACTTAATACACGATTGATTTTGAGGAAAGTGATTCTGCGTTTTTACGCAGCCTCGACAGATTGTGATCATTGCTTCATTTGCAACATCCCTCTTGTCTGTATATTGCAGATATCTACACGTTTTAAACGTGTTGCATCGACTGGTTGAATCCGCCCTGCATTGCCGCCCTTGGCAAGAAAAGCTGGGATGACTTTTTTGGGTCGAGATCTGCCTGTCAAGCTCTTCAAAACCAACCATTCGTTGAATAATCTCCGTCAACGGCCGATCCACCATCCTAAGCTGCCATTCGTTCAAATGCAGATGAAAACACATTTGCATAGAACTGGTTGATCTCTTATCGAAGCGCAATGACCGCACACAGTCTTTACCGGACTTTTACTACAGTCAGCTACTCACGAGCCAATGGATGTATCACGTCTAGCGATGGTCGCGAAAATGGGATCCAAACAGCAGAACGACAGCTAATGCAAACCGATTCGACTATCCCACCGGATCGTAAATCACGCCGCCAAGGGCCGCCCTTAGCTTGATGGCCACCTATATAGCGGTCATTAGACCGCCGCTGGTTTCAGCATCATAGGGAGGTAACTTGCGTAATCACGCCCCCATATTGCGGGTGTACTAACTTATCCAATAATTCTTGTTACCAAAGGAAATATTATTAGAGAAGAGATAATATCTTGACTCTCTGCGCAATAATCTTTGTTATAATTTTTCGATAAAAATTATCATATAAGCCTAAAAGTTATAATTTTTCGATAAAAGTTAAAGGAATTCGATAATCAATGATTCCAATCGGCTATAACAACCTCGTCGAGGTGCTAAAACTCAACGTGTTACCCCTGGTAAAGCCAGCCTTTGCTAGTTCCTCGGTAAACCGTCGCGTCGATAGCAACACCCGCATCTTGTTTCCGAGCGGGGTGACCGTCGACGATACGCTTGTGGGGCATTTGGAATTTGCGTTGCGTCACGAGGGCGTTAATTTAGAAGTCATCGACGCAGTTTTTGAGCACCTTCCTCCGGGGGATTTAATTACCCGACTGCGAGCAACGCCCACGGGCGAACATATCCGGCGGGCCTGTTTCTTATGGGAGTGGTTAACCGGCAAAGTATTGAATGCTGACGTGGCAGTCCAGGGGCGCTATGTCGACCTTTTTCCTGAAGATATTTATTACACCGCTACGCAACCTACACGTGCGCCGAATTTCCGAGTGTCCAACAACGCACTAGGCACGCCCGACTTTTGCCCAATAGTGCGCCGCGCCGCCATTCCGCATGACCCATCGTTACCGTACTTACTACAGGAAGCGCAGAAAACTCTCAACGCAGTCGATGATCCAGAACTCTACCGCCGAGCACTGGACTACTTGTATTTGTCAGAAACCCGCGGAAGCTATGCCATCGAATCAGAGACGCCGAGTTTCAACAAACAGGAGCGGTTCGTGCAGCTTTTGAAGCGCGCAGGAGAGCCCGGCTCGGTAACGGAAGATTGGCTGGTGAATCTGCAAAACGTCATCGTGCGTGACGTCTATAGTCAGGAAAAATCTTATCGTACCAAGCAGAACTGGCTGGAAGACAGCTCTGGGCGCATCCCGTTCATTCCGACTCCCATTGAGGATCTACCCCGCGCCATGCATGGCTGGGAAGCCTTCATCAACGATGAAGTACGTTGTACCGACGTGCTTGTCAAGGCCGCCTGCGCTGCTTTCGGCTTTATCTATCTGCATCCCTTTCTGGATGGCAATGGGCGCCTGCATCGTTTCATTATTCAGCATGTGCTGGCACGCTCGAGGTTCATGGGCCCAGAGATCGTCATCCCGGTATCCGCCGTGATTGAGCAAAATATCCCGGCGTATCACACTGTCCTGAGCGCCTTTTCCGGTCCTGTGACGGCACTTTGGAATTATCGTCGTGGCGATATCGATCCCATTATTCTACGCGCAGCAGGAAGCCGTTCCTACCGCTTCTTTTACGCAGACGGGGAGGTGATGTTTCTCTATGCCATGATTAAACAGGCTGTTCGTGAGGAAATTCCACGTGAGCTCGCCTGGTTGCAGGGCTATGATCTGTGTTTTTCGAAACTCAACACTGAGCTGGACCTGCCGCAGAAGGATCTCTCTGTTCTCATAAGGATGATTCAGTCTAACAAGGGTTCACTCTCAGCTAAGCGGAGGAAACAGTATCAGTACATTCCTGATCATGTGCTAAACCATATTGAAGAAGTAGTTAGCCAAGCGTTCGAAACTAGAAAAGTAAAGGAGCCGCCTCTGGAAAGTGAGGATTTTTCGAAAAAAAAGGAAAATTTTCCTCAAAAATGAAGATTTTTCGGGAATAGTTAAATTTTTTCGAGGACTTGCCTACTTTTACAGACCGTCGCACTCAGATACGGTAAGTGAATTGATGCTTGTTTCCGCTCTTGCCATTCAGCTGACTCTTAAGTCCAGTGACAAAGTAACACGAGACTCATCTCTCAGTCAGGTCCCATCTGGCTTGGGATCGGACGTAGTCTGTAGAACATAGTATTCTGTAGAACGCCGCTGTCTATGACCCAATAACTCCCCCACTCGTTCAATCGCTTCGGTTTTCAATTCGCGAATAGCATAGGCATTTCTAAGGGTGCGGCCGCCCTTACGCATGACATCGATATTGGCCGCAGCAAAGGTTTTTTTAACATTGCGATAGACGGTGGCTGGATTTAACATGCCCCCTTGTAAGCTAGCTGGAAACACTACGGTGCCAGCTATTCCCAACTGGTGACGCTCACCTAACCAGTTCAAAACTTCTGCTACGGCGAATGCGCGCAGCATAGCCCGGTGCTCCCTATTGGTGCCGCCTGTCACGGCAGTAATCGTAATTGGAATTTCTTTAGTTTCCACCTCACCTATTTGGTTCACCCGCAAGTTAATAGCCTCGGAAACCTTTAATCCGGCACCCAGCATGATCGCCTGCATCGCACGATCACGCCGCCGTTTCCAGTTTTCTGGCGCAGGGAGCGCTTGCATGAAGGCACTTTGCTGCTCATCAGTCAATACGACTTTGTCATCATCTTGGCCCATTGCTGAAGGCATGTCCTTTTTCCAGGAATCGAACATGGCGCTGCGTGCCGGATTAACGTCTACTTGAAGGTGCGCATATACCCTTTCAAATAGTCGCAGATATCGTAGTTTGATCAAACTTGAACGCTCTACCCTTCCCTTTTCGTCTCGCTGATCAAGAAATTCGCGCAAAAGAAGGCTGTTGACCTCAAACAAGTTTAGTCTGTGCGCAGACAACCAACGGAGGTATTTAGCCCACATAGCGCGATAAACAATAATCGAGCTATTGCGAATAGGGTTAGGAAAGTGATCCGCGTTGGATTCCTTTTCTTGAGGTTTTCGCCTGCTGAGCAACTGAAACTCTGATTGCGTCAGAAAAGTAGCGAAAGCCAGGTCTGGATCAGTACGCCACAAATGCTGCGCATGCAATGAAGAATTCATAGCTCTATTTTAAGGTCGTGGCGAATAAGCATAACATTTTCATTTTTCATGAGTTTTTGCAAATATTATTTAAAGAATACCGTATATTATTTTCAAAACACATCTGGAAAATGCAATTAACCATCGAGGAAAAAAATTTTTAGCACGAAATTAATAAGGTAATCGATACATAAATTTCTAACGAACTTGAATCGCTAAGCCTGCAAAACAAATTCCTCACCTAACAAATAGAAAGAACAGCATTTCTTAAATTACTGGATGGTTAATTGCATTATTTCTTTCGTACTCACTTTGATATATCGGATTTTGGCTTAATGGGGTTACTCTCTTGCAATTGACTTGGGATTGGCAATAGCAAATTTGATGAGTTCGTTAGAAGCTGGATCTTGCCATTGTTGTTGTGCAAACCAGTGAGTAAACTCATTTCTGAAAATGGCAGATCCTAAATTGTCAGCTTTTTCATGGCGCGTTTTTTTTCTTCCGTTCTTAAATGTCGTCAGCCAGTGAACTTGCTCCTCATCTGTCATCTCCAGATAAAGTGAATAAGCTTCTTTAGCTCTTGACGCCAGATACCTTCCCTCTAATCCTTCCGGCGTTTCTAAATCTACTTGCTCTTTTTCTCGCTTAGCGATTGATTTTTTGATGATCAGGTCTGGTGCCGCATAACCATTTTGCAACGCTTTTTTGAAATAGGCCGCAGGGGATTCTATTTTTGATTTACTGGTACTACTAACGCGTTCCTCAACCAAAGCGAGGTTGGCGTCCAGTTTCGCATCATCAGTAGTTGCTAAAATATTAGAAGCTTCTTCTTGTCCAATACCCAATGCCATTACTCGTGCCAACAACGCTCCGTCAATTACCGGAGGTGCTGGAAAATTCAAAGTAGTTTGCTTCGCCTGGAGCACTTTAAATTGGATCCCAACAACTTTACGTCCCTGAGTATGCTCAATCATTTCGACATTGATGTCCGTAACAAGGTTGATTTCAGCAATCGACGTTTTCAACACATCGCGTTTGAAATATTTATATTGCGGGATCGCGTCTGTAATAGGATTTCCAGTCAGAGCACCATACCACCACTGCCATTCTTGCCGATTAGTCAGTTTGGAAGGGTTGGTCAAGTAGCGCCGACAAATTTCATACAAAGCCAAACTCGCACCACTTCTCAACAACGTTTGATAGTAAATTGCTAATTTAGTGTAGGAACCAGGACTCATTACCAGCGTCTCTACTTCAGGAGGAAACGCAAAGCCAAACCACAGCTGGCCTCCTTTTTTCTTTAAACCGAGGGGATTGACCAAGGTTACGGCCGAGACTAAACGCTGAGAAGTCCACTGGATGCCATCTTCCATGTGAACTCTGATATTTTGCAATTCTTCCAGATGAATTTTAAGTTTTTCAGTGTCATTACTGTCGTACGCTGCATCGCGCGCTACCTCAGCGAGAGGCACCCAAAAATATTTTTTCCCAGATTCTGTTGCAATCGGGGCGTTTTCGCCCGGCACCTTCATCTTCTGAGCGTGATAGACCATAACGTTAAAAAGCTTTCTGGACAAAAGAGATAAACGACCTTCCGATACACGTAAGCCGATTGCCTCGTTTGTTTTCCTAAACTCTTTAAGTTCTCCGCCTTTGGCTGATCGCGGCTTCGCTCCGTTTAATTGCTTTTTATCTTCCATTTTGCAAGCATCAATAAATGTCTGATGCCATCATGCTCTAAAGGTGAATACTTTGCAATCACCATATAGTATGGGGATACTAATTTATATTTTTGCTCACCGTCGATCGTTGGTTCC
This sequence comes from Glaciimonas sp. GNP009, assembly GCF_054343755.1. Classification (NCBI taxonomy): domain Bacteria; kingdom Pseudomonadati; phylum Pseudomonadota; class Betaproteobacteria; order Burkholderiales; family Oxalobacteraceae; genus Glaciimonas; species Glaciimonas sp. GNP009. The sequence goes on from NZ_JBTGUV010000001.1 coordinate 112,071, forward strand.
TGTAAAAGCTCACCTTACCTTACAACTACCTATTTGATTCGTTATTAGGTTCCTGCTCAAGCTCACCTTAATGAACAATTATCCTATATTTCGACCGAAAATTGATAACCTCTCGTTTTTTCCTTCCTGTTAAAGCTCACCATACCAAAATAAATGGTTCCTGTAAGGTCTCACTTTGGTTCCTGTATCCACTCACCTCTCTACCCGTAGAATCTCACCGAAATTATTGTTGGTTCCCGCCAAACCTCACCTTTCTTCCTGCGAGAACTCACCTTTCTTCCTGCAATGACTCACCTTATACCCCGGAGGGCCGCGCCAGGTGGTGTTCTTGAGCACCGTTAACTGTTTTAATAGTTTTTAAGGTGTTAACCTTTAATTCTCTCAAAGACAAAAGAGGGACTAAAAAGAAAAAATTTCCCCGATTTCTGAAACGCAACTTGATACAGGCTTTCTTTCTCCTTGGTTCCTGTTTAAGCTCACCATTGAGAAGCCTTATTGATAAGATAAAGGCGATACAAGTTAGAAATGGTCACTTAATGATGATTTTTATTATTTATAGTGTCTTGGTCGCCTATATAGGGTTCCCTATCGATCTTTGCGGCTACTTTTTGCTTCACAGTTCCTGCATAAGCTCACCTTGCTTACTTGTCAGGTTCCTGCAATGCCTCACCATAGTGCTAGATTTTATAGTGAAGATATATTTTATCTCCTGTTTACAGTAACTAGCGCAGGAGTGAGTACTTGCACATTTATAATAATGACTTCCTGTAAAAGCTCACCATACAGTTAACTTCGAAGGGTAATTACCAGCTTAGTTGCCACTTTACATGAGATGTTTTAACGTTTTCAGTGCTTACATCACGCGCAGAGATTCTCTGTATTTGAAATGGACTAGGTTCCTGCAAGTCCTCACCTTCCTTATCGTTATAAGGAATCGCTGGCGTCCACACTAGGCTTCGTATCGGATAACTCAAAACGTCGTTTTAGTTCTTCGACAAGAGCCGCCCGATCATGATGAGTTAACATGTTCACTTCGAACACAACTTTTCCACTGTCCCACTCTTTAATGAAGCCAATTTGCTGAGAGCCAGTGAGTATTTTATATTGCCGACTAACTTCGTTTTTCTTGCGTGGTTTGGATTCTTCCACCTTCGCTCGCATTTGTTCTAGAGCTCTTGAACTTAGATCTTCGCTTACGATGCGGTCCATGAGACTTAATAGCGGGCGTTCATCCATAAACTTTGAAAAACGATAGACTTCGTATCCGATTGCGACGCCAAATTTTGTCGGGTTCTCTCGTATCTTGGCTATAGCTGCTTCCGGTAATTTTGTGAGGCTCAATGTCTTAGCAACGGCACTTGCCGACAGTCCGGTTAGCTCCGCTACACCTGCTCCGTCCGCTACTTTGCCGTCTTCCAATAATTTTTCCCAGGCTAGTGCATTATCCAAAGGGGACTGACCATTTCGCTCTTCGTTTATAAGGTATGACATGCGGTACATGTCTAGTTCGCTACTTACCTCATGAATAATAACTTCGATTTCATTCCTGCCCGCAGCCAGGAGAGCCCGTTTTCGGTAATGTCCATCAATCAATATGACGTGACCTGAATTACCGGGGTGCATCACTGCCGGTGCCGGCACTAGTTGTCCACGTGTTGCGATCGAAGCAGCCATTGATTTGACCACATCGACATCGTAAATTTGCCTAGCATTCATGGGATTGTCATGGGCGTAATCAATCGGCACTCTTAAAACGACTCTTTGCTTATTGGATGGTTCGATTTCCGCGCGGAAATTTGGCGGGGTAATATCGTGAGCTGGCCCCACAAGGCCTTGTGGGCGCCCTTCCAAAACTTCTTCTGCATTGGCATACCGTTTATTCATATCAGCTGCCGGAAACCGCTTTTCAACTGATACTGCTTCACTTTGTATTGAGGATCTTAACAGTGCTTTTCGATCTGTTTTAGCATTCATTTAGGACTCCGTTGTTTCAAATCCATGCCTAATATCGTCAGTACTTCATGGACAACAGCGTCTATTTCCTGAGCTGCTACACTGGTTTTCGACAAACTATGGACGGTTGAACCAGTTAGCTGACACTCTCTAAACGCAGATCTTGAGCCGACATGGGATTTCATCACGGGAATTTCTTCGTCCTCTGCTAATACGTCTAATGTGTCCCTTGCCAGATTGGTATTTTTTTGTACCATATTTGGGAGAACTCGAATAATTAATTCTTCATTAGTCACTTGCGCCGTTAATGCCAGTTTTTTTGCAGCAACTGACGCCCACATATCGGCTGGGGCTGGAACAATCGGAATAATTGCCAAATCAGAAATAAGCATTGCACTGGATGGTGCCGGCGAGAGTGCTGCGGGGGGGCAATCGATAAAAATAAAATCATAATTATTAAGTTGATTTTTAATTTCACGATGCATTTTCCCACCCATCGCGGCGAGATTCATTAAAGCTGCTGGAAAAGGTGCTTCATCAGACGCCTGGCTTGCCCAGCGTGTAGCGGTATTTTGATCGTCCATGTCCACTATTAATGTTTTATGGCCCAAGATTGCAAGCGTCCCTGCGATTTGCATAGTCATGGTCGTTTTACCGCAACCGCCTTTTTGATTAAATAAAGTCACCACTTTTGCAACCATTAGTATTTCCTTCGCGGATATGCTGTACAGCGATTTCCGCGCGGAAATCGCGCAGAGATGCCATTACACTTTAATTTATTTACATTCAATAATCAAGTTAATTCTTTATGTCGCTTGTATTGGTTATCTCTCAAGGTCACAGATGACTTGTTGAGATTTCCGCGCGGAAATCGAGTGTAGTCTTAGTCGTTAAGGGTGATGCATTGGCGAATCGATATGGATGAAGCATAATTATAAGCATGTAATATTTTTTAGGGGTGGATGTAGGTTTTGCGTAATTTTGATTTTTATGTATATTTTTTATAAACTTATCATATTATTTTTATGGATTTTACAGATATGGCTTTTTATAGGTCGTCATTAATGAATGTCGATGCAGGTTTGCTGAGGTTGACTTAATCGATAATTTATGCGTAGAAATTGTGAGATTTTATGTTTATTTTAATGTAAATATATTTTATTTGTAAATTGTTATTTTTATGAATTGACGAGGAAGATGGCGAGTCGATTTCCGCGCAGAAATCGACGTTCGACGTCTTTGGTGGTTTAAAATGAAGGTTGATTGATCAATCAGTTGGGTTGTCTTAACTACAGACTGCCATTAAATTTTTACAATAAAATAGCGGCTGCATCTTGATGCTTAGGAGAGTTCGGACGCATCTAGCCTCGATCTGCGGTATTACTATGAAAGCGATTCACAATTGAACCGTGAACATGACATGATTTAGCTACCCTTCTTTTTTAACTGTCAAAAAACATAAGGGATATGACTCCCGGGTGCACGTTTTAATGTATTGGGAGTAAGCTTAGTAAAAAAATGTTTTTAAAATAAAAAAGATTAGCCAAAAATATAGCATTCCGACAAGCCATTTCAAAGAAATCTGTCTAGGCATTCAATTGCGTCTTTAGTGGCCCTTTGGAGCACCAAATTTTTTGTACATAACGGGTTTTTGAAGATATCTCTTCCCTTGTTTCAGACCACATTAGCGGAAACTTGAAAAATGGCAGCCTCAGATTTAACAAGGCAACGGTCTATGTTTAGGAGATGGATACTTTGAAACAGGCTCGCATTGAGAGAGAGAGCAGGGCGCGCTCATATTTTTTCAGAAGGATTTGTTAAAATCAGGATCCCATCATGATCAGGAGGAGGATCTATAAGATGAGACCGCCAAATATGCGCGTTGAGTGATGAAAAATATCGAACGCTGCTTGACGCTCATGTCCACGAACTTTGATTTTTTGGTAGTGCCTCGTTCGGATCGTAGGTGACGATCGAGTCGAAAGCTCCTAAAGTATCGTTGTACACCACAAGATTCGTACCGCCCGTGATAACGGACTTGAATATAATTCCTTGGCCTCCAGCCGCCAACACTTGGTCTCCAATAACCCAACTGGGTGGTTCGATCTCTTCGTTGAAGTGCATCTTACGCCAATCGCAATAAAAATCCTGCCAAAGAGAATCCCAAGTAGCAGTAAAACCGTTACGAAAATCGACCATTGAATTGACAATGATTTGATAACTTACAATCAAAGCGGGGGGCAAAAGGGCATCTATCTGTTTGTATTCGGCGAGTGCAGTCTCGAGTTCCAGTGACAAATACAGTGCATTGATGCCCGGACGATTTGCGCGACCACCATACCTACCCGCGCCGGCTCCGCTTGTCGGCGCATAAGCCCATTTCGGGTCATGTATCCGATAGGCGACAGTATTGAGTGTTGTGAAAATCATCCAACGAACCCGGCTTGAAGCGATTGAATGTATCGAATAAGCACTTCAGTGCGCCCTTCGGAAACGAGATCTTGCGGTGTTTTGTAGTCAAAAAGCGGAAGTGGATTATTTTTATACCAATAAATTGCTTGTTCGACGCTGCCCGCTATATCAGCGGCAGCACGCATCACGCGTACCGATTCACGCAGGTAGTGCTGTACGCTTTCTGCATCCGGTGCCCTGCGGATCGTATTACGATGAACATGTGCTTTTGCGGCAAGCGTTTGCATGTCCACGCGTAACGCTAAACCATACCTCTTAGGAGAAATCGAAGCAGGACTAGTATCGACATCGTGTAAGTAACTCATGAATCCATCAAAATTACGTTCGAATACAGGGATTACCTCAAGAATAGCCATCGTAGCCTCACATTCCGTATGCACTATATATGCATCATTATTGCACTATGTATTTAACGTGGCAAGTGCAAACTTAGTCGACTGCTCAGCTTATTGCAGCGTAATTCGATTCCTTTTATGCTTTATGTTCCAAATATCAACAGATTTATATCTGTCTCCTGACTACCGGGCACTTGAGCTAATACGCATAAGCACATTACTTCCGTTGCGCTTAACTCGATTGCGCACGAGTCCAGTGCCTAGCACTTCAACCCTCCCAGTTGGCCTAAGCACCTCCTGATTGATGGGTGGCATTTATTTTCAAATCATCGCGTACAAAGAGTTTTTGCAGACTGGCAAAAATAGTTAGGCGCCGCGTGTGCAATTCAATGCATTGCTATGCGCAATGACTACCCCGTTCAGAGGCGTTCAACGTCCTTCGCCAGCTAACCGAGGCCAGACTATACGTCCGTCAAATGATCCGTCAAAAACCTGACAAAATTTGAAATTAAATAAATCGCTCAATTGAGCGATTTATTTTCTGAATCTTTATAAGGCCACATTTAAAGATGTGCACAGCCGTTAAAAGCCGTTATAAACGCCTATCGGGAGCAACACCACAATCCCAGTGCAGCAAAAACAAATCCACCAGACGCCGTTCGATCGGCGTTATTACACAAGCAATTCACAAACAGAGAAACAGACGGCGCTTTGCGCCGTCTGTTTGATGGGTAGCATTCTTTTTCTAACCATCGCGTACAAAAGAGTTTTTCGCAGACTGGCAAAAATAGCCTGGTACGGCGATTGTGCAATGCATCGCTACGCTCAATGACTCCCCCGTTCAGATTCGCTGCGCTCACTTAGCATGCGGCCTCCCCATTGGCATTGCACAAGCACCTCATGCACCAGGCCCCGCCAGCCATACCGCGAAAACTCATTTGAACCGATGCTCACAAAAAGAGCAAAAGAGGCTACCCGACAAAACAACGTCACCATCAACAACCAGGTCCCGCTTCAAATCTATTTAACCCGATATGTGCAGGGCAACCACAGGAGAAACATCATGGATATTCGCCAAGTCATCACAGATAAAATCATTTTTATGCTCGAAAACGGTACGACACAATCAAACTCCCGCTGGACTATTGCAGGGCAGGGTGGGTTGCCAAAAAATGCAAGTACTGACGTTGCTTACAATGGGATTAATATTTTGTTGTTATGGGCAGCTGCTGCAGAAAGTGGTTATACATCAAGCCGCTGGATGACCTACAAGCAAGCCGCAAGCGTTGGCGCGCAAGTGCGTAAAGGCGAAAAATCGACTATGTGCGCGTACTTTGAAATGATGAAATCAAAAACCGATGAAGTCCCAGCCAGCGGGGAAGATTCGCGCAAAGGGTTTTTCCCCATGTGCAAACCGTTTTTTTTATTTAATATCGCGCAAATGGACAATGTTCCAGAGGCTTTGTTACCGCAAGCCGCCCCGGTTAAAAATTTTTCGATTAACGAAACCGCCGAACAACTGATTATTTCCACTGGTGCGACTATTAATCATGGTTTTGATAGCGCTTTTTACACCCGTAGCAAAGACGCCATTTCTCTGCCGAACCGTGAACAATTTCGGTCTCCCGAGGCTTATTACGCCACAGCGTTGCATGAGTTGACCCACTGGACCGGCCACGAAAGCCGCTTAAACCGTGAACATGGAAAGCGTTTTGGGGACAATGCTTATGCTTTTGAGGAATTGGTTGCCGAGATCGGAGCTGCTTTTATTTCGGGACATATGGGCTTTGTTGATGTGATGATGGAAGATCATGCAAGCTATGTCGAAAGCTGGCTAACTGTTCTGAAAAACGATAAGACCGCGATTTTTACAGCAAGTAAACAAGCCAGCAACGCTTACGAGTTTATTCTTGCTAAAGCAACTCGGGAACAACCGGAGCACGCAGAAATCTAACGACCATGGGATGGAACAGAAATTTTTTTCTGTTCTCACTCCCACAACATCGGTAAGGAGGCCAACCAATGACCAAGAAAAAATCTTTTCCCGTGGCTTATCGTGAGGAATCCCGGCCACGATGACGAAGACATATGGAAGGATTTTTCAACTTTTTCGGAAGTAGAACCCGCACGTAACCAAGTCCCCAGGCAGGCGCCATGAAGCGCCTTGCCGATGGTACATTGATGTCAGAATATTGAAAGCTAAAATGGCAAATCCGATTACCAAAAATAGTGAAGCAAAAAAAATCCTCGCGGAGGTGCGTGAAAAATTAGCAAATTTGGGATTTCTGACTTTCACGCCAATGGAGGCGGTTCCCCACGCTAAATCGTTATTATTTTTGCTTATTGCAGAAAATCAGCATGATTTACAGTCAGGCAGGGCCATCATTTCTGATGGCGTCATCGAGGCCCATATTAATCCACAAACATTCAACGTCAAAGTCGATTTTTATGTTGCTGAACAAATCGCGCATACAATTAAGCCGGCAAAGCACGGCAAAAAATGGACAGAAGAAGAGGACGCTGAATTGTCGACATATGGTGTTTGCCAACGACGACGATTAACTATTTGTCCAAACAATTTACGCGTAGTGAGGTCTCTATCACCGCAAGATTAGAAAAAATAGGGAGTACAGCAAGCCGCGAAGCAGCCCGGAATGTTAGCAGAGAGAGAGAAATCAGTCTTCCATCGTAAGACCGGCCGTCTGACGTGAAAAACCGCAACGCCGAAATCGTTCAACGTTTGATAACGTTGTCGGCATTTTCGGGGCAACGTTGGGCGCAAAGCCTGGACTATTTTTTATCCGTTGACCTGCTGATTGATTGTCGAATCCTAGCTAGTCTTAATAATCGAATGCGATTATTTTTTCCTTTAACAGGCTAGAGATTGCCAAGGGCGGCATCTTTTTACCATCGACATATCCAGAAAACTTTGAACACGCCCTGAGAAAGGGGTGCCGTCTAAAAATCTCTATCCTCAACGACTCCAACGTGGATTGCATACCCTTACCCGCATATAAGAAGGGCTCTCAGAGGCTTAACATCTTTACAGCTACAACACCGCCAATGGCCCCGCCAATGACTGTAAGCCCGGCCAGAAGGGCAATGAGTCGCCATAATTTGCGTTCCAGCGCCTCATTGACCGCGATTAACTGCGTTACGCCAGTGCCCAGTTGCACCCTGATTGCGGCAGACGCGTTCCGGCCTGCCGCGACGAGTTTTCGTTCCTGCTCCGTGATCATGGACTCGAAGCCCATGCGCGCCGCTAGGAATGCCTTGCCACTTGCCTCCTTTATGGCTTGTTCAACGTTCTCTGCCAGGGACGCATCCAATTCTTCCACGCGCCCAATTAAGCCGTCTACATCGATCATCAGTTCTGCCAGGAGCGCTTCCCGGGCTGTTGCAATTCCCATTGTTATTCCTTACTTGAATAAGATCTTGAACACGTCATCGAGATTCTTGTTCGCCGACTTCGCTAGTCGCTTGGCCGAAATCATGCTGATCGCCACATCTTTGGTCTCGTCATCTTTGGCGTCTTTGAGTAGCGCACGATAGTCAGTGTCATCGGCGACCAGGGCACCGACCGACATATTCAATACCCGCAGGCGATCAAAGATCTCGTTGGTGAACACCACCGCCTCGGGGCGCAAGGTAAATTTCTTTTCCGCTGCATGAAAGCCCCAGACCAGGCTGAAGTGGTTGGCGACATCGTCCGCATCGTCGATCGCCACTTTATTAAAGACCACGCGGATTTTCTGAGGCGGCACGCCGAGGCCCGCTAACGTTTTAATCGTATTGATGGTGTCGGTTTGTTGCTTCTTGTCGCTAACTACGGGAACAATAAAATAATCGAATTCTTCATGCGAACCATCAAACTGCCCCATCAATTTGACAAATTCATCGACGTTGGAAGCCCCGATGTCGACAATGGCCGCGTCTGTGCGCATCATTTCTTCTTGTAAATGGCCGAAGTCTTTGCCTTTGAGGCGCTCAGATGCGGTACTTTCTCCGGCACCGGCGTTGATGGTTTCCACCGCAAATTCCTGGGCCTGCATGCGCGGCGCAAAGAGTTGTTTGGCTAACGTCGATTTGCCGACGTTACCCGAAAAGTTGATGATCGCAATTTTGGAGTTCATACCGGTTTGTTCTCTTTCCGTTGTTGTTTCGCTATCCGTTCGTAATGGGCGATGTCCGTTGCTTCCTGTTGCGCGTCCGGTTGCATGAGGCGTGCGAGATCCTGCACTGAGACGGGTTGGTCTGTGACCGGCTCTTGCGTCGATGCCGGCGAAGCAACGACGACATTGGTGACGCCAATGGCAGGGTGGTGCGCTGCTTGCCGAAACCGGTACACATACGTTTTCAGGGTCGCCAGCGTCAATTCGAGACCCCCGCTGTGTAACGCGGCCTGGATCGCTTTGAGTTGCACACCGGCGGCAAGTTGCCGTTCGATGTCCGGCAGGAGGGCACGCAGCCGGGCGGCTTTAGTGGTGGGTTGTAGTTTCGTCAGAGCGTCTTTGATATCCATTTTTGTCCCTCTTTTTACTTCTTTCGTGTCGCGAAAGAAATACTTTACGGCAACTGTCTCGGTTTGTCTACTTTTTGTATCCTCTTTGTTTTATTTTTGATGATGAGTTGATGCCTTTTTAGTTCTCTTATGTTCTCGCTTTAGTCGCTATTTGTCGTTAAATAGTCTCCTGAATGCCTACGGACTGCGTCCTGAGTGATAAGCACTCCCTGACCCCTGGAGATTGTGCTCTTTAACCCGAGCAAAATCTCAATACACAAAACGCACCCCTTCCGAGGGATAAAACACCGTACAATACCATTGCCACATGGAAATATTCGTATATTCGCTTCCGACAAATGTATGACAAAACTGTCTGAACGCCTTATCTCTACTCAAACAACCGTATGACAATCGTCATACATTAGAGAGGACACCATGCGCGACGGAAAAACGGTCTCCATACGCTACAGCGACGACGAACTCAACCGGCTCGAACAGGCCGCCGCCATCGCCGGTTATGCCAAATTGTCGCCTTATCTGCGTGACAAGACATTGGATAAAATCGGCTTATCAAACAGCGCTCGTGATGGCGTGGAAGCCTGGTCTGAACGACAAGAAGTGACAGGCCGGTTAGCGGAAATCGAACGCACGCAACACGCGGCCAATGCCATGCTCACCACGCTGCTGTATCTCGTGCATCGCAAGGCCTCCACCGGCGACATGCAGGACTTACAGGCCGCCGTGGAACACGCCGGCCTCTCTGCCAGCACGCTCGACAAGATCGCGCCGGTGTTAGGTAAATTAATCCAGCAACTACAAGCGGAGTAGTCCCATGCAGAAATTAGAAGCAGAAAATGCGACCCTCCTGTTTGGCATCGCGCTTCCTATTGCCGGCTGGATTGCCGGCACGTATGCCGGAAAAATACCGTTATCACCGTTTCCGCATGCCATCACGGACGCGTTACATGCCACGCCACGCGATCCTTTTATCCTCGGCGGGCTGGTCGCTGGCCTCGGTTTAGCGGCCAGTGCGGCTTATCTCTTGCGTGAGTATGGCGACGATGGTTATCGCGGTGCACCGTATAGACGCTGGTTACGCGGCTCCCGCATGGCGAACTGGCACAGCGTCAAAGCGAAGGTCAAGGCCGCCAACCGGCAGGAAAATGCCCGGCGCAAGAAGGAGGGCAAGCCGCCGTTGGCCCCGATCATGATCGGGGCGTTACCGATGCCGTTGCATTTGGAAAACCGCAATACGATGATCTGCGCGTCGGTCGGCTCCGGTAAATCGGTCACGATGGAAGGCATGATTGCGTCGGCGATTGGCCGACGCGACAAGATGGCAATCATCGATCCGAATGGGACGTTTTACTCAAAATTCAGCTTTCCCGGCGATATTTTGCTCAACGGCTTCGATGCACGCTCGGTCGGCTGGTCGCTGTTTAATGAGATCAAAGGGGTACACGACTACGACAGTGTGGCAAAAAGCGTCATTCCGCCGCAAATTGACGCCAGTGAAGAACAATGGTGTGCCTATAGCCGCGATGTGCTGGCCGACACGATGCGCAAACTCCATGAAATCGGCAACCCCGATCAGGACACGTTAGTCAATTTGCTGGTGCGCGAAGACGGCGACGTGATTAAAGCCTTTCTGGCGAATACCGATTCACAAGGATATTTCCGCGAGAACGCCGAAAAGGCCGTCGCCAGCATCCAGTTCATGCTCAACAAGTATGTGCGCCCGTTGCGCTTCATGAGCAAGGGGGATTTTTCGATCCACGAATGGGTGCATAACCCCGACGCCGGGAACCTGTTCATTACCTGGCGCGAAGACATGCGTTCGACCCAGAAGCCGTTGGTGGCAACCTGGATCGACAGTATTTGCCGCACCATCCTCAGCTATGAACCGTTGTCCGCCACGGTGGACACCCGCCTCTGGTTGTTCCTGGACGAACTGGAGTCGCTCGGGAAGCTCGAATCGTTTGTCTCAGCCGCGACCAAGGGACGCAAGCACGGGTTACGCATCGTCGGCAGTATTCAGGACTGGGCGCAACTGGACGAAAACTACGGGAAAGATGCCACCAAGACCTTGTTGTCCTGCTTTCGTAATTACATCATCTTCGGGGCATCGAATGCGCTCAATGCCGACAAGGCCAGTGAAATCCTGGGTAAGCAGCACGTCGAACGGCTCCAACTCACCACCACCGCCCATGGGGCCAGCCGCAATATCGTTGCCAGCGCACCAGAACCGGTTGTCCTGGATTCGGAAGTCTCGAATCTGAACGACCTGACCGGTTACGTCCTGTTTGCCGAAGACAATCCCATTGCGAAGATCACCGTGCCCTATCGCGCCTATCCGCAGCGCGCGGTCGGGATCGTGCTCAAAGGCAGCGCATGATCAATCTCACGCCGATCCGGGGCAACAATCAATATGCCGCAGCCCATTATTTTTCCTCATCAGATGATTATTACGGCAAAGAAAATCCGGGTACCTGGCAGGGGAAGGGCGCGACTGCACTGGGCCTCACTGGCCCGGTAGAACAAGCGCAGCTGTCGCGCCTACTCAACGGCGAACTGCCCAACGGCGAGCACATCCAGACCGCCTTTGATCCGGCCGAAAAAATCAAACGCATGGCGCTGGACGTCACGTTTTCTGCGCCCAAATCGGTGTCCATGCAGGCCCTGGTTGGTGGCGATCTCGCCGTGACACTGGCCCACGACACGGCAGTCAGCCGGGCGGTGGAAGAAGTCGAGAAGCTGGCAGAAGCCCGTAAAAAAATGCAGGGGAAAAGCACCCGTGAGCGCACCGGCAAGTTGGTCGTCGGCAATGGTTGGAATCTGTGCTAACGCTGAATTCGCTAGAGAAAGGAGCCACCCCATGACACTGAGGATTAAAAGTTTTTTCATGGTCAGGTTCCTTTGGGGGTTAAGTTGTGGGTGTTTTCTGCCAGTGAGCGTTGCATGAACACCGGCACCCACTGTTCGGGCGCGCTGCTACCCAGTTCGGCAATGATGGTGTCCATCAGTGCTACGCCCTTGTCGTTGGACGACAGCACCGGGATGAATTCTGGCAACTCCGACAGATCAAACACCGCTTTAATCGATTCATTGCCGCGCCGAATCAGAAATTTGCGCGCTTCCAGCGGTGTTTCCCGGATAAACGTGAATTCGGCTTCTGTCAGGTCCAGCTGACCCACGTAATCGGGGTGACTGGCTTCGCCATTTGGCAGGTAAATCTTGGTGGCGGTCTGCTTCTGGATCGAATCGGTTTCACAAAACAGGTACTTGGCGTCCGGCGTCACAAAAATCAGCAATCCGTTCTTGCGCCGGATCTGCATGATGTAGGCATCGATTTTTTCACGCCAGTACGCGTGCTTGACCAGATTTTGGCCTTCTTCCAGTACCAGAATGAACGGTTCTCCGTTCATGGCCTGCTCGATGCGGTGAAACGGATAACTCAGCATCACCGGCAGCTCGGGCCGCGCGTCGGTCCCTTTGATCAGTTGCTGCATCTCAAAACAGTAGTGGCGACAGGTGCTCAGATCAATGCCATCGTTCGGGTTATCAAACACGCCCCAGTTCGCGCCCGGCACTCCCTGTGTACCATGCCAGATTGCCATCGCGTCGCAGAGACTGCCCTGACCAAAGCACCAGGCCACATTGCGCAAGCGCCGGTCGGCCTCTGGTAACGTGTAATTTTCTTCCACGGCCTTGTGAAAGCGCCGCATGTCGTCGGGCGCAATCAGCCCGCCGTAACAGGTGCGCATCAGCGACAAGAGTTCAATCAAATAGGCCCGGTTCTCAGGCGTATCGGGCAGCTTGAACGGATTCCAGCCGCTGTTGCCCATCACCGACAAGGTTGTATGCTGGCCGCCCATGGCCGCCATAAATACCTTGGCCCCGTGCCGGTTATCGAACCAGAACACACGGGGTGCGGCCTTGTCGGCCATCGTAATCAAGGCCGACAGGAGGGTGGTCTTACCGGCGGTTCTGTCGCATTGTTGAGCCTGACACGGATTTTCCATGTTGAACATGACCCCGCTTACACTGGACGGACTTGCCCTGCCAGCGCATAAAATTGGTCGGCGAATGACATCTCATTTGCGCCATTGGTCGCGAACTGGCCCTTGCGGATCATGTGCATGAGCTCGATGCCGGCAAGTACGCAGCGAGCGGAGCGAAACGATTTGAAGTTGAGCATCGGCTTGGTCATTCGCTTGATGGCGCGGTGGTCTTGTTCGACAATGTTGTTGAGATATTTGACCTGGCGCACCACGATCGGCACGTCACGTCCTGCGTTGATCGTATCGATGGCGGCCTTGTTGGCGCCGCTCTTGTCCATCGCAATCTTCTCGGGCTCGCCATTCATCTGCATGGCCTTATCGAAAAAGCGCTTTGCCGCGGCCATGTCGCGCTTGGCTGTCAGCAGGAAGTCGACGGTCTTGCCCTGCTTGTCGACCGCGCGGTAGAGATATTTCCAGACGCCCTTGACCTTGACGTACGTTTCATCCATCCGCCAGCTGCCGCCGACCGGACGCTTGTGCTTGCGAGCCATTTCCTCGATGAGCGGCAGGAAGCGGATCGCCCACCGGTTGATCGATGAATGGTCGACCGACACGCCACGCTCTTCCATCATTTCTTCGATGTGCCGGTAGCTCAGCGGGTAAGCCGCATACCACCGGATACAGACCAGGATGACGTCGATCGGGAAACGCATTCCTTTGAAGCTGAGCATGGCAGGCCGTCCACAGTTATGGGCTTCAAAGTCTACCTGGTCCCCTTGACAGCTCCGCTAATGCGACAGAACCCGAAATTATCTCCATGCCTATAACCACCACATTCCGCAGCGCAGCCTGAATAACGAAACACCCATTCAAGCCATGAAAAAATGGCAAGAGAAAAAGCCCGAATTATTCGTTAAACGCGTCTATAACCAAGCGGGTCTTGACAACTAAACCTTCCAGACTGCATTCAACTATGAGTTATCTGTCGCCCAACTGTGGCGCAAGAATTGGCACGATTACCCCTTAATTAGCTCAAATATTCATATGTCCTAGACTACAGTTTTATTATAATAGCTTATAAATATTACGATAAAAATTTATTTTTTAGTAAGGCTTTGGTGGGTTGTATAAGTTCTCTTTGTTCAACTATTCGAATATGGTCTTAATAATAAATGAATAGTTATTAATAAAATTAAAAATCGCTAATACAAATTATGATAATTTTTAATATTGCGCTTTAAATTAATACCATTTTATGAATATATAAAGACTAGTAAATTTATTAAACTCTATTCAAAATCAATGCTTGATCTAAATTAAACACCTGCTAATTAAAAAATTATTTATTTGAAATTGTGTATGGCGATATAAAATTATTATATTTTAGTACTAATTTCCACAAAGGAAAAAAATGATGGAGTTTTACGGTATTGTTCTGATATTTTCTTTAATGATTATTGCTATCTTAGCGGTAGTTGTTATCGATGAAGTGAGGCAGGCGCAACTTCCAAAGAATCGAGCTAAATTTAATTCAAGTCCTATCTGCTGTAACTATAACTGCCATCAAGGTAAACGCTGCATATTAATAAGTACAAAAATAAAATAATAGCCATGCCGTTGGAAATAAGATGTCAAACAGGGTGCTAAATTTTTTATCAGTCAGCATCTATATTTGGCAATCCTATTTTTATAAAGACTTAGCTAAGTGTCAAGACCCGCTTGGTTATAGACGCGTTTAACGAATAATTTGGGCTTTTTCTCTTGCCATTTTTTCATGGCCTGAATGGGTGTTTCGTTATTCAGGCTGCGCTGCGGAATGTGGTGGTTATAGGCATGGAGATAATTTCGTAGCGTCGCTTCGAGTTCGGCCCTGGAGTTGAATCGGGTATGTTGAACAATCTCGCGGATGCGGCCGTTGAAGCACTCAACCATGCCGTTGGTTTGTGGATGACGTGGCGGAATAAGGCGATGCTCAATGGCCAGTTGCTTGCATAAAATATCAAAAGCATGCTTGCCAGTAGGAGGCCGTTCGCCGCTCCGGTGATCTTTCTTCTTGCTGGTAAAGCGGTTAGTGAACTGACTGCCGTTGTCGGTAAGTAGTTTGACGATGGTGACCGGACAGGCCTTTTTGACCTTGATCAGAAAGTCGGTGCTACTGCTCTCGGACTGATCGGCATAAATGTCCATGAAGACCCAGCGGGTAGCCCAATCAATGGCGACGAACAAATAGCGGCGCGTGCTCTCGTCGGGCATCTGCGGCAAACACTTGATATCCAGATGTAAAAAGCCGGGCAAGTAATCCTTGAAGGACTTTTTGGTAACGGGCCGGGCACTGTCCTGTGAGGCCATTTCCAGCAAACTGGAGACGCCATGAAGGCGCAGACAACGCCCCAGGCCAGCACGCAAGACGGCGGGATTAATGAATTCACGTGTGACCGCCAGCAAATCATCGGTGGGCAACAGGAGCGTCTTGCGCAGCTCTATGACAATCAGTTCCTGCACCAGCGTCAAGGTTGTCCGCAGCGTATGCGGACAGTGCGAGCCATCCAGGGGACTGTTCCGGTCTTGCCATTTCCTGATGGTCTGCCGGGTAACGTTATAGCGCCGGGCAAGCTCCGCCTGAGGAAGTTTGGAAGAGCGAATTTCTTCCCGAATCAGGTGGGTGGTGCGGGCTTGGCTGTGCAGGGCTTGGGTCATGACATCCGCCTAGGGTAGTTGGCAATCAGTGTACGCAAAATTGTCTGGCTTTAAAGAGAGGCCAGCTTCGAATGGGTACATGATCAAACGATTCTAAACACCCTCGGGGCTTGGATTGGATAGAAAAGTATTCTTCAGTTAATTGATTTTTCGATTTAATATGATTAAAATTATGAAAATAGTTGTTTTTTCTGATAATAATACAGACATCCAAATTATTTGCAAAGTAATTCTCTGTTGTGGATATGAATATGATTTTTTTAACAATGAAAAAGATCTGTTCAAGAGGTTAGATAAAGAAGGTTATGACATGTTAATAATGCATGTGCAAAACTTTATCTTAAGATATAAAAATATTTTAAGTGAAATAAGAACTAAACTATATTTTCTAATTCCTGCCATTGTTATTTCCAATGACTCCACAGAAGGAGAGGTCGTTGGAGCCTTTGAAGCCGGTGCTGACGACTTTTTGGTGAGTCCCACAAGACCCAGAGTGTTGATAGCAAGAGTCAAGGCATTACTCCGGAGGAGTTATCTTTATAGTAATGAAAATGCAATAATAACAGTGAATAACTACGTATTCGAACCACTTATGAATCGTGTCACGGTTTCGGGCGATTTCATAGAAATCAGGCCTAAAGAGTTTAAACTTGCACTGCTCCTATTTTGTAATTTAGGTAGGCCTCTATCTCGAGAATATATTTTAAGAAAAATATGGAGGTCGGGAAGTAGTGACAATATTCGATCAATCGATTCTTACATAGCCCGTATTCGTCTAAAATTGTTATTAATTCCAAAAAATGGCTATAAATTAGTACCGGTTTATGGTTATGGGTATCGTTTGATTGAAGTTGATAAGATGCTAGGTGTCAAGACCCGCTTGGTTATAGACGCGTTTAACGAATAATTTGGGCTTTTTCTCTTGCCATTTTTTCATGGCCTGAATGGGTGTTTCGTTATTCAGGCTGCGCTGCGGAATGTGGTGGTTATAGGCATGGAGATAATTTCGTAGCGTCGCTTCGAGTTCGGCCCTGGAGTTGAATCGGGTATGTTGAACAATCTCGCGGATGCGGCCGTTGAAGCACTCAACCATGCCGTTGGTTTGTGGATGACGTGGCGGAATAAGGCGATGCTCAATGGCCAGTTGCTTGCATAAAATATCAAAAGCATGCTTGCCAGTAGGAGGCCGTTCGCCGCTCCGGTGATCTTTCTTCTTGCTGGTAAAGCGGTTAGTGAACTGACTGCCGTTGTCGGTAAGTAGTTTGACGATGGTGACCGGACAGGCCTTTTTGACCTTGATCAGAAAGTCGGTGCTACTGCTCTCGGACTGATCGGCATAAATGTCCATGAAGACCCAGCGGGTAGCCCAATCAATGGCGACGAACAAATAGCGGCGCGTGCTCTCGTCGGGCATCTGCGGCAAACACTTGATATCCAGATGTAAAAAGCCGGGCAAGTAATCCTTGAAGGACTTTTTGGTAACGGGCCGGGCACTGTCCTGTGAGGCCATTTCCAGCAAACTGGAGACGCCATGAAGGCGCAGACAACGCCCCAGGCCAGCACGCAAGACGGCGGGATTAATGAATTCACGTGTGACCGCCAGCAAATCATCGGTGGGCAACAGGAGCGTCTTGCGCAGCTCTATGACAATCAGTTCCTGCACCAGCGTCAAGGTTGTCCGCAGCGTATGCGGACAGTGCGAGCCATCCAGGGGACTGTTCCGGTCTTGCCATTTCCTGATGGTCTGCCGGGTAACGTTATAGCGCCGGGCAAGCTCCGCCTGAGGAAGTTTGGAAGAGCGAATTTCTTCCCGAATCAGGTGGGTGGTGCGGGCTTGGCTGTGCAGGGCTTGGGTCATGACATCCGCCTAGGGTAGTTGGCAATCAGTGTACGCAAAATTGTCTGGCTTTAAAGTGTCGTGGTCTAATAAAAACAGACAGCTCATTAGGTGATAATTCGACTATTGAGGGGTATTTAAAATATGACCAAGAAACGCAGAACGTTTGACGCTGGTTTTAAGCTCGAAGTAGTGGAGATGGTGCAGGATCAAGGTTTGAGCATAGCCCAAGTATGCCAAAGCACCGGTTTGGGCCCGACCGCTATGCGGCGCTGGTTAGAGCAAGTCACCGCTGAGCAAAAAGGTCATTGCGGAATCGGCAAACCATTGACGACGGATCAGCAACGGATACGGCAACTGGAACAAGAGAACAAGCAACTGAAATCGGACAATGACCTATTAAAAAAAGCGTCAGCCTTCTTTGCCCGCGAGCTGAAGTGAAATACAAGCTCATTCATACCATGGCGAAGGAGGCTTTTACAGTGATGCAGTGCTGTCGCGTACTCACCGCTGGCCGTGCTGGTTATTATCAGCACCAAAAGCGGGTTTTGTCGCAATAACGTCACTAGTTTAGAATTTGTATTTTGACAGACGACAAATATCTGCAATGAACCTATCTGTAATATCTAATGACGAGCTGATTCCTGAAATGACAACGGCATTGAAACGATTGCATTATCCGTTGGAAATAATGTTGATGTGCGTGCGTTGGTATGTTGCGTATCCGTTGAGCCTGCGCCATCTGGAACAGATGATGGCTGAGCGCGGCATCGAAGTAGATCATTCGACAGTGCATCGGTGGGCGCTCAAACTGTTGCCGATATTTGAAAAAAAGTTTCGCAAACTGAAGCGCCGAGTGGGTGCCAGCTGGCGTATGGACGAAACTTATATAAAGGTCAAAGGTAACTGGAAATATCTGTATCGTGCGGTAGACAAAGACGGTCAAACTGTTGATTCTCTATTGACAGCAAAGCGCGATAAGCAAGCCGCTATGCGCTTCTTTCGCAAAGCCATGCTCGACAATGGCATTCCTGAAAAAGTGGTGATGGACAAGAGCGGTGCCAATAAAGCAGCCATTGATACGATCAACATCAGCCATGGAAATGCCATCATCGTGCGCCAGGTGAAGTATCTCAACAACATCGTTGAACAAGATCATCGCGCCGTTAAACGCATCACCAAACCGATGATGGGATTCAAATCTTTTCGGGCTGCTAAAATCATACTTGCTGGTATTGAGATCATGCACATGATACGCAAAGGAAAACTAATGCACAGTGGCTTCCAGAAAATAACAGCAGCGCAACAATTTTATGCACTCGTTGGATCAGGCCGTCCAGCATAGGGGCGGGCAGACCATCCACGGCTTCACTTCAGCTTTTTTCCTTAATGCGACACAACCCGATGCAGACGCACTTGATTTCGCGGGCCTTGTCGAAGGCTATACAACTGCGCCAGCCAGCGCCAGGATTGATTCTCCACTCGGACCGCGGCAGTCAATATGCCAGTGCCGATTATCAGACTTTATTGGTCCAGCATGGCATCGTTTGCAGCATGAGTCGCCGTGCAAATTGCTGGGACACTCAGTTAATATAATGGTGAACGCCTCGCTGGATCTGACCCGTGCTGGGACTGGCAAAGCTGCCTTTGCATTGACCTGTCGATCTGGTCCTGGCGTTCCCCAAGCGTTGCTGGGCTCGTTACTTGTGACCTAATAGGAGCTTTGCTCTGCACCGTGAGTGTCCTGTCCGGGAATCGAGGTTGGTAATGCGCCCACCTTGAACAGGAGTCCAAAAATGGACGCGCACTCGATACAAAATGAAGTGATCCTGGGTGTCGATACCCATCTGGATATACATGTTGCAGCAGTCATTAGTCACACAGGCAAGTTGCTCGGAACACTCGCGACGCCGACCAATACCACCGGATATTTGACATTATTGGCGTGGGCGCGTTCACTGGGCAACATTCGGCGTGCCGGCGTTGAAGGTACCGGTACGTATGGAGCAGGCCTTGCTCGCGTGTTACGTGAGCAAGGAATTGAAGTGATGGAAGTGAACCGTCCTAACCGCGCCAAACGCCGGTTGCAGGGCAAGTCGGATCCCACCGATGCAGAGAATGCGGCACGTTCCGTGCTGGCTGGAGAAGCTACCGCTATTCCAAAGACACAGTCTGGCGCTGCAGAAGCGATGCGCATTATTTCTGTTGCCAGGCGTAGCGCAGTCAAAGCAAAAACGCAAACGATCAACCAGTTACGGGCAATTTTGGTGAATGCCCCACAAGACATTCGCGAACGGCTCTGGAAAACGAAACCGGACCAATGCGTTGCCGGATGTGCGCACCTCCGAAATTTGGGGCCAACGATCCACTTGCAGGCGTTGACCAGTACGTTGCGTCTGTTGGCAAACCGATGGCGCATGCTGGCAGCGGAATTGAAAGAGTTCGATGCCCAATTGGAACAGTTAACGCGTCAGTCGGCACCCCATCTGCGAGAGCAGTTTGGGGTAGGACCACAGACCGCAGCGACATTGATTGCCGTTGCCGGAGATAATCCTGAGCGATTACGTAGCGAAGCAGCACTTGCTGATTTATGCGGTACCAGTCCGTTACCAGCGTCATCAGGAAAAACAATTCGGCACCGACTCAATCGTGGTGGTGACCGATCAGCAAACAACGCTTTATGGACGATTGCCATGGTACGAATGCGCAGTGAGCCGCGCACACGTGCTTACGTGGCGCGTCGTACTGCTGAGGGACTCTCGGCGAAAGAAATTCAACGGTGTTTGAAGCGCTATATTATTCGGGAACTCTATCCGCTCATCCTTGCCGATTTGGGCACCGCAGCGAACAATTCTTGACATAGGAGCGTCAACGCTGTGATGGAGAGGTTCTTTTTGAATCTTAAAATGGAACGTGTATGGCAAAAAGAGTATGCCAATCACGCAGAGGCTGAACGCGATATTACCGATTACATTGTCGGCTTTTATAACTGCGACAGATTGCATTCAACTTTGGGATATCTGTCGCCCGCTGCTTTTGAGCAGAAAAATTCAGAAAAACTTATGGAGCTGTCTGTTTTAACTTGACCACGACAAACATTCCCATTTTGGCACGTTGGCGCCGTTTGAAAGAGGGCGTCCATTCCATTAGAACCCCTTACAGCAAAAGGTGTTGCACTTGGTTTTTGAGAACGCCCCGTCTCTTTACGCTGCTCCTCGAAAAATGGGGCTTTAGGAAATTAAGTTGCTCAATCTTCTTATAAATTGGTTGTCTTTGTCATACTTAATATGAGCATAGTCGCGCTATTCTTAAATCTTGATGAGATGCGCGAGGCACTATGAAAATATAGTAGACCCGAGATATGAGACAACAGTTTAAGCTATGGTCCTCACAGAGGATTGTAGCGAATGACGGAAATAAAGAAGCGGAAAGTGCCCAGCGCTGAATTTAAGGCAAAGGTCGGCCTTGAAGCGGTGCGTGGCATTAAAACGGCCAACGAGATCGCTCAGCAGCATGGCGTTCATCCGGTGATGGGGAGCCAGTGGAAGAAAGAGATCCTTGTCCGTGCTGGTACTTTATTCGAGAGCAAGCGTGGTCCCAAAGCCGAAGCTGTGCATGAAGATGAGGACCGGCTGTATGGCGAAATTGGCCGTCTCAAGATGGAACTGGATAGGCCTAAAAAAAGTCAGGCCTGCAAGCGGCGCGGTGCGATTGGGATGGGTTGAGAGTGCTGGCGAGATATCGTTGTCGCGGTAGTGCGAGCTGGCCGGTAGGTAAAAAGCGACCGTGTATCGCCCCCGCGAAGTTGCGTGCTTTGACGATGATGAGCTGACCTTTGTGTGGGCTCATTGATAAAGAGTTCACGCGACATCCATTTTATGGAAGTCGGCGGATGATGGTGATTCTGAAACGGCAAAGTTGGTTGATAAACCGCAAGCATGTGCAACGGCTGATGCGCATGCTCGGGCTGGCGGGAATGCCCCCGGGTGCGGCAGTAGTTCAGCATTCCGGCCACAAGATATATCCGTATTTACTACGGGGCTTGGCTATCCTGCTACCTAACCATGTCTGGAGTACAGATATTACGTACTTCCGACTGGCGCGGGGCTTTGCGTATCCGGTCACGATCCTTAACTGGTACTCGCGATGCGTGCTGAGCTAGCGTATTAGCAATAGCAGGGATGCGTCATTTCGGGGTGACTGTCTGGAGGAGGCATTGATCGATCACTGCAAGCCTGAAATCTTCAACACCGACCAGGGCAGTCAGTTCACGAGCATGACATTTACCGGAGTCTTGAAGCGTGCAGGAATTGCCGTCAGCATGAATGGGGTCGTGCGTTGGATAACATCTTTGTCGAGCGCCTATGGCGCAACGTCAAGTACGGGGATGTGTAATACCGCTACGCGACGATGGGTGATCTGCATGCTGGAATGACGCGGTATTTCGCGTTTTACAATGGCGAGCGGCTACGCCAGGCGTTGAACTATCAGACGCCGGATGTAGTGTACGAAAGTGGTGAAGGCGGTAGCGTGATGATCCTCGATAAATATGGCAGCGTGGCTACCGAGGAAACGCATCAGGCAAAACAAGAGCTAGCAGCAATAAGTGTGGAACCGCAGGGAAATTTACCGGAGCAAGAACCAGCCAGCATGATTCCGACATTCACAGGTGGCTGAAATTCAGCAAGACGGGGCAGCGCCAATCAGCTACATGCAGGGTCAAGACCATAGCTTAAACTCAGGCAAAAAACTATCTTGGTGAGCACATTTATCATAGCATGAAAGACATTCCTGCGAATCAACATCAGACTGGGCGACGCTGTATATCGATTTTGTAATCGCTCATGGTGTCGGTAAGGTAGCCGGATATTGCGTCACAGTTCATTCTGAAGATTTGAGAGGAA
Source organism: Glaciimonas sp. GNP009 (assembly GCF_054343755.1). Classification (NCBI taxonomy): domain Bacteria; kingdom Pseudomonadati; phylum Pseudomonadota; class Betaproteobacteria; order Burkholderiales; family Oxalobacteraceae; genus Glaciimonas; species Glaciimonas sp. GNP009. The sequence continues at coordinate 134,774 of NZ_JBTGUV010000001.1, forward strand.
TTTTCGGTGACTTTGCCGAGGCAGCATGGAAGCTTCCTTTCGGGGAAACTGGTAAGCCATGTGCTTGTTACCGGTGTGCCGTCCGCTTCCAGGCTTGTACCATTTCATCAAAAGGTACACAACGATTTTACCGAGATCGAATTGCGCTGCGTACCCTGTTCCAGGCCTTTCAATGTGGTTTTTTATATCGAAGAACTGATCGGAAGTGGTGCATTCACGACGCATTGTATCCAATGGTATGGGCGCAGGTCGTTGAATTCGAGGTGCACTCCATGATCGCTGGCTAATTTAGCTCTTCATCATTGCCGCGTTGGTTGCTGGCAGCGATGGGCGTCTGCACGCCTGCGAAGTTTGATGAGAAAAATTTTGGCATCGAGAAGAAGTTATTCAGGACTGTGCAGCGAGCGCTATTGAACAAGGATTACTAACAATTTCCGTGATTGATCCGAAAAGGATTGATGTGCTGGAAGTGCAGATAAATGATGGCAAGCATTGCGGCTGTAGTCGTAAGTTTTTTGCCCCAATCAGATTGCTATAACGACGAATGAATAAATTTATATTATCGCTGAGCCTGGCAATTTTAGCTGCCTCTGCATCGGCAAGCGAGGAAGCACCTTTAGAAAGCCCTTGGTCTATTGAAGTCTCTGGGCTTACGCACCACTTCGAACATCCTCTTGCGTTGGGCCATAAGTGGAATCAAGCTAATTGGGGCCTCAGCGTGCAATATCAAGAAAGAGACGTGGAGTCCACCTGGTCGCATGCCTATGCGGCAGTCAGTCTGAAAGATTCACTGGGGGTGAACGGTGTTTACGTAGGGGTAATCGAATTAAAGAGCTGATCCACACACCGTTAGTGCGAGCTTAAATGGGTGTCGGCTTCTTTGGGATGTGGCGAACCTTGGAATGGGAGGGCATAGGCAATTGGTGGCAGCCCCCTTACCGATTTTTCACCTTGAAGAGCGTCGCATGGGCTTCGGTTTTAATGTTCTTTATGGGCCTCATATTAAGTACGGTACCGGGCGGGAGCTCCTCAGTTTTGTTTTTCTCCAGGGAACCAAGAATTTTTGACGTTGTATTGTGGTCGACGGTAAACAGACATTTTTTCAAGTTTTTTGAAATTTTTGCTCAAACGCGGCGAAGTCATTCTGATCAGCGTCTAAGTGGATGTCCTCAAAAAATCTCTCATCAGGCTTTTTTGCTGGGTCTTTGTTCGTCATTCCAGTTAAGACGTCTCAAAAGTATGTAGTAAAAATTTTACGAACACTAATTTCCGAGGATGTTCATGTTGGACAATAAACCGTTACATCGCAATATATTGCAATCAGCACAAGAACGTAGCAGCAAGTTAGCGCTATTTTTATGCTTGTTAAATTATGCCATACCCGCTTTCTGTCAAACTGATCTGGATCGTGCCGCCGAGATTCAAAATCAAAAAAACATACAATCTCACATCAACACAGAAATTCATAAACAAGAGCAAGACCAGGAACAAGATAAAAATATCTCAATTGACGAAAAGTTGCATGTTGCCAAAGTAAGTACTACAGAATCGTTCTTTGTTTCCACCATTAAATTGAACAGCGGACCAAATTCGCCCTCAATCAACAGCCGTCCGATATTAGAAAAATATGAAGGAAAGAATTTGGATAAAAGCCAAATATTTTCCTTAGTCAAAGACTTAACCAACCTGGTGTTTGGGTTGGGGTACGTCACTACCTACGTTACCGTGGATCAAAGTGATCTTCGCACTGGTACTTTAAAACTTTCGCTCCGTTGGGGACGTATTGCCGACTGGCTAGTCGATGGCAATGCACCGGCGAACTGGCATCAACGGTTGCGTCTAAACGCTGCGTTGCCTGGTGTTGTCGGGAAAATTTTAAATATTAAAGATGTCGACCAAGCCATCGAAAATCTGGGCGCGGGGGGCGACGGCAAGGCAACCGTTAAAGTAGTAGCTGGGAAAGAACTCGGTAGCTCATTTCTGGACGTGCACTTCGCTGACATAAATTCACCGAAGTTTGCATTTTCCTTCGATAACGAAGGTGCGGGAACCGATAATAGTGGGCGCGACGGCAGCGAGATTGATGCCTCCTTTTATAATTTAACAGGCCTCAACGATTCACTAAAACTTTCCCTCACCGATCGTGTGTACAGTGACCCAACAAATAACGCATTAGTCGGATACGGTATGGACTATCACGTTCCCGTCGGGGCTTTTTCTTTTGGTATTAAATATAACAATAGTAACAATAAAAGATTATTGCATGCCCTGTATGGTGACTATCTTTCTAGTGGCATCCAGAATACTTGGGGCGCGCGAATGGATACTATTGCTAATCGTTCCGCAAGCAGCAAGCTGGTTCTGTATGCGAATATGGAAACAAAAAAAATCAACAATTATTTGGCAGGACAGAAGCTTACTGCCAGTAGCGGAAGATATACAAATATAGGTGTAGGAGCGGAGTACAGCACATCCGTTTTCGGGGGGTCAATTTTTAGCAATACCGAATTTGATCGTGGCTTGACTTGGCCAAGTTCGTTGGATGCTTCTGTGGACGGCAATGACAATAAGAAGCCAATTAATCGTTTTACTCTCAATGGTGCGTGGTCACGCGATTTAACGATTGCCTCCCAAAATTTGAATTACCAACTCAAGTTTGGCGGCCAGTATTCACCAACAGGGTTGATACCCGCCTATAAATTTTCTGTCGGTAACGCCTACACGGTCAGAGCTTATTACGGCACGCCGTATTCGGCCGACAATGGTTTATATCTATCCAACACAATGACGCGTCCTGTGCAGTTTGAAGCGATTAATTTGACATTAAGTCCTTTTATCGGTATCGATTTCGCGATTTTAAAAGATGCTGAAAAGCTTAGGCAGTCAGAACTGCTTCTTGGTGCTGCTGTGGGCGTCACTGCGGCGTATGGGAAAAATTCGATTTTATTTGTCATTGGGCGTCCCCTTTGTACACCCGGCACAAGTCAGCCGGGCATTTCCCAAAATAATGTCGTTCATCTCATTGCAAATTTTTCCACCTGATGGTTTAGGGTGTGTCGCAGCAGGATGGTCAAGCTGTACTAAATTGTCTGTCCAAAATGGGTGATTGCCTTGCAAGGGCCTTATCAATGCATGGCGTGAACGGTATCTATCGACTAAGCCACATTGGATCTTTCTTTTTACACTTCTATATGGCTCGAAGTCACGTTTTGTAGCGTGATCTACGACCTTGTCAACTTAGTTCCAGTTCGCTCCATTTGTGCTCGTGCATCTCTTTTCGTGTGAAGTTTTTAATTCCATATTGTAGGCATTATATTCACATTTTTTTTTATTTCAGTCATATAAAGAAGCTTTTTCCTCACGTATATTTTTGGCAAGAAATATGCATTGGATGGTGTATCAACTTTGTCGAATAAAGTGCGACTTATCGTCTTCTCCTCCGTTTGATGGGAGCTAGCGCTTGACACATTACAGGTTGCTTGTACGTCTGGTTAAGGCAGTCAAGAGCCATTTATTTAGAAATATTAGCCTTCGGGCACATTTAATTTGTGACGAATTTGTTGCATAAGGGAATATAAATATGAATAAAAATACATTCAAACTTGTGTGGAGTCGTCATCAAAAGTGCCTGGTGCCGGTTGGTGAAAATTGCACGATCAGCGGCAAATCGTCTGGCGAGACTGCCAGTGTCATGGGCAAGGTGATTGCGATCACGACGCTGCTGCCCATGCTCGGTTGGTCCACGACATTGACACCGACCACGGGGGTGAGTGGCCCGACGGTCACCGCTTCTCAAAACGGCCAGCCGGTAGTCAATATCACCCAGGCCAATGCCGGTGGTCTGTCGGTCAATCAGTTTAGTAAAATGAATGTGACCAACGGCGTCATCATTAATAACAGTCTGGTCAACGCCATCTCAAAAACAGGGGGGCAGGTGATGAAGAACCCGAATATTACTTCCTCGTCGAGTGCCGTATTACTGCAGAATGTGGGATCGACCGCTGCCGCGATAGCGGGGACGGTGGAGAGTTTTGGTCAACCGTTGGATTTGTTTGTATCGAGTCCAGCTGGTCTGAGTCTCAATGGCGTATCGACAGTCAATATATCGAACGCCACCTTTAGTACCGGGCAACCGAGCGACGTTAGTGGTGCCAAGCCGATATTGAACGTCACCGGCGGCGCATTGACAGTGGGCACGCAAGGGATCAACACCACCGGTCTGGACTACCTGGCGCTGATCGCGCGCAGTATTACCGTGAGCGGTCCTATCACCGACAGCACTGGAAAAGCGGATCTGAAACTGATTGCCGGGACCAATCAATACGATGCGAACACGGGCAAGTATATCGCCCAGAGTCCGGGTGCATCAGCTGCGCCGCTTGCCGGCATTTCCGGTACGGATGCGGGTTCGATGTACGGCAATAATGTGCTGCTGGTGAGCACCGAAGCGGGGGCCGGGGTAAGACAAAGCGGGTTAATCACTAGTGAAAATGATATTCAGATGAGCGCCAATGGTGACCTGGTGGTAGCGCAGGTACATGCAGGTGCCAACCTAGTATTGTCGGGACAAGCGGTGACAGCGGGATTGGGTAGAAAAAACGACGGTCTGCTGGCTGGAGGGGCACTGACCGTGACTGCGACCAAAGCAGCCATTTTCAATAATAATGCGACTGGCTCGACAGTTGCGCTGACCGCGCAGGACGTCACGTTCAACGATGCGGTGTTAACCGGTACCAGCACGCAAGCTGACAATGCGGTCAGCATAGTGAGCCAGGGTGATGTCTCCATTACCGGAAAGCTCAACGTACTCAATGCTGATGGCAGCATCATTCCCGGGGCTTCGCCTGTAATGCGTGACGGTGTTCTTGTGGTACTGAATGCGAATGGCGATCCGGTGGTGGGTGGCAGCATCAGTGCAACCGGTGGTGTGGTTTCCGGTAGCGGCGTATCGATCCAGGCGTCACGCGGCGTATCAAATCTTGGAGGCATCATTTCGGCGGGTACCAATGTGCAGATCGCGGCCGGTGTCGCAGTCAAGAATACCGGAGCGATTAACGCTGCGAATGGCGCTGTGAGTATCACGTCTTCGAGCCTCGATAATGCTCTTTCGATCTTTGCCGCGACCGATGTTAACCTCACCACAACGACGTTAGTCAATGAGGGGGCAAGCAGTATTACCGCGGGCGGCAACCTGAATGTATCGTTAGGTGGTACAGCTACCAACGCCGGTGCCCTCAATGGCGACAAGGTCAATATCGTTTCTTCCGGTGGAGGCGTAGCCAACTTGCTGATGAGCGATACAGGGACCATCAATGCCTTGACTAACCTGACGGTGACACTTGATGGCTTGACTAACTATGGAAGTATCATCAGTGGGAATACGTCCACAGAGGGTACTGCGACCTATACTATGAGCGGCGATTTGGCTAACTATATGGGATCAGGTACTGCCGCCTCCAATACCGGTAATATGCTGACCTATGGTGCGATGAGCATTTCCGCCAAAAACGTGACGAACACGCATACGATTGGCGCACTCAACGGTGATTTGACGTTAACTGCGACCGCACTGAGCAATGCGGCTAATGCGGCAATTTCCTCTTCCAACGATATGCTGATTCAGACCACGAGTATTGACAATAGCGGGCAGCTTCTTGCGTCCGGCGCGGCGACCCTATCGGCAACCAAAGATTTTAATAATACCGGTAACAATACCGGGGTCGGTAGCAGTGCCTATGTGTACGGAGCGACGTTGAATCTGTCAGCGCAGAATCTGGTCAATACGGCCGGCGCAGAGGTGGAAGCAACCGCTGGCTTGAATGTGGTCACTACCGCGGGAATCACGAATGCGGGTTCGCAAATAGTGTCCGACGCCGGTGCGCTGACTCTGCAAGCGGGTACCAGCATCCATAACAGCGCAGCAGGCATCGTCAGTGGCAATACCGTGGCCATGAATGCGACTGGCAGTATTCTCAATGATAGCCTCGCGGCAATCCAGGGGGTGCGCCAGGTGACATTGACCACAGCGAATGTGGTCAATGATAATGCTTTAGTGCAGGCGGGTGGTGCCGATGCCAATGGGAACGTTCAGACAGGTAATGTCAATGTGAGTGCCGGTGGGGGGAATGGCATCCAGGATGCCGTAGCCAATACCAATAGTGGGCGCATCACCGCCAATGGCGACGTGACCCTGATCGCTCAGAACGCCAACATCAGTAATACGGGCGGCGCAACAATGCAAGGTACCGGGCTGTTGACGCTGATCGCGAAAAATGGCGGGATTAACAACAGCAATGTCCTTGAAACTTCCGGCGCTGCGACCATTTTTGCGACCCAGGATTTTAATAATACCGGCAATAATACCAGCGTGGGCAATAGTGCCTATGTGTATGGCACCACTGTCAATGTATCAGCGCAGAATGTGTCCAATACAGGGGGAGCGGGAATAGAAGCCAGTGGCGCTGTAAATGTCACGACCACGGCAGCGATCACTAATACGGCCGCGCAGATAATATCTGACAGCGCGGGTCTGACCTTGCAAGCGGGCACAAGCGTTCATAACAGCACTAACGGATTGTTAAGTGGTAATACGGCGGTGGCGATCACTTCTGGGAGTACCCTTACCAACGACAGCGGCGCAAAAATCCAGGGCATAGGGCAATTGACGCTCACGGCAGCCAACGTGGTCAATGACAGCGCCACATTACAGGCGGGCGGAACCGATGCCAATGGCGTGGTGCAGCTGGCCAACCTGACGATCACCACGAATGGTCCGAGTGCGAGCGCCAATGCGGTAGCGAATACGGGCAGCGGCAGCATCACCGCAAGCGGTGACATGAAGATCAGCGCACAGAATGCCGACATCACCAATGGCAGCAGCGCGACCATACAAGGGGGCGGGTTACTGACGCTCACCGCCCAGAACGGCAACACGAACAATAGCGGTCAGCTTCAGGCAGGCAAGGCTGCAACCATTTCTGCCGGACAGAATGTCAATAATACCGGTAACAACAGTGGCATGGGTAAAAGTGCCTATGTGTATGGCACCACTGTCAATGTATCAGCGCAGAATGTGTCCAATACAGGGGGAGCGGGAATAGAAGCCAGTGGCGCTGTAAATGTCACGACCACGGCAGCGATCACTAATACGGCCGCGCAGATAATATCTGACAGCGCGGGTCTGACCTTGCAAGCGGGCACAAGCGTTCATAACAGCACTAACGGATTGTTAAGTGGTAATACGGCGGTGGCGATCACTTCTGGGAGTACCCTTACCAACGACAGCGGCGCAAAAATCCAGGGCATAGGGCAATTGACGCTCACGGCAGCCAACGTGGTCAATGACAGCGCCACATTACAGGCGGGCGGAACCGATGCCAATGGCGTGGTGCAGTTGGCCAACCTGACGGTGATCGCGAGTGGTGCCGATGGCACGCAAAGTGCGTTGACCAATACCAATGCCGGCATTCTCAATGCCAATGGCGATGTGACGTTGACCGCACAGCGGGGCAGCATTGCCAATACTGGCAAGGCCCAGATACAAGGCGGCGGGCAATTGACGCTCACTGCGAATAACGGCAGCATCGCCAATACCACGGGTGCGACCATGCAAGGTATCACGGCGGTGAGCCTGAGCGCATCGACGGTAGTCAATGACGGTGCGACGATACAGGCCGGTGGTAAGGATGCCAAGGGCGCAGTGCAAGTGGGTAACCTAACGGTGATCGCGAGTGGTGCCGATGGCACGCAAAGTGCGTTGACCAATACCAATGCCGGCATTCTCAATGCCAATGGCGATGTGACGTTGACCGCACAGCGGGGCAGCATTGCCAATACTGGCAAGGCCCAGATACAAGGCGGCGGGCAATTGATGCTCACTGCGAATAACGGCAGCATCGCCAATACCACGGGTGCGACCATGCAAGGTATCACGGCGGTGAGCCTGAGCGCATCGACGGTAGTCAATGACGGTGCGACGATACAGGCCGGTGGCGCAGATGCGACGGGCGTGGTGCAAGTGGGTAACCTAACGGTGATCGCGAGTGGTACCGATGGCACGCAAAGTGCGTTGACCAATACCAATGCCGGCATTCTCAATGCCAATGGCGATGTGACGTTGACCGCACAGCGGGGCAGCATTGCCAATACTGGCAACGCCCAGATACAAGGCGGTGGGCAATTGACGCTCACTGCGAATAACGGCAGCATCGCCAATACCACGGGTGCGACCATGCAAGGTATCACGGCGGTGAGCCTGAGCGCATCGACGGTAGTCAATGACGGTGCGACGATACAGGCCGGTGGCGCAGATGCGACGGGCGTGGTGCAAGTGGCCAACCTGACGGTGAGCGCGAGTGGTGTGGACGGGGCCTTGAGCGCTGTGGAAAATACTAATGCAGGGGTTATTATTGCAACCGGTGCGCTCACGCTTGCAGCGCAGAACGGTAGTATCAGCAATCTCAAGAGTGCAGGGATGCAAGGTATCAAGGCGGTGAGCCTGAGCGCAGTGACGGTAGTCAATGACGGTGCGACGATACAGGCCGGTGGCGTGGATGCGACGGGCATGGTGCAAGTGGGTGACATGACGATCAATGCCAGTGGTGTGGACGGGACCCAGAGTGTTTTGTCGAATACCAACGCGGGAATGATTAGTGCCAGCGGTGACCTGAGTCTCAACGCCAGTAAAGGCAGTATCAGCAATCTCAACGGGGCGACGATACAAGGGACGACGGCTGAACTGGTCGCTGGCGTGGCCATCACGAACGATAATGCGACCCTATCGGCTACCGACAGTGTGACTGCCACTGCAGCTACGGTGAGCAATACCGGCAGCAAGGGGACGATTGCGGCAAACATGATCCGGGTCGACGCCAAGACGTTGACTAATGCGGCGGCCATCAATGCGACAGACACCGTATTGATGAATACGACGTCGTTTACCAACACGGCGACCGGCACGATCAAGGCGGGCAACGAATGGACTGTGAATACCGATAACTATAGCAACGTGGCCCCGGTCGGTGCCGAGTCTTCACAAAACAATGCGACGGTGACTTTCAAGGGTGGCGAAGATGTCGATTTGACGAACCTCAATATTCTGCCGATCGCCGACACTTTACTGACCCTCAATGCGCATAAAGTGACGGTCGATATCGTCGTTGCCAATCCAGGTGGGATTCAGGTCAATGCCGGTGGCGCGGTGGTGAATAATCAAGCCCTTGAAAGTGGCATTACGCTGGGCATTACTGCAGCTGGCGACGTGACTAACAATGCCAACGGATTGCTGTGGGGGATTAAGGATGTCAAGATTCAGACCCCGGGAACCCTGGAGAATTCGGCCACGGGAACGATACAGGCAGGTGGTAACCTGATTGTCGACGCCAATGTATTGAACAATAACAGTACTGAAAGTGGTTCCTACACGGTGGGCAGTACCGGGAACGCGAGTGGCGGTAAAGTACACAATTTTACATTCGGGGAAGTCGCCTATTCAGTCGAGCTCAATGATATTAAAACGCTGGTTTCGACGCTCACGCTGGTGCAGGGAGTTTTGCAAGCAGATGGCAATATTATCTTGAACGAAGGTGTGCAAAAAGGAAAGTCTGGCACCTTAAATAATAGTGGAAACATTCTCGCCGGCGGCAGTGTGCAGATCAACGGTAATATCAATAACCTGAGCAAGCCCCTCAATCTCACGTTACTGGACCTGTTGAAGATCCCGACAAGCATCAAGCTGTCGGCCGGTCAGGAAGATGCCTTTGGCAACTTGGTTGCCGACACGTATCAGCCGCGCTTTACCAGCGTGTATGACATGCTTAACTTCCTCTTGACGGGTTCCCAGACGCATACGATCTGGGCCGCGTATACTGCTGATAGTGCCGAATTTATGCATGCTCTTTCGCAAGCCACAGGAAACGGCACGTTAACGAGCATCCTCAATACGGCATTAGGGGCAGATTGGAACGCCCAGGATTACAATACCTTGCGTTCGCGCTGGGCGACGACGGTCCTCAATGCGACGACGCTGCCTGGCCAGGAATTTTTACCGGCACAGCCAGTCACGATTAACGCCGGCGGTAATATTGTCCTGGATGCAGGGAGCGGTGCGGTGAACAATGGCGATGGTGCGGCACAGCATATGATGCAGTCCAGTACGGCGACGATAGGCCCCAAAAATCTGCCAACGACGACCGGTGCGTTAACTGCCCCGACCAATCAGGTGGCAACGGTGACCGGTGCGTTAACTGCCTCGATCAATCATGTGGCGCTCACGCAAAGCCTGAGTCCTTTCGACAGTAGCGACGTTTCTTCGGGGGATACGCATATCGCAAGCAGCGCCAGTGCGGATATTTCGAAAGGTAATGTGCGAGTCTATACCATCGAGAATCTGAAGGCATTTTTAGGCAATACCCACACCTATACCGTCAATACCTTGCCGACCTATTTACGCGGTAAAAGTGCGCCGCTGGTCGCCCTGGGCGCCAAGGTCAGTGTGGCCTCCGTCGCTCCGCTGATATTTCCAGTGTATTCGACGAGTTTCGCTTACGTCGATCAGACGCAGTATTATGGCACCGCCTACTTTTTTGCCAGCGTCGGGTATAACCCGGGTGTGCAGGTGGCAACGGCGTTTGATAACTATACGACCACCCAGGATATCAGCCGGCTGGTCCGCAGCAAATTGAGTCAGACGGAAACCTTGAGCGGAGCAGCGCTGGTCGAAAATCTGATGGATAACGCCGGTACGGTGGCGGGTCCGCTTGGACTGACGGTCGGTGTGGCACCGACTGCGGCGCAGTTAAAAGGATTAACCGAAAACATCGTCTGGTATGTCAGTGAAATGCTGGATAACCAATCGGTGCTGATACCGGAAGTCTATCTAAGCCAGGCCGCAGTGGATGCAGAAAATGCAGCATCGTCGACCGGCGGTGCGACCCTGTCGGCTCAGGGCGTGATCAGTCTGTCTGCCAACGCTAATGGCATCACCAACGTCAACGGCTCGATCCATGCCGGCAATGGGGTGATATTACAGTCTGCCGGCAACATCACCAACATCGCCGATGGCGGTATCAATGGCGGTATCACGAGCAATAAAGGGGTGTCCCTTAAGGCATTGGGCAATATCACCAATGCCGGTGCGAGCATTGTGGGTCACGACGTGAGCTTGCGTGCCGGTGGTCAGATCACCGATACGGCGCAGGTCGGCTATGACGCCAAAGGCAAGGTCGCCATTGTCAACAAGGGCACCATCAGCGCTGACAGTACGGCTGGCACCTTGAATATGCATGCCGGTAACGGCATTGCGCTGACGGCCGCGAACCTCAGCGGCAATAATATCAACATCGATGCCGGTGCCGGGAAGGTCGAAACCAAGACGCTCAATATCGTGAGTTCGAGTTACACCAGCGAACACAAACAGGGTACAGGTTATAACGTCAATAATACCGATACCGAGAGTCAGTCTAATGCAGCCGGCACCACGATTACGGCTGGTAAGACGGGTACCCTTAATATGACCGGCCAGGGCATCACGCTCACGGGCGGGACGTACACCGGCGGCAATGCGGTGATCGATGCGAAGGATGGCAACCTGGTTATCGCCGCTTCTCAGGATTATGGTTACGAGAACAAGACCGCATCGAGTGTCGGCTTTGTAGCTAGCGCGCAAGCAGGGGTGGGGGATGCCAGTGCCAGTGCGGCCTATAGTACGATTCCTGGCGTAGGGGGAACGACGAGCGCCAGTATGAATGACGGTACTAATAAGTCGGCACCGGTCGGCACCACCAATGCGCAAGGATCGCTGGGGAATGCTTCCGATGGAATGGAAATCAAGAACAGCACAGATACCATGAGTCAAATGACGAATCACAACGCGACGTTGAGTTTTGGAAACAGTATTACTCTCAAGAGTGCTAATACGGTCGATATCGGTGGCGCCGATCTGACATCCGATGCGGATACCGGTTCCATCACTATTACGGCCGGTAACGTTGCCTCGACCAAATATGTCGACACGATGTCGGCGACCCATGAGGATAGCTCGATTACATTTGGCAATAACGATGAGCAACATAGTTCCATCAAAAAATTAGCCGACGATACGATGGAATTAGCGCAGAAGATGAAAAGTGGTCAGACCAAAGATGCCGGTACCGGTGCGCTGGAAGCAGGTACCTATGTTGGTGATGCGACGAATCTGGTGTTTGGTGATACTTATGGTGCCAGCGCGAATCTGAAAGTGGGCTACGAGCAGACCACCACCAGTAAGAGTACTACGCAAGAAAATACCACGAATCTGAATGCCGGAAAAATTACCATTACCAGTACCAAAGGGAATATTGATCTCAATGGCGTCCAGTCGAAAAGCAATGACCTGGCACTCGATTCAGCCGGCGATGTGAATATCACCGCTGCCAAAGGCACCAGTACCAGCCATAGTGATGATTTCAATATCAGCGCGAATGTCACTGGTTCTCTGTCTACCAATGCGGCAACGGGGTCGGCTGGTGTCGGCGCGACTGTGGGTGTGGCCGGTGGCGATTCAAAGACCGATACGTCAGGACAGACTTACACCAACAGTAATTTGCTGTCAAAGAATGTATCCATCACTGCCAAGAACGATTTGAACCTGACCGGTGCCAATGTCAAAGGTGACAGCGTGGCTCTCAAAGTCGGTGGCAATACAACGATCACCAGCGTGCAGGATGTGGCGGATTCCACCACGACCGGCTGGAGTGCCAATCTGTCGGGCGGTGCTTCCATAGGAGACCATGGGTTGATGCCGATGGGCAGTGTGGGCGCATCGGGCACGCATAGCTGGGATAACAGTAGCACGACCAAACAACAGTCCGGTATCGAAGCAACCCAAACGCTGAATGCCAATCTGGCCGGCAATGTCAATCTGAGCGGTGCGCATCTTGTATCCGATACCGGAAATGGCCAGGTAACGGTGGGCGGTAAGGTCACGGCAACCAAACTGGTCGACACGGTGGACAAGGATGGGAATGGAGGGGGTGGACAGATCGGTATGGCAGCCGATGGTATCCCAAGTGGCGACGTCAGTTATACCAAGGATGATCAGATCCATCGTAGCGAGGTACAAAACGCCACGATCGGGGTCACCAACCTGACAGTTGGCGGTGTGAAAATTACCGATGCGAACAAGGGCACACTTAACACCGACGCCACCAAGCTCTCTGTAGTGACCGATGATCGTCATATTGCAGGGAGTACCATGGATATCTCGGCGGGCGCTGCTCCTTCTAAGAAGCCCAAAGACCCGGTCGACCCTATACACCCTCCCCCTGTTCCACATGTCAAAGTCCCTGCTGAACTTACGGTGCCTGTCCCGCCGACACTCACACAGAAAAAATTGGTCGAGACCGAGGCGCCTGTCGCGCCGCCGAAACTCAAACAGAATGATTTGATCGAGACCGAGGCGCCTGTCGCGCCGCCGAAACTCAAACAGAATGATTTGATCGAGACCAAGGCGCCTGTTGAGCCGCCGAAACTCACACAGAAAGATTTGATCGAGACCAAGGCGCCTGTCGAGCCGCCGAAACTCACACAGAAAGATTTGATCGAGACCAAGGCGCCTGTCGAGCCGCCGAAACTCAAACAGAATGATTTGATCGAGACCAAGGCGCCTGTCGCGCCGCCGAAACTCACACAAAAAGATTTGATCGAGACCAAGGCGCCTGTTGAGCCGCCGAAACTCAAACAGAATGATTTGATCGAGACCAAGGTGCCTGTTAAGCCAGAGATTCCTGTCTTGAAAAAATCGGTTCCTGTCTCTGACGTTCCTGTCAAACCTGTCGAACCTCCGAAGCTCAAGAGCCCGGACTCAGGGGCAATAGTTTCTGTGGATACTGTCGTAGATCACAAGTTGAAAACTGTTATGACAAAAATTAACCGTGCCAGCGTCCAGGAACTTGCCGCAGGAATAAAAGTGGAACCAATAGATTACATGGACCCAACGACTGGAACTATTGTTACAATTCCAAAGCAGACTGTCCATAGTATTAAAGAGTTCACGAAGTTGTATGAAGATAAGAGCTTTGTCGCAAACAGTGTTTCGGTAGCCGACTCAGTTCAGACTGTCGGCCTGAATTTCAAAGTAGTGGGTGAGGGGAGAGGAGCCGGGATAACATCCTCAACCGTGGCTAAGACTTTGTTAACAGAGGGGGGAAGAAGGTTGAAAAAGCACAGAACGATTATAAGCAAGACATGAAGACTTATTACAAAGCATTGGCTGATCATAGTCAGGCGAAGGAGACTAACTCGAATATTGACACTGCTAATACGAAGGCGACAACGGCGTATAAGGAAGCGACAGCGACTTATGACAAAGCGGTAAGCGATAATAAGCAGGCAACGGCGAAGAATGTGGAAATTACCACTGCGAATACGAAGGCGACAGCGGCGCATAAGGAAGCGACAGCGACTTATAACAAAGCGGTAAGCGATAATAAGCAGGCAACGGCGAAGAATGTGGAAATTACCACTGCGAATACGAAGGCGCAGACGGACCATGACAAAGCGACGGCGACTTATGACAAGGCGCTAACCGCTCATAATGAGGCGACGGCGAAGAATGTGGAGACTACCACTGCGAATACGAAGGCGCAGGCGGACCATGACGAAGCGACAGCGTCTTATGATAAGGCGCTAACCGCTCATAATGAGGCGACGGCGAAGAATGTGGAGACTACCACTGCGAATACGAAGGCGCAGACGGACCATGACAAAGCGACAGCGACTTATGACAAGGCGCTAACCGCTCATAATGAGGCGACGGCGAAGAATGTGGAGACTACCACTTCGAATTCGAAGGCGCAGGCGGACCATGACGAAGCGACAGCGACTTATGATAAGGCGCTAACTGCTCATAATGAGGCGACGGCGAAGAATGTGGAGACTACCACTGCGAATACGAAGGCGCAGGCGGACCATGACGAAGCGACAGCGACTTATGACAAGGCGCTGACCGCTCATAATGAGGCGACGGCGAAAAATGTGGAGATCACCACTGCGAATACGAAGGCGCAGGCGGACCATGACGAAGCGACAGCGACTTATGACAAGGCGCTAACCGCTCATAATGAGTCGACGGCGAAAAATGTGGAGATCACCACTGCCAATGCGGCTGCGGAAGTGACGCATAAGGAACGCCTAAAGACTTATACGAAAGCCCTTGATACTTATGACAAAAGGGTGAGCGATATTGCGCAAGCGAAACAGAAGAATGTGGAAATTACAGACACAAATAAGAAAGCGGCAGATGATCACGCTGATACGGTAGCGAAAAACCAGAAGATACGGGATGATAATGCGGCAGCACGCTAAGCCACCTCTTATCAAGAGGGAGTAGTACAGACTTGATCTGACAGTTAACCGACTTAACGTTGGTAATTGTCAGATCATTTTTTTTGCGCTCTATTTCAATTTCCGCAGAGTCTGGCTATCAATAAAATAGGGCGTCTTTCTATAAAAAAATCCTCAAATGGTAATTAAGTAATCTTCAATTTTAAACGCGCTCTTTTGCCGGAGATTAACTTGGCAAAGAGATGCTGGAATTTTTTACCTATAGTATTGTTCTCCCTTAAAACTGGAATGTATGCTCCTGCACAGGTATAAAACTGCTCAGCAAAGGGCAACTAATCCTTCTCTTCAATCACGGTCTTTTTTCGACCCATCCTGCCATGAGCTTAACCCCGGGCAGCAGTAACTTTAGTTGCCTAATTTATATCATATGCATCAAATTCCTATTTTCATTAAGTTCCGTCCTGTAGAAAATAATTATTCCAGCGTATATTTTTGGCAAGTACATCTGTGGTGTGTGCGACGCGGCTGCAGAAGATGCAACTAGTTCGTCACCTTCTTGTTGGATTGAATACAGAAACAGGCGATTTTTCGTATCGTCGAAGGATTCCATCCGTTGAAGACATCGCAATTTTTTTGCAAATAAATCACGTACTTGCGATACGGAACTTGGCCATGCCTGGTCCAACTCCGCCAAATATGTTCCGCACCGAGTCAACAATAGCGGAATCAATTTACATGCCTCGCCTCAGTAATTACTTGTTTTATTAATACCAAAAATGCCATTCGGTGCAATTTTTGATAGTGATCAAAAATGCGAAAAAGTCGTTTGTTTAATCGCAACGTTAGCCTTCGGGCACATTTAATTTGTGACGAATTTGTTGCATAAGGGAATATAAATATGAATAAAAATACATTCAAACTTGTGTGGAGTCGTCATCAAAAGTGCCTGGTGCCGGTTGGTGAAAATTGCACGATCAGCGGCAAATCGTCTGGCGAGACTGCCAGTGTCATGGGCAAGGTGATTGCGATCACGACGCTGCTGCCCATGCTCGGTTGGTCCACGACATTGACACCGACCACGGGGGTGAGTGGCCCGACGGTCACCGCTTCTCAAAACGGCCAGCCGGTAGTCAATATCACCCAGGCCAATGCCGGTGGTCTGTCGGTCAATCAGTTTAGTAAAATGAATGTGACCAACGGCGTCATCATTAATAACAGTCTGGTCAACGCCATCTCAAAAACAGGGGGGCAGGTGATGAAGAACCCGAATATTACTTCCTCGTCGAGTGTCGTATTACTGCAGAATGTGGGATCGACCGCTGCCGCGATAGCGGGGACGGTGGAGAGTTTTGGTCAACCGTTGGATTTGTTTGTATCGAGTCCAGCTGGTCTGAGTCTCAATGGCGTATCGACAGTCAATATATCGAACGCCACCTTTAGTACCGGGCAACCGAGCGACGTTAGTGGTGCCAAGCCGATATTGAACGTCACCGGCGGCGCATTGACAGTGGGCACGCAAGGGATCAACACCACCGGTCTGGACTACCTGGCGCTGATCGCGCGCAGTATTACCGTGAGCGGTCCTATCACCGACAGCACTGGAAAAGCGGATCTGAAACTGATTGCCGGGACCAATCAATACGATGCGAACACGGGCAAGTATATCGCCCAGAGTCCGGGTGCATCAGCTGCGCCGCTTGCCGGCATTTCCGGTACGGATGCGGGTTCGATGTACGGCAATAATGTGCTGCTGGTGAGCACCGAAGCGGGGGCCGGGGTAAATCAAAGCGGCCTGATCAAGAGCCAAAAAGATATTCAGGTGAGCGCCAATGGCGACGTGATGGTGGCTCGAGCCAATGCCGGTGGCAACCTGACATTGTCGGGACAAGCGGTGACAGCGGGACGGGGAGGCGCGCAAGATGGCCTGGTAGCGGGACAGGCACTGACTGTGACTGCGACCAAAGCAGCCCTCTTCAATAGCGATGCGACCGCATCGACGATCCTGATCACCGCACAGGACGTCACGCTCACCACAGCAGTGCTGAGCGGTACCAGCACGCAAGCTGGCAATGCAGTAACTATCGTCAGCCAGGGTGATGTCGCCATTACCGGAAAGCTCAGGGTGGTCAATAGCAGTGGTACGGTTATTCCCCAGGACTCAGCAATGATACAAAATGGTGTCCTAGTGATAGTCGATGCGCAATTACAGCCCGTCCTCGGCGACTCCATAAATTCAACCGGTGGTGTGGTTTCCCGCAGTGGCGTATCGATTCAGGCTGCACGCGGCGTATCGAATCTTGGGGGCGTCATTTCGGCGGGCACTAATGTGCAGGTCGCGGCGGCGGGTGCAGTCAATAATACCGGGGCGATTGACGCTGCTAACGGTGCTGTGAATATCACGTCTTCGAGCCTAGACAACGCATTTTCGATCGCTTCGACGGCCGATATTAACTTGACCACAAAAACCTTGCTCAATGAGGGGAGCAGCGGTATCGTCGCGGGCGGCAAACTGAATGTAGCGTTAGGTGGCGCGGCTATCAACGCTGGCGCACTGAACGGTGATCAGGTCAGTATTACCTCCTCCGGTGGCGGCGCAGCCAGCTTGCTAGAGAAGATTTCAGGTAGCATCAATACGACGAAAAATCTGACTATTACGCTGGATGACTTGACCAACTATGGAAATATCATCACTGGAACTAGTGATACGTCGGGTACTGCGACTTATACCATCAGCGGGGAACTGGCTAACTATTCAACGCCAGATACTGTACTTTCCAATACCGGTAACCTGCTGACCTATGGTGCGATGAGCATTACCGCTCAAAATGTGACTAACACGAATGCGATCGCAGCCGCAAAAGCGGCCGATCAAAAACCAGCTTATTTGAAAGTG
Organism: Glaciimonas sp. GNP009; assembly: GCF_054343755.1. NCBI lineage: Bacteria > Pseudomonadati > Pseudomonadota > Betaproteobacteria > Burkholderiales > Oxalobacteraceae > Glaciimonas > Glaciimonas sp. GNP009. The sequence continues at coordinate 152,988 of NZ_JBTGUV010000001.1, forward strand.
ACGACTACGGCGCTAAACAATGGCGCGGGTGCGGCAATTTCCTCTTCCAATGATATGCTGATTCAGGCCGCGAGTATTGACAATAGTGGGCAGATCAATGCCACTGGAGCCGCGACCCTATCGGCAACCAAGGATTTTAATAATACCGGTAACACCGCCGTCGGCAGCACTGCCTATGTGTACGGAGCGACGTTGAATCTGTCAGCGCAGAATCTGGTCAATACGGCCGGCTCAGAGGTGGAAGCAACCGCTGGCTTGAATGTGGTCACTACCGCGGGAATCACGAATGCGGGTTCGCAAATAGTGTCCGACGCCGGTGCGCTGACTCTGCAAGCGGGTACCAGCATCCATAACAGCGCAGCAGGCATCGTCAGTGGCAATACCGTGGCCATGAATGCGACTGGCAGTATTCTCAATGATAGCCTTGCGGCAATCCAGGGGGTGCGCCAGGTGACACTGACCACAGCGAATGTGGTCAATGATAATGCTTTAGTGCGGGCGGGTGGTCTTGATGTCAATGGGGACGTTCAGACAGGTAATGTCAATGTGAGCGCCAGTGGGGGAATCAGTAATACGGGCGGCGCAAAAATCCAGAGCATAGGGCAATTGACGCTCACGGCAGCCAACGTGGTCAATGACAGCGCCACATTACAGGCGGGCGGAACCGATGCCAATGGCGTGGTGCAGCTGGCCAACCTGACGATCACCACGAATGGTCCGAGTGCGAGCGCCAATGCGGTAGCGAATACGGGCAGCGGCAGCATCACCGCAAGCGGTGACATGAAGATCAGCGCACAGAATGCCGACATCACCAATGGCAGCAGCGCGACCATACAAGGGGGCGGGTTACTGACGCTCACCGCCCAGAACGGCAACACGAACAATAGCGGTCAGCTTCAGGCAGGCAAGGCTGCAACCATTTCTGCCGGACAGAATGTCAATAATACCGGTAACAACAGTGGCATGGGTAAAAGTGCCTATGTGTATGGCACCACTGTCAATGTATCAGCGCAGAATGTGTCCAATACAGGGGGAGCGGGAATAGAAGCCAGTGGCGCTGTAAATGTCACGACCACGGCAGCGATCACTAATACGGCCGCGCAGATAATATCTGACAGCGCGGGTCTGACCTTGCAAGCGGGCACAAGCGTTCATAACAGCACTAACGGATTGTTAAGTGGTAATACGGCGGTGGCGATCACTTCTGGGAGTACCCTTACCAACGACAGCGGCGCAAAAATCCAGGGCATAGGGCAATTGACGCTCACGGCAGCCAACGTGGTCAATGACAGCGCCACATTACAGGCGGGCGGAACCGATGCCAATGGCGTGGTGCAGTTGGCCAACCTGACGGTGATCGCGAGTGGTGCCGATGGCACGCAAAGTGCGTTGACCAATACCAATGCCGGCATTCTCAATGCCAATGGCGATGTGACGTTGACCGCACAGCGGGGCAGCATTGCCAATACTGGCAAGGCCCAGATACAAGGCGGCGGGCAATTGACGCTCACTGCGAATAACGGCAGCATCGCCAATACCACGGGTGCGACCATGCAAGGTATCACGGCGGTGAGCCTGAGCGCATCGACGGTAGTCAATGACGGTGCGACGATACAGGCCGGTGGTAAGGATGCCAAGGGCGCAGTGCAAGTGGGTAACCTAACGGTGATCGCGAGTGGTGCCGATGGCACGCAAAGTGCGTTGACCAATACCAATGCCGGCATTCTCAATGCCAATGGCGATGTGACGTTGACCGCACAGCGGGGCAGCATTGCCAATACTGGCAAGGCCCAGATACAAGGCGGCGGGCAATTGACGCTCACTGCGAATAACGGCAGCATTGCCAATACCGGCAAGGCCCAGATACAAGGCGGCGGGCAATTGATGCTCACTGCGAATAACGGCAGCATCGCCAATACCACGGGTGCGACCATGCAAGGTATCACGGCGGTGAGCCTGAGCGCATCGACGGTAGTCAATGACGGTGCGACGATACAGGCCGGTGGTAAGGATGCCAAGGGCGCAGTGCAAGTGGGTAACCTGACGGTGAGCGCGAGTGGTGCCGATGGCACGCAAAGTGCGTTGACCAATACCAATGCCGGCATTCTCAATGCCAATGGCGATGTGACGTTGACCGCACAGCGGGGCAGCATTGCCAATACTGGCAAGGCCCAGATACAAGGCGGCGGGCAATTGATGCTCACTGCGAATAACGGCAGCATCGCCAATACCACGGGTGCGACCATGCAAGGTATCACGGCGGTGAGCCTGAGCGCATCGACGGTAGTCAATGACGGTGCGACGATACAGGCCGGTGGCGCAGATGCGACGGGCGTGGTGCAAGTGGGTAACCTAACGGTGATCGCGAGTGGTACCGATGGCACGCAAAGTGCGTTGACCAATACCAATGCCGGCATTCTCAATGCCAATGGCGATGTGACGTTGACCGCACAGCGGGGCAGCATTGCCAATACTGGCAAGGCCCAGATACAAGGCGGCGGGCAATTGACGCTCACTGCGAATAACGGCAGCATCGCCAATACCACGGGTGCGACCATGCAAGGTATCACGGCGGTGAGCCTGAGCGCATCGACGGTAGTCAATGACGGTGCGACGATACAGGCCGGTGGCGCAGATGCGACGGGCGTGGTGCAAGTGGCCAACCTGACGGTGAGCGCGAGTGGTGTGGACGGGGCCTTGAGCGCTGTGGAAAATACTAATGCAGGGGTTATTATTGCAACCGGTGCGCTCACGCTTGCAGCGCAGAACGGTAGTATCAGCAATCTCAAGAGTGCAGGGATGCAAGGTATCAAGGCGGTGAGCCTGAGCGCAGTGACGGTAGTCAATGACGGTGCGACGATACAGGCCGGTGGCGTGGATGCGACGGGCATGGTGCAAGTGGGTGACATGACGATCAATGCCAGTGGTGTGGACGGGACCCAGAGTGTTTTGTCGAATACCAACGCGGGAATGATTAGTGCCAGCGGTGACCTGAGTCTCAACGCCAGTAAAGGCAGTATCAGCAATCTCAACGGGGCGACGATACAAGGGACGACGGCTGAACTGGTCGCTGGCGTGGCCATCACGAACGATAATGCGACCCTATCGGCTACCGACAGTGTGACTGCCACTGCAGCTACGGTGAGCAATACCGGCAGCAAGGGGACGATTGCGGCAAACATGATCCGGGTCGACGCCAAGACGTTGACTAATGCGGCGGCCATCAATGCGACAGACACCGTATTGATGAATACGACGTCGTTTACCAACACGGCGACCGGCACGATCAAGGCGGGCAACGAATGGACTGTGAATACCGATAACTATAGCAACGTGGCCCCGGTCGGTGCCGAGTCTTCACAAAACAATGCGACGGTGACTTTCAAGGGTGGCGAAGATGTCGATTTGACGAACCTCAATATTCTGCCGATCGCCGACACTTTACTGACCCTCAATGCGCATAAAGTGACGGTCGATATCGTCGTTGCCAATCCAGGTGGGATTCAGGTCAATGCCGGTGGCGCGGTGGTGAATAATCAAGCCCTTGAAAGTGGCATTACGCTGGGCATTACTGCAGCTGGCGACGTGACTAACAATGCCAACGGATTGCTGTGGGGGATTAAGGATGTCAAGATTCAGACCCCGGGAACCCTGGAGAATTCGGCCACGGGAACGATACAGGCAGGTGGTAACCTGATTGTCGACGCCAATGTATTGAACAATAACAGTACTGAAAGTGGTTCCTACACGGCGGGCAGTACCGGAAACGCGAATGGTGAACATTATGATGATAATGGTGCGGGAGGCACAGATTATCAAGTGGACCTGAAAGGTATTCAAACGTTGGCATCGACCCTCAAGCTAGTGCAGGGAGTTTTGCAAGCAGATGGCAATATTATCTTGAACGAAGGTGTGCAAAAAGGAAAGTCTGGCACCTTAAATAATAGTGGAAACATTCTCGCCGGCGGCAGTGTGCAGATCAACGGTAATATCAATAACCTGAGCAAGCCCCTCAATCTCACGTTACTGGACCTGTTGAAGAGCCCGACACAGATACAATTGACGGTGGTTCAGAAGTCACTTTTCGGTAAGCTTCCAGGCGCCTATCAGCCGAACTTTTCCAGCGTGTATGAGATGCTTAATTCTCTGTTGGCGGGTCCTTCGAGTTATTATTTCTGGGGTGCGTATAAGGCTTATAACTCTCAGTTCATGCATGCTCTTTCGCAAGCCACAGGAAACGGCACGTTAACGAGCATCCTCAATACGGCATTAGGGGCAGATTGGAACGCCCAGGATTACAATACCTTGCGTTCGCGCTGGGCGACGACGGTCCTCAATGCGACGACGCTGCCTGGCCAGGAATTTTTACCGGCACAGCCAGTCACGATTAACGCCGGCGGTAATATTGTCCTGGATGCAGGGAGCGGTGCGGTGAACAATGGCGATGGTGCGGCACAGCATATGATGCAGTCCAGTACGGCGACGATAGGCCCCAAAAATCTGCCAACGACGACCGGTGCGTTAACTGCCCCGATCAATCAGGTGGCAACGGTGACCGGTGCGTTAACTGCCTCGATCAATCATGTGGCGCTCACGCAAAGCCTGAGTCCTTTCGACAGTAGCGACGTTTCTTCGGGGGATACGCATACCACAGGCAGCGCCAAAGCGGATATTTCCAAAGGTAATGTGCGGGTCTATACCATCGAGAATCTGAAGGCATTTTTAGGCAATACCCACACCTATACCGTCAATACCTTGCCGACCTATTTACGCGGTAAAAGTGCGCCGCTGGTCGCCCTGGGCGCCAAGGTCAGTGTGGCCTCCGTCGCTCCGCTGATATTTCCAGTGTATTCGACGAGTTTCGCTTACGTCGATCAGACGCAGTATTATGGCACCGCCTACTTTTTTGCCAGCGTCGGGTATAACCCGGGTGTGCAGGTGGCAACGGCGTTTGATAACTATACGACCACCCAGGATATCAGCCGGCTGGTCCGCAGCAAATTGAGTCAGACGGAAACCTTGAGCGGAGCAGCGCTGGTCGAAAATCTGATGGATAACGCCGGTACGGTGGCGGGTCCGCTTGGACTGACGGTCGGTGTGGCACCGACTGCGGCGCAGTTAAAAGGATTAACCGAAAACATCGTCTGGTATGTCAGTGAAATGCTGGATAACCAATCGGTGCTGATACCGGAAGTCTATCTAAGCCAGGCCGCAGTGGATGCAGAAAATGCAGCATCGTCGACCGGCGGTGCGACCCTGTCGGCTCAGGGCGTGATCAGTCTGTCTGCCAACGCTAATGGCATCACCAACGTCAACGGCTCGATCCATGCCGGCAATGGGGTGATATTACAGTCTGCCGGCAACATCACCAACATCGCCGATGGCGGTATCAATGGCGGTATCACGAGCAATAAAGGGGTGTCCCTTAAGGCATTGGGCAATATCACCAATGCCGGTGCGAGCATTGTGGGTCACGACGTGAGCTTGCGTGCCGGTGGTCAGATCACCGATACGGCGCAGGTCGGCTATGACGCCAAAGGCAAGGTCGCCATTGTCAACAAGGGCACCATCAGCGCTGACAGTACGGCTGGCACCTTGAATATGCATGCCGGTAACGGCATTGCGCTGACGGCCGCGAACCTCAGCGGCAATAATATCAACATCGATGCCGGTGCCGGGAAGGTCGAAACCAAGACGCTCAATATCGTGAGTTCGAGTTACACCAGCGAACACAAACAGGGTACAGGTTATAACGTCAATAATACCGATACCGAGAGTCAGTCTAATGCAGCCGGCACCACGATTACGGCTGGTAAGACGGGTACCCTTAATATGACCGGCCAGGGCATCACGCTCACGGGCGGGACGTACACCGGCGGCAATGCGGTGATCGATGCGAAGGATGGCAACCTGGTTATCGCCGCTTCTCAGGATTATGGTTACGAGAACAAGACCGCATCGAGTGTCGGCTTTGTAGCTAGCGCGCAAGCAGGGGTGGGGGATGCCAGTGCCAGTGCGGCCTATAGTACGATTCCTGGCGTAGGGGGAACGACGAGCGCCAGTATGAATGACGGTACTAATAAGTCGGCACCGGTCGGCACCACCAATGCGCAAGGATCGCTGGGGAATGCTTCCGAAGGCTTGGAGTTCAAGAACAGCACAGATACCATGAGTCAAATGACGAATCACAACGCGACGTTGAGTTTTGGAAACAGTATTACTCTCAAGAGTGCTAATACGGTCGATATCGGTGGCGCCGATCTGACGTCCGATGCGGATACCGGTTCCATCACTATTACGGCCGGTAACGTTGCCTCGACCAAATATGTCGACACGATGTCGGCGACCCATGAGGATAGCTCGGTTACACTTGGCTATAACCAAGAACAGCATAGTTCCATCAAGAAATTAGCCGATGATACGATGGAATTAGCGCAGAAGATGAAAAGTGGTCAGACCAAAGATGCCGGTACCGGTGCGCTGGAAGCAGGTACCTATGTTGGTGATGCGACGAATCTGGTGTTTGGTGATACTTATGGTGCCAGCGCGAATCTGAAAGTGGGCTACGAGCAGACCACCACCAGTAAGAGTACTACGCAAGAAAATACCACGAATCTGAATGCCGGAAAAATTACCATTACCAGTACCAAAGGGAATATTGATCTCAATGGCGTCCAGTCGAAAAGCAATGACCTGGCACTCGATTCAGCCGGCGATGTGAATATCACGGCTGCCAAAGGCACCAGTACCAGCCATAGTGATGATTTCAATATCAGCGCGAATGTCACTGGTTCTCTGTCTACCAATGCGGCATTTGGGTCAGCCGGTGTCGGGGTGACGGGGGGGGTGGCCGGTGGCGATTCAAAGACCGATACGTCAGGACAGACTTACACCAACAGTAATTTGCTGTCAAAGAATGTATCCATCACTGCCAAGAACGATTTGAACCTGACCGGTGCCAATGTCAAAGGTGACAGCGTGGCTCTCAAAGTCGGTGGCAATACAACGATCACCAGCGTGCAGGATGTGGCGGATTCCACCACGACCGGCTGGAGTGCCAATCTGTCGGGCGGTGCTTCCATAGGAGACCATGGGTTGATGCCGATGGGCAGTGTGGGCGCATCGGGCACGCATAGCTGGGATAACAGTAGCACGACCAAACAACAGTCCGGTATCGAAGCAACCCAAACGCTGAATGCCAATCTGGCCGGCAATGTCAATCTGAGCGGTGCGCATCTTGTATCCGATACCGGAAATGGCCAGGTAACGGTGGGCGGTAAGGTCACGGCAACCAAACTGGTCGACACGGTGGACAAGGATGGGAATGGAGGGGGTGGACAGATCGGTATGGCAGCCGATGGTATCCCAAGTGGCGACGTTAGTTATACCAAGGATGATCAGATCCATCGTAGCGAGGTACAAAACGCCACGATCGGGGTCACCAACCTGACAGTTGGCGGTGTGAAAATTACCGATGCGAACAAGGGCACACTTAACACCGACGCCACCAAGCTCTCTGTAGTGACCGATGATCGTCATATTGCAGGGAGTACCATGGATATCTCGGCGGGCGCTGCTCCTTCTAAGAAGCCCCTCAAGCTTGAAGACCCTAAACCCCCAGTTCATCCAGGCCTCGAGCCGGTCCCTGTTCCTGTTGATAAGCCTGTCGAACCGAAACTCGTACAGAGTGATTTGATCGAGACCAAGGCGCCTGTCGAGCCGAAACTCGTACAGAATGATTTGATCGAGACCAAGGCGCCTGTTGAGCCGCCGAAACTCGTACAGAATGATTTGATCGAGACCAAGGCGCCTGTTGAGCCGCCGAAACTCAAACAGAATGATTTGATCGAGACCAAGGCGCCTGTCGAACCGCCGAAACTCAAACAGAATGATTTGATCGAGACCAAGGCGCCTGTCGAACCGCCGAAACTCAAACAGAATGATTTGATCGAGACCAAGGCGCCTATTGAGCCGCCGAAACTCAAACAGAATGATTTGATCGAGACCAAGGCGCCTGTCGAGCCGCCGAAACTCAAACAGAATGATTTGATCGAGACCAAGGCGCCTGTCAAGCCTGTAAAACCGGAATCGTCAAGTAAACCCATCACTGACCCAGTTTACGCCGTACACGATAAAACAACGGTCGAATTGACAAATATATTGCAAAAAATTAACAATATGAGCAAGGAGGAACTTCAAATTTTGAAGCGCGATGGTATGCCACTGCCGAGGGTACGAACGGCAGACGGCCCCTTTACACCGCCGCCTATCCACTCGGCTAAGGAGTTTGCGGATGCGTATAAAGACAAGGTATTGGTCGGAGAAAGCTATCAGAACAACATGGATCAGACCATGACGATGAGATTCACTGCAGAGCCTTTTGATAAGGTAAGCCGCGAAGTTGTGGTTCGTGGTGCGTCGGGCGGTGTTCCTGAAAAAGTGACTAAACCGTATCAGCAACCACGTAACAATAAAGAGCAGATAGCCCAGAATCAGCTTAATCTCAATAACGGTATTAAAATTCGCGTGGCTAATGAGCAGGCGTGGAAGGATTATCCTAACGCGTTAAAGACTTATAACCAGGCGCTAATTGATCATAATACGGCGACGTCAACCAATGATGGCATTACCGCTGCTAATAACCAGGCGAGACTGGACCATTCGCAGGCGGTAAATAATTATAACCAGGCGCTAATTGATCATAATACGGCGACGTCAACCAATGATGGCATTATCGCTGCTAATAACCAGGCGAGACTGGACCATTCGCAGGCGGTAAATAATTATAACCAGGCGCTAATTGATCATAATACGGCGACGTCAACCAATGATGGCATTACCGCTGCTAATAACCAGGCGAGACTGGACCATTCGCAGGCGGTAAATAATTATAACCAGGCGCTAATTGATCATAATACGGCGACGTCAACCAATGATGGCATTACCGCTGCTAATAACCAGGCGAGACTGGACCATTCGCAGGCGGTAAATAATTATAACCAGGCGCTAATTGATCATAATACGGCGACGTCAACCAATGATGGCATTACCGCTGCTAATAACCAGGCGAGACTGGACCATTCGCAGGCGGTAAATAATTATAACCAGGCGCTAATTGATCATAATACGGCGACGTCAACCAATGATGGCATTATCGCTGCTAATAACCAGGCGAGACTGAACCATTCGCAGGCGGTAAATAATTATAACCAGGCGCTAATTGATCATAATACGGCGACGTCAACCAATGATGGGATTACCGCTGCTAATAACAAGGCGAGACTGGACCATTCGCAGGCAATAAATAATTATAACCAGGCGCTAACCGCTCATAATGATGCGTTGGCGAAGAATGTGGAGACTACCAATGCGAATAACCAGGCGGGGCTGGACCATCAGCAGGCGGTAATTGATCATGCGACAGCGATGGTACTGTATAACCAAAACTTGGTAGACATTGCGGCAGCCAACCAGAGGAATGCGGTAATTGACGCTACTCATGCACAAGCTGTAGATGCGCATACGGTAATAGTAGGAAATAATGCGCTTTTGCGTACGCAAGATGCGGCGGCTCAAAGAAGGCAGAGCATTCCATGGCCGTTCAGACTCTTATTTTAACGCAAGTAATGGAAGGGGTATTCCCCTCCTAAATGACATAGAAATGTGTCAAGGTGAAGATTCAAAGCAACGCCTTGAATTAACACGCGCGTTCATTTCGGCCTGGTCAGCGCCAAGTCGGCAAAAAGGATAGCTCATCGATACCTTCGGTAAGCTATCCTTTGCATATTCTGCGCATGGGCCTGACAGGGCATTTTTCCTGCTGGCATCTTCTCCTTTCTGGATTTTTTCAATAGCGGCATGTCCGTGCACTTTTCGCGCGCACCCGGCTCTCATTAATGGTAAGCGGTCCGTGACTGACGCCTATTTTTCTCTTGCTGAGTGAAGATGATGGTGTCCAACCTCATTCAATGAGTGGATAACCATGCTGGAGAATAAACCGGAGTTGTTGTGTCGTCTGGTCGTCAAACAACAAAGTAATGGCGTACGTATCTGTGACAAGGAGGTCAAGCGAGCGTTGATAGAAGCCTGTCGGACGCAAGACGTTTCGATTGCAGGGCTGGCTCTTAAGTTTGGACTCAATGCCAATCTAGTACATAAGTGAATTAACCGCTACCGGCCTCAGAACATCGGCCTGGTCAGGTTAAAGGAGTCGGTACCCCATCAGTTGCCGACGTTTATTCCGGTCCAGATCGCCCCCGTCCTCCAGACGCCCATGTTACTTGTGCGTCTGGAAGCCCATCTTTTCAACAGCGTATAGGTTGCGCTGGAGAATGCGGATGTGAAACAGATGGTCTCCTTCATCGAAACGCCAGGGAGATTGCCGTGTTCAGATTTGATCCGATACTAAAGGTTTATTTCAACCGGGAAGCCGTTGACTTTCGTAAGAGTATCAACTGACTATCAACTTTGGTAGAACAGCGACTGGGAATGGACCCGTTTGCCGCCACTACCTATGTTTTTAGTAATAGGCGACGCGATCCGATTAAGCTATCGGGCTGGGACCGTACCGGATTTTGGCTGCCGCTTAAACGTCTGGAAGCAGATCGGTTCGTATGGCCGCCTGAGGTGGCAGTGCTGGAACTAACAGTCGAACCATTGCACTGGCTGCTTGATGGCATTGACCTGGGGGCTGTGCGCAAACATCCACAGCGCTACTATGAACGCGCTAGCTAATTCCTTTCCTTGACTAAAATAGGATTATTTCACCCGGTTGTTGTCGGTAAACGATAGCTGATGGCATTATTTAAAATGACGTACACCTATTAGGCGCGACATTCCGGTATGTTGTCAGGCATGGCACTTACCCAGCACTCCTGCCTTACCGCTGATGAATTTCAGACGCTCATCGCCGAGCGCGATGCCGCATAGGCCGACCGTGATGCGGTGCGCGGCGGGCTACGGAGCATGCAAGTTGAGCGCGATCTGCTCAAGGAATAGCTCAAAGCCTTTCAGCGTCGACTCTTCGGCACCAACAGCGAAGCGCGCAGCGCCGAGAACGCGACCTGTTTCTCAATGAGGCTGAGGCATTGGCCGTACGTGCTGCCTTGCTATCGCAAGAGAGCGAAGTAGACATTCCCGTTTCAGGTCATCAGCGCAAGCAATCGGGCCGCAAGCCACTGGACCCGGCATTGCCACGGAAAGTCATTCGCACCACGCTACCAGAATCGGCACGCATCTGCGCGCATGATGGCGTGGTACTGGTGGAAATAGGCGTGGAAGTGAGCGAGCAACTCGATATTATTCCCCAGCAAGTACGCGCGATCCGGCATGAGCGAGTGAAATATGCCTGTCCTTGCTGTGATCAAAGTATCAAAGTCACGCCGGCCCGCTTGCGCATTATTCCGAAGGGATTGTTCACTGAAGCCGCACTGGCACGGTGCATTACCGCCAAGTTCACCGACGGACCGCCGCTGTACCGGATTGCCGCGTTAATCAAACGCTTTGGCGGCGACATCTCGCGCAATACCCTGGCCGCCATTGTGGTGCGCATTGGGATTGCTATCGAACCGCTGATTAATTTACTGCGTGATCATTTGCTCGACAGTGAGGTCGTATTTGGCGATGAAACGGTGGTTCAGGTACTCTAGGAGCCCTGGCGCGCAGCAAACCAAGAGTTATATGTGGATTCAGATGAACGGCGGCTGCGATCCAGCCGGTGCGTCTGTTCGGCTATGCGCCGGGACGCAGTACCCAACACGTGGCCGATCTCTGGGCTGGCGTACGCGCAGGCGCGGCTTTCATGACTGACAGTTACGCGCCGTGTAACACGATATCGGTTGTCAATGGACTTGTCCACTTGGCTTGCTGGGCGCATGTATGACGATATTTTATTGAAGCCGAAGCGGTGCTACCCAAGGAGGCGCGCAGTGCGCAGCAGCCAGTTACCAAATTCTTTACCCTGATCGGCAAACTGTACGCAGCAGAAACCCGTACCAGGGCATTCACGACGCTCCAACGCCAGCGTTTGCGCATGAAATACAGCACGGCGGTGTCGGCTGTCACCGAAGCCTTGCTCGACCATTATCTGGCAACGACTGCGCCACGTGGATTGCTGGGGAAGGCATTGCAGCACCTGGCTGGGCAATGGTCCAAACTCACGCGCTATGTCGAGAACGGCCCCTGGCCCATCGATAATAATGTGGCCGAGAACGCGATTCGTCCCTTTTATGATCGATCGCAAGAGTTGGTTATTTACCGATACCGTCGGGGACACAAAAGTCAGCGCCAATTTATATTTGTGGATCGAAACGTGTAAGGCCGGAAATAGTGACGCTTACCAGTATCTCACCGAGATGTTCACGGCGCTGCCTTATGCCAATACTGCCGATGATTACGAAGCGCTGCTGCCTTGGAATTTACAACCAACTCGTCGGTTCCCTGCATAAAACAATTCTTCCGCAAGGGACGTGGTTAATTGGTCGATTACTTAACAACTAACAGCGTTAGCAATACATCGAGGTGACGTGACGTAAAGGCGCCCTTTTTTATTCCCTTATAAAAACGCCACTGCGATGTCACTCAAAATATTAAGTCCGAGTTTCATATTGCTGGCATCAAATTCCCATTTTTCTTTAGCCTTTATCATACAGGGAACTTTTTTTTTGAAGTATATTTTTGGCAATTTTCAGAGCATCGGGTAGTCGACGAAATCAGTCAAGAGCAAGCGCCAGATCGTTGTCTGGTCGGAGCAAATCTGTGGTTGCGCTATGCGTATAGTGCGCAGATCTTTTGCACTTGCAAGTGCGAACCTTGTGGGGGTATTGAAATCGGTATGTCCGGCAGTAATCCAATGCCATGAATACGCAGGCGCAAGTTTTGTAAAAGACAGGACGCAGGTATGTATCAGAAAGGAGGCGCTTAAAACCGGCACAGTAAGAACACCAGAGAGGGAATTAACTTCAAGGCTGGGGCTCTGCCTTTGGCCTTTTTGAAGAAATTAAACTTCGTATTTTCCAAAAGTATCTGGATTTTTTTGTAGTAACTTTTTAATTTAATGGAGTATTGAATGAAAATGAAAGTATTTGCTATCTTCGCTTTTTGTGCGAGTCAGGCATTGACGCAATCAGCATTCGCATCAGATGGCACGATGACGATCAACGGTAAAATTACTGCGGCAACCTGCGTAGTGAGTGGAAATGGCGCCGCGACGGGCACTTTTACATTGACGCTCCCTACCGTGAGCACTACCGCCCTCAACGTTGCTGGCGCGACCGCTGGTCACACCTTATTCAACATCGCCTTAAGTGCATGTAGCACCCCCTCGCAGCTTGTGCATACCTATTTTGAAGCTGCCTCTACCGCAGACGCTGTAACTGGACGTTTGTATAACGCTGCGTCGGCAACTGCTACAAATGTGGAAGTGGCGCTGATGAACAAAGACCGCACAGCTATTTTGGTCGGCTTTCCTGATTCTACCCAGAATTCGAATGCCATCACTACGGTCTCAAATGCGGGAACTATGTATTACATAGCCGCCTACTACGCCAATGGCGGAGCCTCGACTGCAGGTACGGTCGCATCAACAGTTAGCTACTCGGTCGTTTATCCGTAATACAGGTGAATGGATAGAGGTTTGATAAACCGTTTTTACTCGCTCCCAAGAGAAACATAAAGATATCATTTTTTTGTTTCTCAGCGGGTAAGAGTAAGACTAATAGCAGCCGCATGCTGAATGCCGCAATTGGCTGGTTGTCGTTCATATCCAAATCAACGTACGTGTTTTAACGAATCCATACGTCTTACACCGAGCGGGTAACGATCTGATCGATACCCTCCGGATTCTTCCCCTTTTTAGCCAAGATTCTATGAGATTACTGACTCTCTTTTTATTGCAAACTTTCCTGCTAGGGCAAGCACATGCCAGCGTGATTATTGATCGTACCCGTATCATCTATGCTGGTGATAAGAGCGATGTGTCGGTACATCTGAGTAACGAAGGTGAGGTCAGCGAAGCGGCATTAGTGCAGGCCTGGATTGAAGAAGGAAATCCTGCCAATGGCAGTGATGCTCCCTTCGTCATTTCGCCTCCGATGTTTCGTATCGACCCAAAAAAGGCCCAGAATATCAGAATATTTTTTTCCCATGAGCGCGATTTAACGCAGACCGAAGAAACCCTGTTCTGGTTCAATATTAACGAAATACCGGCGTTGAGTCCCAAGCAGGCTGATGCAAATATCCTCCAGTTTTCGATTCATTCAAAAATAAAACTATTTTTTCGACCGATCGGCCTTAAGGGCGATCCGAGCGCAGCACCGGGCTTAGTTACCTGGACCATCAACGATCATCAGTTGCACGCAGCCAACCCCACTCCTTACTATCTCTCGTTCATATCTTTTATGACATGTACTTCAGGCATATGTTTTGAGGACAAAAGTGGTGGCATGATCGCGCCTTTTTCTAGCAGGGATTTTCCGCTGGTAAAAAATACTGGCGCGCCCCTACCTGATAACAAAGAGGGCGAATTGAGCTATCAGTTCCTCGACGATTATGGCGCGTCAGTAGCCGGTATAGCCAGCGTGGTGCGCGCCAAATAATATGCGTACATTTTCCTCCTCCTCATCGCTCATTCTTGGAATGATCTGCTTCGGGGCATGTGTTACGACGTCCGCTCAAGATTACGCATTCAACCCCGTTTTCATGCATGGGGGAAAAGACGTCGATATGAAACGATTTTCATTTGCCGGTGGTGTTCCGCCGGGCAGCTATTCGGTAGAGTTGTACGTCAACAATGTACAGATCGGTAGACAACAAATTTCGTTTGAAAATATTGACGCGGATCGGATTGAACCTTGTTTTGTAACAAGTGTTCTGCAATTGATGAATATTGATTGGACTATCGTCAAACAACCTGTTGCCACCAGTTTAGCGGGCGTTTGCCAAACTATTTCTTCGGTGGTGGATGGTGCGTCGATTTCCTTTGATGCATCGGAGCAACGGTTAAATGTGTTTATTCCACAGAAATTCGTGGTGCAAAATCCGCGTGGATATGTTCCTAAGGAATATTGGAATAGTGGCGTCAATGGTGGATTTCTGAATTATGTGGGAAATGCATTTTTTTCGAATGGGCTGGTAAAACATCAAAGTCAATATCTCAGCTTGAACAGTGGTGTAAACGTTGGTGAGTGGCATTTCCGCAATAGCTCCACAGTCGTCAAGGCAGCTGGTTTACCACTGCAAATGCAGGCAATAGCCACGTATCTGGAACGGGATATTCCCGACCTGGGATCCAAGCTTGTAATCGGTGACTCGTTTACCGATGGGCGTTTCTTTGACGCCTTTGGAATGAGGGGAGTAACGCTGGCTAGCGATGAACTCATGGAACCCAGTTCCTTGCGCGGTTATGCCCCGGTTATTCGTGGCACTGCGCTCTCGAATGCCAAAGTTTCCATTAGCCAGAACGGTTATACGATTTACGAAACCACCGTGTCGCCAGGCTCATTTGAGATCAAAGATCTGTATCCAACCGGCACTAGCGGAAATTATCTTGTTACAGTCACTGAAGCGGATGGTCATCAGACTACGGCTATCGTTCCTTTTGCAACGGTGCCGCTGCTGATGCGCAAAGATGGAGAGCACTTTAGTGCCTCACTAGGTACTTTGCGTGACCCGGTGGTGAGCGCACATCCGCCTGTTTTTACCGCGGCATACCAGTATGGAGTTACAAGTAGCATCAGTCTTTACAGCAGTCTGGAAGCTTCAGCCGGTTACGGGGCGATGATGATGGGCGCTGCACTCAATACCCATTGGGGCGCTCTTGGCATGGATTTGGCGTCAGCTATTTCCGACGTAAAAAAGACCACTCTGAAAGGTACTGCCGTGCGCGCTACGTATAGCAAAGGTTTTGAAGAATTGGGGGCAAATCTTTTGATCGGTGCCTACCGCTACGCGTCAAGTGGTTATTTGACGCTGGAGCAGGCTGTGGCGTACCGGGAAATGAAGATCGTGAATTCTTCCGCGGAAGGAAACGACTCTCTGCTGCAGCGTAAAAATCAAATTCAATTTATATTTAATCAGAATCTTCCAAATCGCTATGGGTCGGTCTTTATTTCCGGCTCCACCCAGAATTATTGGAATCATAACAATGCAAGTAGTCAGTTCCAATTTGGATATAATAATTCCTGGCGGCAAATCAGATACAACGTTTCAGTGTCGAACGTCAAATCGATTAATAGCCACCAGTCTGCCGGAAAGCAGATTATGGTTGGCCTAACAATCCCGTTAGGGCATGGTGTTACATCGATCGGCTCTAACACCATCTTTTCCGGTGGCGCTGCATATGCGCAGCAAACATTATCTTCTTCGCTCGGAGACGCCAATCAATTCAGTTATGGTCTAGATGCGACAGAAGGAAGCCAGCGCAATATATTTCAGGCAAATGGGCAGTATCGCGGTCCAATTGGCACGCTGTCGGCATCGGCAAGTCAAGGTCAGGGATATACCCAAGAATCAGTTGGCGTGTCGGGTTCATTGATCGCGTATAGCGGCGGTGCCATTCTATCTGGCCCGGTGGGGGATACTTTCGGCATCGTTGAAGCCGATGGCGGAGTAGGAACGGCAATTGGCAGTTCACCCGGATTAAAAGTTAATACGTATGGTCGTGCGGTCGTCCCTTACCTGACTCCTTATAGCTTTAACACCGTGCTCTTAAATACGGAAGGCATGCCTGCAGACGTCGAGTTTACCTCGACAGAAGAGCGTGTAGCTCCTCATTCGGGTTCCATAGCGTTATTGAAATTCAAGCGTGTCCAAGGACAATTGGTATTCTTGCGGGTGATTGACGGCAGCGGAAATGTCATGCCGTTTGGGGCAGAAATACTGGATATGGATGGTCAATCGTTAGGAACGGTAGGCTATGGCGGTAAAATTTTATTCCGTAGTACAGCGGCATCAGGTGTACTAAAAGTCAATCATGGTTTACGCGGTAGCTGCAGTTTGAATTATGTGATCCCTACGCCAGTGACGAAACCAGCAACTGGATTTATGCCTGTAGCGCAAGGGATTTGTGTCGATATTGCCGCGGATTGAAATCGGTATGGAGCGGCGTAATGCGTTGACGGAAAAATTTCCCAGAAGGTAACTTGGAAAGTTTTGCAGGGGAAGGAATATTTTTGATGCGAAACGTTATGTGCAAAAAAAGCGGCTATAAAAATAGTCAGAAGAAAAAGTTGAGCAATACTCTCCATTTTTCTGGTTACACAAAGAATGATCCAACGGAACACATATGAAATTTTTTTTTGCTTTTACCCTCTTCTTTTCATGCATACTGCCAGCATTTTCCTCGCCGCCACCAGTATGTTCTTTCTATGGAAGTAACACCGGATTTCAGACACTCACGGTTTCCCCGAGCGCAGCGGTAGGAGATAATCTTGGACCTGCAGTCAGCCAAGCGTATCAGTATGTGTGCACTTCTGACGTCACCGCCGTAACCATACGTTATGACCCTGCGCTGGCGCTGTCAACCGCGGTGGGGACTGTGTGGGAAACGGGTGTCGCCGGAATTGGTATAAAGGTGATTAACCTGACAAACTCCAGCACGGTCATCAGTAATATTGGTGGTCCCCTGACGGCGAACTCATCGCTTCCCTATCTGACCGGGACCACCATACCAGCTGGTAGTACAGTGACGTATTCCGTAAACTTCTCTTTCCAGTTAGTAAAAACTGCTGCCATCAAACCGACTTCGTCTTCGACGGTCACTCTATTTCAGATTTATCCCGTGAATGCTGGCAATGCTGTCGGAACAAAAAGCGGGGTAGTCTCGTTCACGCTTCCAGCAGTTACTACTTCTTCCTGTAATGTGACAACGCCCTCGATTACTGTGACTATGCCCACCCTCTCAACTGCAGGATTTTCAGCGGTGGGAAATACCGGGGGGAGTCAGCAATTTAACCTAGGCATCAATTGTTCGGCGTCCACCCATGTCAGCGTTACGCTGTCGGATGCTACTACTACCACTAACAATACAACGACTTTATCCCTTACACCGAGTTCCACGGCCTCCGGAATAGGGTATCAAATCCTGGATCAGTTTTCTAATCTGATCAAATTTAGTTCAGATACATCCATTGGAAATCCTGCGCAACAGTTTTTAGGATTGTATAGCGGTAGTGTGTCGATTCCGCTGGTGTCTCAGTACATCAGTACGGGCACAGTGTTGCCGGGAACGGTCAATGCGGCGGCTACCTTTACCATGGTATATCAATAGGTCGTGCCAGGAATCTGATAAGGACGAATACGGCCTGCGGCGCTCGTTGAGTGCCGAAGCATGCTACAGCGTTACAGATCAATTTCATCGCTGCTAACGGCAAAATGCTCCTACTTTATCTAAACTTTTTTACTACGGAAGGAGGGTACTCCCTTGCTCACTTTGAAAAATATTCATTGATTAAATAGCGGTATTTGCACTGGGTCTCTTTTTTGTAATTAATTTTCTTTCCCAGGCACCGTTGAGTGGATCGCTACGTTGTTTCTGCGCCACTTTCGGACATGACGAACATGCTCATCGCAGTTTCAATTTAATACTATCGTGCCATGTGATGTTTTTGTAAATTAAATGTTTTATTTTTTGGATACACTCGCAAATATTCGGTATTCATCAACCAAAGTGAAGTTTGAAGATGGGCAGAAGAGCGTACCGTAGAAAATGGCGTGGATATCAACATGCTCAGCGCTGGATAAAATCTGCACTAATGCCATCAATCTCGATCTGACCGACGACGGTCGAAAAAAATCTAAGCAACGTTCCAGCGCAAGCTAAGTCTCCTCGCGCGTAGCTGGCGCGGGTAGTGTATCTCGCACGAAAAAAAAGGTCGGTGGACCTGCGTCGCTATGCGTCGTGCAGCCATTGGCTGGGCGCTTCCTCTCAAAAGAGGAAGTCGACAACCACTTGTATAAGAATAAAGGTCAGTCATCATTATGAAACGTCATGGATCAATGAATCACATATTCCGTCTGGTATGGAGTCACGTACTGAACGCTTGGGTAGCGGTGGCAGAAAAAAAACGGGGCCGGAGTAAGGGCTCCGCACGCAATTCCGGTAAGCTGATGCGAGCAGCAGCGCTGGCAGTTGCAGCACTGGCGGCGGCGGGGGTACAGGCTGCACCTGCAGCTGGACAGGTAGTGAACGGTGCGGGCAGTATCGGGCAGTCGGGTGCAATCACCACGATTACTCAGGGCAGCCAGAATTTGGGCCTGACCTGGCAGAGTTTCAATATCGCCAAACAAGAAACGGTCAACTTCGTGCAGCCAAATGCCAGCGCGATTGCAGTCAACCGTATCGCCGATGTCAATGGCACGCAAATTCTCGGGCATCTCAACGCCAACGGTCAGGTCTTTCTGATCAATCCTAACGGCTTCTTGTTTGGTGCCGGCGCACAAGTCAATGTCGGCGGCCTGGTGGCTTCCACGTTGGACTTGAAAGATGCCAGCCTCAGCGGCAACACCCGCACTTTTAGTGGCACCAGCAGCGCTGGTGTCGTCAACGATGGCAACATCAAGGCGGCCAGTTACGTCGCGTTGCTTGGGCAGCACGTCAGCAATCAAGGTGTTATCACCGCCCAACTCGGCAGTGTCGCGCTAGGTGCTGGTAGCGCGGCGACCCTGACCTTTAATGGCAATAGTCTGGTCAGCATGAAAGTCGATCAGAGTCTGCTCGATACATTGGTAGAAAACGGTGGCTTGATTCAAGCCGACGGTGGGATGGTGGTCATGAGCGCTGGCGCCAAAGATGCACTGACTGCCAGCGTGGTCAATAATACCGGCGTGATCGAAGCACGCACGGTGGAGAATCATAGCGGCGTCATTACGCTGCTGGGTGCCATGACTACGGGTACGGTTAATGTTAGCGGTAGTCTGGATGCCTCGGCACCAAACGGCGGCAATGGTGGATTTATTGAAACCTCAGCAGCCCATGTCAAAGTAGCCAATGCAGCAAAAATTAGCACTATAGCCGCCACCGGCACCACCGGTAGTTGGCTGATCGATCCGACCGACTACAGCATTGCCGCCAGTGGCGGCGATATCACCGGGGCGGCCCTTTCGGCCAGTCTGGCCAATACTGATGTGATGATACAGAGCAGCGCCGGGACACTGAGCGGTAGCATAGGAACGGGTAACGTAAACGTCAATGATGTCGTGAGCTGGAGCGCCAACAAACTCACCCTGAATGCACAAAATAATATCAATGTTAACGCCAATCTGAATGGCTCCGGCACGGCCAGTCTGGCATTCCAATACGGACAGGGTGCGCTGGCATTGACCAATCCTGGTACTTATAATGTGGCTGCGGTCATCAATCTGGAATCGGGAAATAACTTCAGTACGAAACTTGGTTCCGATGGGGCGATCGTCAATTACAAAGTCATTAACAGCCTCGGCGTAGCGGGCAGTATGACGGGCACTGACCTGCAAGGAATCAACGGCAACCTAAACGGCTATTACGTTCTGGGTAGCAATATTGATGCAACCGCAAGCTCTGCATGGAATACCAAGGCTGGGTTTTCGCCGATTGGGAATGCCAACAATTGGTTCACCGGCACGCTAGATGGTTTTGGACATACCGTGAGTAATTTGACCATTAATGGCACCACCAGTTACCTGGCCTTGTTTGGTGATACAGGTGCCACTTCCATCATCCGTAATATTGGATTGGTGGGAGGGAGCGTGACGGGTTTTGCCGATGTTGGGATGTTAGTCGGCTATAACCGCGGCGTTGTCGCCAACAGTTATGCTACCGGCGGCGTCAATGCCAGCACCAGTAATACCGGTGCCAATTCCATTGGCGGCCTGGTAGGACAAAATGATGGTGCTGGTAGCATCATTTCCAGTTATGCAACCGGCGGCGTCAGCGCCAACGTTGGTCAGGCGACCAAAGTGGGCGGACTGGTGGGCGAAAACGACGGCACCATCAACAAAAGCTATGCTACCGGCAATGTGACGGGTATCGCCAACAACGCGGGTGGCCTGGTCGGGTACGTTTCGAATGACACCAGGGTTACCTCGAACCACGTCTCCATCAATAATAGCTACGCCACAGGGAATGTTAGCGGGGGTGCGGATGTGGGTGGACTGATAGGAAATATCAACAGTTTCAATAATACCGACGTCAATATGATTACCGTCAACAATAGTTACGCAACGGGTAATGTGCAGGGTGGCTCTTACATTGGCGGACTGGCTGGAGCGATTTTTAGTGATAACCGCAGCACCACTAACACTAAGGCGGTCATTACTGCAATCAATGATGGGTACGCAACTGGGAGTGTTAGCGGTACCTATACGGGAGGGCTGGTAGGAGCTAGCCAAAATGTCAGTACTTTTAACAGCAATAACAATCTCACCAGCAATCCGGTTGTTAACAGCTTTTGGAATACCACGAAATCAGGCCAAGCGGCTTCAGCTGGCGGCGGGCTAGGTATGACTACCTCCCAGATGCAACAACAGACTAATTTCACCTCGGCTACGACAGCGAATGGCGGTAGCTTCAATCCTGGCTGGGATTTTGCCAACACCTGGTTAATGTATAACGGTCAAACCAATCCATTATTGCGTTCGTTTTTTATGCCACTGACGATTACAGTGAACGCCGCTTCCAAGATCTATGATGGGCTGGCTTACACCAACATCAATGCCGTAACTTACTCCAGTCCACCGCGCAGCATCTTGCTCGGTACACTCAGCTATAACACTGCAGCAATCGATGCCGGCACTTATTCGCTGACCGTCGGTGGCTTGTATTCATTGGCGCAACAAGGTTATCTGATCAATTATGCTGCCGGGACGCTCGTCGTTACTCCGGCCGCTTTAGCGATCACCAGTTTGACGGCGAACAATAAAGTCTACGATGCGACCAATACCGCAGCCTTAAGCGGTGTGGCTGCAGTAGCGCCATTAGCGCGCGATGCAGTGAGTTTGACTGGCACCGCAACGGCCACCTTTGCTAAGCCGAATATTGGCAGCAGCAACGTCAGCGTGACAGGGTATACATTGAGTGGCGCGCATGCAGGCAACTATCTGTTGGTGGAGCCGACCCTGAGTGCCAGTATTACCCCTGCGACGCTGACCTATATTGCTACGCCTGCGGTGCATATCGCAGGAGACATACCTGCTGTGCTTTTCGGTTCGGTGACTGGCCTGATGGGTAGCGATACCCTGGCGGGTGCAACGACTGGCGTGATGGCCTGGCAAACCAATGCAGCGGCAAATAGTTTGCCGGCGCTCTATGCCATCAATGGCTATGGCCTGAGTGCCCAAAACTATATTTTTGCGCAGGCTGCCAACAATGCCACCGAGTTGACAGTAAAGCCGGGCAGGGCACATTCCCCGGTTCAAAATGTCATGACACATTTGGAGGCGGACGTACTGGCGTCGATCATCACTCCTGACGCTGATGCACATCGCTTAGCACCAGGCATTGCGGTAGTGCATTCCGGTACCAGTAAAGTAGATACCGACGATGCGTCAGGCCATGCGCCAATCAATACTGCAGTCGGCAACACAGCTCCCAAATTCGGTTTGGAAATTCTCAATGGCGGCCTAAAGCTGCCACTCAATCTGGTAAGTATCAATGATTAACAATTCTCCTGTAAAACATCTTCAAAAACCATTGAAGCCGCTGTTGTCGGTCTTGTTGATGGCATACTTTCCGCTGGCAGCCTATGCAGCGGGCCCTGTCATTCCTGGTGCAGGTAACCTTCTGCAGCAGGTCCAACCAGTCGTGCCGTCGGAACCGTCAACTACAGGGTTGGCTATTGCGCCGAAAACTGGCGCTACATTAGCCCTCAGCGCCCCGTTTCTGGTCAAAACCATTGCGATTTCAGGCAACACGCTGTTTCCTGCCGAGGCTTTGCATGCATTGGTGGCAAGCGCCGAAGGAACAACGCTGACCTTGAACGAACTGAGCCAGGTCGCCGCGCGTATCACCGATTATTACCATCGCCACGGCTATCCGTTGGTGCAGACGCTCATCCCGGCGCAGAAGTTGAGCGGTGGGACGGTGACGATCGAGGTGCTGGAAGCACGTTATGGGAAAATCAGTCTGAATAATCATAGTCGGGTGCGCTCCTCCTTACTGGAAAAAACGCTCTCGCCGTTAAAAGCCGGTCAGGAGATCGAGCAAGCAGATCTGGATCATGCACTATTGCTGCTATCGGATATTTCCGGAATGACCAGCAGCGCCACTCTGGCACCCGGCGAGAACGTAGGTACTTCCGACCTGATCATCAATGCCGCAAGCGCGCCTATGGTGTCCGGTTATGCCGTTGGCGATGATGCGGGTAACCGGTACACCGGACGGGCGCGTCTTGGGGCGACTGTCAATGTTAACAATCCTTTGCATATGGGCGATGTCCTCAGTGCCAATGTTCTGTCTTCCGGCAGTAAGATGAATTATGCTAACCTCGCCTATGAAACGCTGTTGAACGGCCACGGTACGCGCATCGGTGGTTCCTTTTCATCGTTGTATTACAAGTTGGGTGAATCACTGGCGTCACTGAATGCACACGGTACCGCCCAAGTTGGTAGCCTGTGGCTCAAACAGCCCTTGATACGTAGTCGCAATCTCAATCTTTCCTGGCAGTTCCAGCATGACCAGCTCACCCTGCGCGATCATATTGATGCCAGCAATACGCTCACCGACAGACATGTTGAAAACTGGACACTGGGCTTGAACGGCGACTTGCGTGACAGCTTGCTCGCAGGTGCCGTCAGTAGCTGGAACATGGGCTGGACCAGTGGCCACGTGGGCTTTAACAACGACTTTGCCCAGCTTGCCGATAATGTCACCAGCAAGACCCAGGGCAGTTTCTCAAAGTTCAATGTCAGTTTCTCACGCTTGCAAGGCTTGAGTCAGAACAATGCCTTGTCTTTATCGTTTACCGGCCAATGGGCGAATACCAATCTGGATGCAGCCGAGAAGATGTCGGTTGGTGGGATTTACTCGGTGCGTGCGTACGACATGGGTGCGTTATCGGGCGATACCGGATATCAGGGTACGGCCGAATTGCGTCACGAGTTCGGCACACTGTGGAGTGGACATTGGCAGGCAGTTGCATTTGTGGATAGCGCACATCTGACGATCAACAAGAATGTGTGGGTCGCAGGTCAAAAAAGCGCCAACTTGAGTGGTGCCGGTGTTGGCCTAAACTGGACCGGGCCGGCGCAATGGGCTGCTAAAGCGCTCGTTGCGGCACCTTTAGGGGCAACCTCACCCTTGGTAGGTAGTAGTTCACCTACACGTATCTGGGTAGAAATAGCCAAGGGCTTTTGAAAGTCTCACCGGCGTGCGCTTGTATAGTGGACCCGTGATATGAGACAACAGTTTAAGCTATGGTCCTCACAGAGTATGGCGGCGAATGACGGAAATAAAGAAGTGGAAAGTGCACAGCGCTGAATTTGGTTGTGGCGCGTTAGCGACGGCGAGGCGTAATTTTGTAAGGATTCTCCATGGTTCTAATGGAATGGACGCCCTCTTTCAAACGGCGCCAACGTGCCAAAATGGGAGTGTTCCCCTAAACGAAAGGAGCGTCCAAAATGAAGATTACTTCGATTGGAATCGATTTAGCAAAAAATGTATTTCAAGTTCATGGCGTCGATGATCATGGAAATGCCGTGCTTCGAAAGAAACTAGATCGCGTAAAAATGGCTGAGTTCTTTATTAAACTGGAACCGTGTTTGATTGGAATGGAAGCGTGTGGCAGCGCACATTACTGGGGCAGGAAACTGACCGCGATGGGGCATACTGTGAAACTGATGGCTCCTCAATTTGTGAAGGCCTATGTCAAGACCAATAAAAATGATATGGCCGATGCAGAAGCAATTTGTGAGGCCGTTTCTCGGCCTAATATGCGCTTCGTTCCAATAAAAACGGACGAACAACAAGCTGCTCTGTCATTGCACCGAGTGCGTCAGTCTTTTATCAAAGTGAGAACAGCTCAAGCAAACCAAATTCGCGGATTGCTGTCCGAGTTCGGCATAATTATTCCGCAAGCAATTGCGAACATCGCCAGGCGCCTCCCGGAAATCAGGGAAAAATCAGATTTGCCGGCAAGCTTTCGAGATCTGTTACAACGTTTGTATGATCACTTGAAAGACATGGATAAACAGGTCGATGAAATGGATGAGAAAATTCAACAATGGCACCGTTCTTCAGAAATGAGCAGAAAGCTTGCAGAAATACCTGAAATAGGTCCCATCACTGCCACGGCATTAGTGGCATCAATTGGAGATGCTAAGAATTTTGTGAGCGGGCGTCAACTAGCTGCTTGGTTAGGACTGGTTCCCCGACAGCATTCCAGTGGTGGCAAATCCGTGCTTTTAGGCATCAGTAAACGCGGTGACACTTATTTACGTACGCTATTGATTCATGAAGCACGAGCGGTGATTCGATTTGCCGACAATAAACCATCTACTACCTGGTTCAATAAGTTACTCAGTCGACGAAATAAGAATGTTGCTGCGGTCGCTCTGGCAAATAAAAATGCGAGGGTAGTATGGGCGTTATTGACACGTGAAGAACAAAGGTTCCGATCTGATTATTGCCCAGGTCTGGCTGGTGCATAATCAAATCTGGCCAGAAAAATCCAGGAAATAATTGAAATAAATAACACCATTTATGCAGGAAGAAGAAACCTTCCACAGGTTGTGCAGGCAAGATGAAGTGATGGCAAACCAGGTTAGACCGTGGTCAGGAAAACCTGTAATGCGACATGCGGTTCGAGCGCGTGGTTCTGATTAGGACCTGGCCAGCATATTCCATCAGGGACAGAGGCGCAAACCTCAATGAAAGTCCGAATATATGGCTGCAATCTTACCCTTATGCTCATCATCGATTGAATGCTTGGCAAACTGAGTGGATCCATATATGTCGCATTCAGTAAAGTCATCAATTCGCTCAAATAACTTACTAACACTGACGAACAGACGTAACTAAGATGCTTAATCTCAAAGCGATGCAGTTCTGGGGCATTCGCGATTACGCCGCCTACTCGTCGGGACAAATCTACCAAGTTCGAAGTCGGTTCGAAAAACCAACTAACAATCATGCTTATTCTTACCAATGAGAGGAACTCCTGAAGGTTGACGCTGTATTAAAGCGAATAGATGCAACTTAATATTTTTAAAAATTTACCGTTCTGCGATTTTGCGCTTTGAGGACGTTGTTGATGCGTTTAATTGCGCTAGCTTCTTGAAATACAGAGGTTCTAATAATCATGACCACTCGATGAAGAAAATGACAGATTGAAGATGGAAAAATATTTTGGAATAGAAAAAAAGATGCCGAATATGAGCGCTACCATATTCTAAAGATCGTTCGTTGTGCGAGGGGTCTCCGGTATGCCCATTACGACACCGCGATCCCAATTTAAAAATATGCGTGCATTTTATTCGAACTACTTTCTTTGGATAAATAATAAGGTTCAGTATGGCAAAAAATACGGGCGCTTCGATATCACGGCCTAATTTGCGCACCATTCAAGGAGTGCAAAACGAAGTTCTGTCGGAGAAAAATGCATTTTCACTTCCTGGAATAATTATTTCTCTCGAGAAATTAAATTTCGCATTAACGCTTCGCCACAGTGCAATCGAAGCAAGCGCTCATCCAATGATTGTCACCAGCGCCATCGCCCCGGATTTCAATATCGAATACGTGAATCCCGCTTTCGAAAGAATCACTGGTTATTGGAACGCTGAAGTGATCGGTAAAAATTGCAAGTTCTTGCAAGGAACCGACCAAAATCAGCCGGAATTGGAAGAAATCCGGGCTGCGTTACGAGAACAGCGCGAAGGCAATTCAGTCCTGCGAAATTATCGCAAGGACGGAAGCATATTCTGGAATCATCTTTATGTGGCACCGGTAAGCAACAACCAAGGAATTGTGACGCATTTCGTCGCATCGCACTACGACATCACTGTCGCCAAAAATAACGAAGCTAAGCTGATGCGCATGGCGTATCACGACGAACTCACCGGCTTACCGAATCGTGCACTGTTGCGGGATAGATTGCTGCAGGCCCTCGCATTAGCAGCGCGTTACAGTAGTCAGGTATGGGTGCTATTCATTAGCCTAAACCGATTTAAAACCGTAAACCACAGCTTTGGCCATAAGGGCAGCGACAGCGTCCTAATGATTATTGCGCATCGACTGCGGGATGCTATTCGGGAATCAGATACTCTAGCGCGTTGGGGAGACGACGAATTCGTTATTGTCATGCCAGAGAAACCGGCTGGCAAGTTAGCAATAGCGGTACTACAGAGAATGATAGCGGTTGTCAATCGCGCTATCGTTTTTGGTGGGCAGGAATTTTTTCTCAACTGTAGTATGGGGGTGACGCGGTATCCGCAAGATGGCGAACATGTGGACATGCTGCTTGATCGCGCTGACATCGCGGCGCACCATGCAAAACGCAAAGGCGACAATGATTTTCAATTTCATACCGTAGATATGAGCAAACTGGCGCTCAAGCGGCTTCGCATTGAGGCCGACTTGCGCCTGGCTATTGAACGGGAAGAATTTGTTCTTCATTACCAGCCTCAGGTAGACCTAGGCTCGGGCTTCATTAACGGGATGGAAGCACTTATCCGCTGGCAGCACCCGAAACAGGGATTACTGTATCCCGCCGACTTCATCGATATCGCAGAGGAGACAGGGCTGATCATTCCGATTGGCGCCTGGGTGCTGCGCGCGGCTTGTACACAAAATAAGCAATGGCAAGAAGAAGGCCTTCCTTCCATTAAGGTGGCGGTTAACCTCTCCTTACGTCAATTCACACAACAAAATCTGGCCCAGTCTTTCGCTGAAATACTAGACGACATCGGGCTTTCACCGAAGGAGCTCGAGTTGGAGCTTACCGAAAGCCTTATCATGAGCAACGTCGATCAGGCTATCGCTGTACTGCGCGACATCAAGGCGCTCGGCGTGGCAATATCAGTTGACGATTTCGGAACCGGCTATTCGAGCCTATCCTATCTTAAACTCCTGCCAATCGATATGCTAAAAATTGACCGCACGTTCGTTTCTGACATTGGTGCAGGAGATGGCGATGACGCCTATATTGTCACATCGATTATCACGCTAGCGCATGCCCTTAAACTGAGGGTTATTGCGGAAGGCGTCGAAACCCTCCAGCAACTCAATTATTTGCGCCGCAACGGCTGCGATGAAATGCAAGGTTATTTCTTCAGCAAGCCCCTTTCCGCCGAAGCTTTCGCACAGATTTTGCGTTCAGGGAAGCGTTTGCCGTTGTATCGGACGCTAAGAAATTCGATACTCTAGGAAAAGATAAATCAGACTGTTTGCATGTATCTAATTTAACGTTAAGCTCGACGAACTTATCCCTCTTAAGCCACTGATTTAGTTGCGTATTAGATAGCGCTTGGGTCCTCTCATCTCGAAAAAAGGCTGGAGCATAAATTGAGGCTATATTGTGGGTTGTGTCGCATTAAGGAAAAAAGCTGAAGTGAAGCCGTGGATGGTCTGCCCGCCCCTATGCTGGACGGCCTGATCCAACGAGTGCATAAAATTGTTGCGCTGCTGTTATTTTCTGGAAGCCACTGTGCATTAGTTTTCCTTTGCGTATCATGTGCATGATCTCAATACCAGCAAGTATGATTTTAGCAGCCCGAAAAGATTTGAATCCCATCATCGGTTTGGTGATGCGTTTAACGGCGCGATGATCTTGTTCAACGATGTTGTTGAGATACTTCACCTGGCGCACGATGATGGCATTTCCATGGCTGATGTTGATCGTATCAATGGCTGCTTTATTGGCACCGCTCTTGTCCATCACCACTTTTTCAGGAATGCCATTGTCGAGCATGGCTTTGCGAAAGAAGCGCATAGCGGCTTGCTTATCGCGCTTTGCTGTCAATAGAGAATCAACAGTTTGACCGTCTTTGTCTACCGCACGATACAGATATTTCCAGTTACCTTTGACCTTTATATAAGTTTCGTCCATACGCCAGCTGGCACCCACTCGGCGCTTCAGTTTGCGAAACTTTTTTTCAAATATCGGCAACAGTTTGAGCGCCCACCGATGCACTGTCGAATGATCTACTTCGATGCCGCGCTCAGCCATCATCTGTTCCAGATGGCGCAGGCTCAACGGATACGCAACATACCAACGCACGCACATCAACATTATTTCCAACGGATAATGCAATCGTTTCAATGCCGTTGTCATTTCAGGAATCAGCTCGTCATTAGATATTACAGATAGGTTCATTGCAGATATTTGTCGTCTGTCAAAATACAAATTCTAAACTAGTGACGTTATTGCGACAAAACCGTATTTCTAATCCCGATGGGGCAAGAAAATGCTGAACTCGGCGAGAGGTCGCGGTAAGCTTTACCGTGTCTGGCGAAGGCAAGATGGCATGTGTTCTGCCTGTCATAAGCCAATCGCAAAGCGCACTCCTTGGGGCGTTCGCCATATTGTGAAAAAAGCTGAAGGCGGGTCGGATGCAGCGAGCAACCTTCTTATGCACCATTTCAGTTGCCATGGAAATCGTTAGTACGCCAGAAAAATACAGTTGTGTCATCGGGTGTCGCAAGATGCCTTTGCAGAGGCTTGAGCCGTGTGCAAGGAAACCCGCATGCACGGTTCTTAGGGGGCTGGACGCGGGTAACCGCGCCTGGCTACCCGACAAAGGTCGCGGGTCAGTGGAAATACCTTTACCGGGCCGTTGACAAGACCGGCGACACCGTTGATTTTCCGCTGCGCGCCAAGCGCGATCATACCGCAGCCAGGGCATTCTTCGAACGCGCCATCGGCCTGCACGGCATGCCCTAGAAAATAGCCATCGACAAGAGCGGCTCCAACACGGCCGCCATGGTCAGCATCCAGGCCGATAGCGGTCTGACCATCGTGGTGTGCCAATCGAAGTACCTCAACAATATCGTCGAGCAAGACCACCGGGCCGTCAAACGCGTCACGCGACCGATACTCGGTTTCAAGACCTTTCGCTGCGCCCGAATTATCATCGCGGGGATTGAAACCATGCATATGATTCGCAAGGGTCAACTCGCAGACATCAAAGACCCAACTTCGTCGGCAGCCACTCAGTTCTACTCACTGGCATTCTGATCGCCGCCGATCCCGTACAGATATTTCGTCTCATTGCGCTATCGCGACTAAACCTCAAATCTTACCAACTACGTTGACAGACACCGACCGCACGCAGCCGGTCACGTGGAAATTGGTAGTTAAAAATGTCTTTCCTTATGAAAATATTTGGCCTATATTACATAGAGGAAATAAAGTTGTGCGGATGTAAAAATAGCCGCTTTGGGTTTTCAGCTTGACACCGAATTGCGCTTTCCTTGAAATCTCGTTCTCCATGGGTGACATAAAATAACGTTACATTTGGAAGAAATTGAAATGACTAAAATACCAAAACAGGTATATACGATCGAGTTCAAAGAACCAGTCGTGAACCGGGTGGCTGCTGGGTAAGCTGTTTCGCAAGTTGTCAAAGAACCAGGTTTGAGCGACCAGACCTTGCGCGACTGGATTAAAACTTCTGCAACAGGTAAGTTTAAAGGTGCCGGCAGCAAAGTGGTCAGGCCAGAAGCTATGGAGTTTTCCCGTCTGCGCGCTAAAGTCGCTCGTCCGAAACGAGAGAATGACATCATAAAAAAGGCAGCGGCGTACTTTGCGAGGGAAGTGTGGACATCCGATTTTACCTATCTGTGGACCGATGAGGAATGGTTGTATCCGGGGGTTGTTCTTGACCTGTTCAATCGGCAAGTAATTGGCTGGTCAATCAAGCTCCGTAGGACAACCGATATCATGATGGACGCACTTAATATGGCATGGTTTCGCAGGAGGCCGGCATCAGGCGTGATGCATTATTCGGATCGTAGCAGTCAGCACGCCAGCTATGCATTTCAGGAAAATCTGAAAGAATTTGGGATGATCTGTTCGATGAGTCGGGAAGGAAATTGCTGGGACAAAGCCCCGACGGAGAGCTGGTTCAACAGCTCCAAGAACGAACGGTATCGTGGTCTGCACTACCCAGACCATGCCGACATGAAGGCAGCCAGCTTTGAATACATTAAAGTTTTTTTTATAATCGTATACGGCCACATTTGACACTCGGCTATTGCTCACCAATCCAGCATTTGAAAATATGGGCGAGTTAGCAGGAACAGCAAAAATTAGCAGCATAAAAGTCACCTCCTGGCAAACAAAATATTGAGGAAACCTCAAACGTCTTTTATTTTACAAGATTCAAAAATTACTTATCAATTCAATTTATCAACATGTAAATTTATATTGAGAATAAATTATGAATATACAAAATCGGTCTCTAATTTTAGCTAAACACCCGCTATACTCAAAATATTGCGCTAACCATGTGCCTGCATGCGAACGCTTTCAATATTGGGAGAGTATCATCAGCAGGCTCACAAATCCATTTGAGATTACTAGTGTCGAAGATAAAAATTTTCAAGCTGATTTAATTTTTTACCACATGCATAATGTAACTTATGCCCTCTCCACAGGATCTAGCCCTTTCGCAGCCCACCTAACTACCCAACAAATTGCACAAGCAGAAAATCACCCCTACCATTTGATTGTAAAATTAGGAGGGAAAGGGAAAATTAGACAAGGAGGATTTGAAGCAAATTTACACATGAGGGACGTGACTTTGATCGATACTAAACAAGAACTGTTTAGTCAGATGGAAGACTCAAAATTTATAATTCTTACAATCCCTGCAACTTTAATTCATACGTGGATTCCATGTCCGGAAAATTATGTAGCTCATACAATGCACAGCGATAAAGGGTGGGCTTCAACGTTAGTTTCGTACATACGCCAGTTGACTCCAAAAAATATATCCGAAACGTATTCGCCCCACTATAATTTAATTATAGAAAATATTCTTTCTATTTATGTGATGGCACTCGATCAACTTGATTTGAAAGATGGGGAGCGTGATAAATTTTACTTTTACAAAAAAAATAATTTACACGACCAGATTCATACTTGGTTAAGTTTAAATTATATGGACACGGAAATTTCTGCAGATAAAATTGCAAACGAGTTCGGAGTTTCGACGCGCGAAGTTTACCGGCAATTTAAATTAGCAAATTCTGAACGCACATTCCTAGAAACCTTGCAGAGCATGCGATTGGGGGCTGCTATGAAGATGCTAAAGGACCCTAATTTTTTAGAACTGACAATTTCAGAAATTGGTTATAGATCAGGTTTTTTGGATCCAGCGTATTTTGGTCGCGTGTTTAAAGAAAAAACTAATTACTCTCCTGGCTTATATGCCAAGATCTACGGTAATCCCCCCACCAAAAGATAGCGTTTAAAAGTAGAATTTCCTCAAATGCAATTTAAGGATTTTTTACATGAAGACATCACGCTTTACCGATAGCCAGATCCTGCAGATTTTGAAACAGGCTGAAGCTGGCAGTCCTGCACCGGACCTGTGCCGCGAACATGGCATCAGCACTGCCACTTTCTATAAGTGGCGCTCCAAATTTGGCGGCATGGATGCATCCCTGATGACGCGGATGAAGGAGCTGGAAGATGAGAACCGGCGACTAAAAAAGATGTACGCAGAGGAACGGTTGAAGGCGGATATCGTTACTGAAGCGCTCACAAAAAAGTGGTAGCGCCCTCCAAACGAAGAGAGATTGCGCAGTGGTCCGTGGTAAACAGATTGGTCACGATTCGCGTGGCATGTCAGGCCTTTGGCATCAGCGAGACCTGTTACCGTTATTGCGCCAAGCTATCCTCTGAGAACACGGTCATTGCCGACTGGCTCGTGTGTTTGACCACCAGTCAACGTAATTGGGGTTTCGGTTTGTGCTTTCTGTATTTACGCAACGTCAAAGGCTTCAAATGGAACCATAAAAGGGTCTACCGAATTTACCGGGTTCTGGCACTGAATCTGCGCATCAAGCCGCGCCAGCGGATCGTGCGCGACGTGCCGCTGGCATTGGCAGTGCCCACCAAGATCAATGACATGTGGTCAATGGACTTCATGCATGACCAGCTCGCTGACGGACCCAGTATTCGGTTGTTTAACGTAATTGATGACTTCAACCGTGAAGGGCTATGTATTGAAGTCGATTTCTCGTTGCCTTCGGAACGGGTGATCCGGGCGCTGGATCAGGTCATCGAGTGGCGCGGCAAGCCCAGGGCCATCCGCTGTGATAACGGGCCGGAATATGTCAGTGCCGTCACATCGGCGTGGGCTGCCAAGCGGGGCATCAGCATCGAGTTCATCCAGCCTGGCAATCCGCAGCAAAACGCGTACGTCGAACGTTATAACAGGACCGTACGCTATGACTGGCTGGCCCATCATTTGTTTGAATCGATTGATGAGGTACAAAATTTTGCTACCAGCTGGCTATGGACTTACAATCATGATCGGCCTCATATGGGCCTGGGCGGCATCACACCAAAACAGAAACTGGCCTTGGCCGCTTAACCTCTACTTTTAGCGCATCTTAAAAATGGGGGGATTACCGTCGGACACGAAGTGCATGTGGCGGAATCGGCTGAACTGACGGCAATGCTGATGCGCCGGGCCAGTCTGGCCGAGGGTCTTGCCGGTCGTCCGTTAGTGCTGCATTCGGACAATGGCAGTCCGATGAAGGGAGGACGATGCTGGCGACATTGGAGCAACTGGGCGTGGCACCATGGTTTAGCAGGCCACGGGTATCGAACGATAATGCCTTCGCCGAGGCGCTCTTCCGTACTTGCAAATACCGGCCCGACTATCCTTGCAAGGCATTTACCACGGTCGATGCGGCACGTAGCTGGACGACGCACTTTGTGCGCTGGTACAACCATCAGCACAAGCATAGTAGATTGAAACTCGTCACGCCAGCACAACGGCATGATGGAAAGGCACAAACGAGATTGCAGCAACGTGAAAACGTCTATGAGGCCGCGAAAAAACGGACGCCCAAAAGGTGGTCAGGTGCCACCAGAAACTGGTCACTGCAAGACCGGGTATGGCTCAATCCGGAACGCAGTGAACCGGAATTAGTAAAGAGTGCTGCTTGAAATGACGCGACAGGTGACTTGACGGTTACCGGAGCGACGCGCGTTCCATGCGCAAATTTAACATCATCAACCATTATTTTCATATTTAAAATTGATTGAATTGCTTTATATTTTGTATCTACCTAAAATACGATGGATCGCATAGATAAAATTAATGTTAGATAATATATTAGTTGATCAAAAATTAATTTTTATGAGTTCGTAAATTTTTAGCCAGTACATGTAGCTTCGTACTCGCTCACTGTTTGGAGTTGCGGACCCGAAACCTCAAACCTGTTGCCGAAATAAATCAATAATGCCTTCTGACGATATCAACAATGTTTCAAATATTAATGGCATGGATCACCTGATCTCTTACAATCCGGCAAGGCTGCTCGATGCCTTAATTAGAACCCTGCGTTTGAAAAATGATGCTGCGTTAGCGCGCGCGCTAGAAATCCCTCCTGCTCTTGTTAGTAGAATTCGCCACCGTAAAGTACCGTTGAGTTCATCAGTCTTGATTCGTATGCATGATGCCACCGGATTGACTATCAGCGAATTACGCAATCTTATGGGAGACCGCCGTAAGAAATTTCGTATTGGCACAGTCATTTTTACGGCGAAAACGTAAATAAAGAGAAAAGATGCGATGGTTACATTAAATGTAAGAGCGCTCCTTACATGTCGAGAACCGTTGGGCTATAGAAGTGTCTATCAAATAATTCGATTTTTCTCTCGTACCATTTTTTTATCGCCTGATTCGGTGTTGCGTTATTTAAGCTGCGCTGAGGAATCTTATTGTTATAGATTTCAGGTAATTTCTTAAGGTCGATTTCAGCTACTCGATGGAGTTAAAACGGGTCGGATTAAGGATCTCGTTAAGGAAGCGCTGATTTATTCGACAGAAATGGTTTCGGTGATTTACAGAAGCTGAAACAATAATGTATCCCTTTTGATTGACGAATCGTTTATGCAAAAAATCTTCTCTGACCTTGAGTACGCGGCAAAAAGAAACGCACACGGCGTGCCGTTTCCTGAGCGAGATCGATACAGCGAAGCCCTGGGCGGCACCGTATAACGAAATTGAACCGTTTTATCCGAAAGGCCAAAGCCCTGGTCGCCCGCCGATTGGTCTTGCACGGATGCTTCGGATGTATGTCGCACAGCAGTGTTTTGGTTTGTCTGACGAGGGCATTAAGGATGCGATTTGCGACAGTCAGGCGATCCGCGGTTTTGTCGGTATCGATCTGAACCGGGAGTCGGCACCGGATGCCACGACACTGTTGAAATTTCGCCGTCTGCTGGAAAAGCATGACCTGACCCGCAGGATTTTTGAGGTGATCAATGCGCATTTGGCCGCCAAAGGTTTGCTTATGCGTGAAGGGACCATAGTGGATGCCACCTTGATTGCTGCGCCACCCTCGACTAAAAACAAGGATAAGACTCGCGACCCGGACATGCATCAGTCGAAGAAAGGCAATGACTGGCACTCTGGCATGAAAGCCCATATCGGCGTTGATGCTGCCTCTGGGCTGGTACACACCGTGATCGGAACGGCTGGCAATGTGTCTGACGTGACGCAAGCGCATGCATTGCTGCATGGCGATGAGATTGCAGCGTTGGGTGGTGCTGGATATAAAGGGGTGGAAAAACGCGAAGAACATAAAACCGCCTCCGTTACCTGGCACGCCGCAATGCGCCGCTCCAAACGCAAGGCGCTGCCGAAAAATAAACTCGGGCGCATGCGCGAGAAACTGGAGTATCTCAAAGCCAGCGTCAGGGCAAAAGTGGAGCATCCGTTTCATGTCATCAAGAACCTGTTTCGGCATCGTAAAACGCGCTATCGGGGCCTGGCCAAGAACACTGCGCAGTTGTTCTCGCTGTTCGGATTTGCCAATCTGGTACTCGCTGGCAGGCGCTTTGTGATCAATAACACCCGAAAACCATCCTGAGTGAAGCAAGGGACGATAAGAGCGCCATATTTACTCAAAAAAACGTTTGTTGCGCTCATGGTTGCAGAAACTCAACCGTGGGTGAAAATTTTATTTTTAAAACTGACGCCATGATCAAGATCATCAATTGATCAGCGCTTCCCTACAATATTACGATGGAATATATTTATATTAAAGAACCGAACGTTTCAAAGTTATATCAATCAACCGGGATTTTAAAATGATCTTAAAAGATAAAAATAATAGTAGAGGCTATGATCAAAGTCGTTTGCTCGATGCACTACTTAATCTCAAGGCCCTAAAAAACGATGCGGCATTATGTCGTTTATTAAAGCTTCCTGCTCCCTTAATCAGTAAGGTCCGGCATGGCAGGATTAAGATAAGTGGTGAAGTGATGATACGTATTCATGAAACTTTCGGCATAACATTCATTGAAATGCGTGCCTTATTGGGGAGCCCGGTGTGAAGAATATTAGACCGCAGTTCTTGTATTGATGGTGGACAAACGTACAAATTGCTTCGTCCAGTGACGCGCAATGTCTACCGTATGAATGGCTTGCGCTGTTAAGTGTTTCGGTAATCCCCCCATTTTTAAGATGCGCTAAAAGTAGAGGTTAAGCGGCCAAGGCCAGTTTCTGTTTTGGTGTGATGCCGCCCAGGCCCATATGAGGCCGATCATGATTGTAAGTCCATAGCCAGCTGGTAGCAAAATTTTGTACCTCATCAATCGATTCAAACAAATGATGGGCCAGCCAGTCATAGCGTACGGTCCTGTTATAACGTTCGACGTACGCGTTTTGCTGCGGATTGCCAGGCTGGATGAACTCGATGCTGATGCCCCGCTTGGCAGCCCACGCCGATGTGACGGCACTGACATATTCCGGCCCGTTATCACAGCGGATGGCCCTGGGCTTGCCGCGCCACTCGATGACCTGATCCAGCGCCCGGATCACCCGTTCCGAAGGCAACGAGAAATCGACTTCAATACATAGCCCTTCACGGTTGAAGTCATCAATTACGTTAAACAACCGAATACTGGGTCCGTCAGCGAGCTGGTCATGCATGAAGTCCATTGACCACATGTCATTGATCTTGGTGGGCACTGCCAATGCCAGCGGCACGTCGCGCACGATCCGCTGGCGCGGCTTGATGCGCAGATTCAGTGCCAGAACCCGGTAAATTCGGTAGACCCTTTTATGGTTCCATTTGAAGCCTTTGACGTTGCGTAAATACAGAAAGCACAAACCGAAACCCCAATTACGTTGACTGGTGGTCAAACACACGAGCCAGTCGGCAATGACCGTGTTCTCAGAGGATAGCTTGGCGCAATAACGGTAACAGGTCTCGCTGATGCCAAAGGCCTGACATGCCACGCGAATCGTGACCAATCTGTTTACCACGGACCACTGCGCAATCTCTCTTCGTTTGGAGGGCGCTACCACTTTTTTGTGAGCGCTTCAGTAACGATATCCGCCTTCAACCGTTCCTCTGCGTACATCTTTTTTAGTCGCCGGTTCTCATCTTCCAGCTCCTTCATCCGCGTCATCAGGGATGCATCCATGCCGCCAAATTTGGAGCGCCACTTATAGAAAGTGGCAGTGCTGATGCCATGTTCGCGGCACAGGTCCGGTGCAGGACTGCCAGCTTCAGCCTGTTTCAAAATCTGCAGGATCTGGCTATCGGTAAAGCGTGATGTCTTCATGTAAAAAATCCTTAAATTGCATTTGAGGAAATTCTACTTTTAAACGCTATCTTTTGGTGGGGGGATTACCGTAGATCTCGAAAGCTTGCCGGCAAATTTGATTTTTCCCTGATTTCCTGGAGGCGCCTGGCGATGTTCGCAATTGCTTGCGGAATAATTATGCCGAACTCGGACAGCAATCCGCGAATTTGGTTTGCTTGAGCTGTTCTCACTTTGATAAAAGACTGACGCACCCGGTGCAATGACAGAGCAGCTTGTTGTTCGTCCGTTTTTATTGGAACGAAGCGCATATTAGGCCGAGAAACGGCCTCACAAATTGCTTCTGCATCGGCCATGTCATTTTTATTGGTCTTGACATAGGCCTTTACAAATTAAGGAGCAATCAGTTTCACAGTATGCCCCATCGCGGTCAGTTTCCTGCCCCAGTAATGTGCGCTGCCACACGCTTCCATTCCAATCAAACACGGTTCCAGTTTAATAAAGAACTCAGCCATTTTTACGCGATCTAGTTTCTTTCGAAGCACGGCATTTCCATGATCATCGACGCCATGAACTTGAAATACATTTTTTGCTAAATCGATTCCAATCGTAGTAATCTTCATTTTGGACGCTCCTTTCGTTCAGGGGGTACCACTCCCATTTTGGCACGTTGATGCCGTTTGAAAGAGGGCGTCCATTCCATTAGAACCGGGACAACTCCATCGCTTGTGGCGTGACCACTTTGTTGCCGGTACCTTTAAACTTACCTATCGCAGAAGCTTTAATCCAGTTGGGCAAGGTCTGGTCGCTCAAGCCTGGTTCTTTGACAACTTGCGAAATAGCTTCCCCAGCAGCCACCCGGTTCACGACCAGTTCTTTGAAGTCGATCATATATGCCTGTTTTAGTATTTTAGCCCTTTCAGTTTCTTCCAAATGTAACATTATTTTACGTCATCCATGGAGAACGAAATTTCAGGGAAAACATAGTACTCCATCGGATTATCTTTAGAAGATTAACCGTACCCCACCCGTCAAGCCAAGATCGGTCTTTTCTTTGCGCAATTCGCTGGATACTCCGTAATAAGCGTACATCTGTTTGCTCATACGTGCTGTTCCATAGAAATTTGCCTGGACAAAAGAACGACTGATTTGTGGCGTCAGGATGGTTGTGCCAGCCCCAGCCAGCGTCGCATTCAAAATCGGGTGCACCAAATCACCGCTATCCCGACCGACACCCAGACTGTACTGATAGGTGTAGGAAGTCGCCAAAGGATCACTCACCGCCGAGGTGCCCGATAAACCCATCAGCGTTCGCGTCCCGGTCGCCGAGTAGTTCGAGAGCGTCAAAGCGGCCGGAGTTGTCGTACCTTCATTGAAGCTATCGCGTCCGACTTTCTGCCATAGTGCACGGATAAACGGTGATATCACAATGCCACTTATAGATAATGGAGTATGAACGCCAGCGCTTACCAGCGTGCTTTTCCCATGAATGCTGTTGTCAAGCGACTTGCTGATACCGAGTGGGTCGCCACGCTGGCTATCCCATGAACTGCGGCCATAACCAACAATGCCATCCAGAACAATTTTATCAACCGCCTGTTCACCGTACAAGAACACCATGTTGTCATCGACAGATCCGGAGCCGGCTAAAGCAGACACATTAGTCGAAGAATGAGATATACCCCCTCCCAAAAGAGTCGACGTC
This sequence comes from Glaciimonas sp. GNP009, assembly GCF_054343755.1. Classification (NCBI taxonomy): domain Bacteria; kingdom Pseudomonadati; phylum Pseudomonadota; class Betaproteobacteria; order Burkholderiales; family Oxalobacteraceae; genus Glaciimonas; species Glaciimonas sp. GNP009. The sequence goes on from NZ_JBTGUV010000001.1 coordinate 192,393, forward strand.
CCCCGCAATATGTCCATCCCGAGAACGAGCTGGGTACGGTTAGTAGTAAAGCCTGACGCTGTCGAATCGCCACTCCAACTACTGCGATTGGCAGCGAGGTCAACCCATAACGCATGGTCCTTCGTCAGGGATGGTGTCCCCGTTGCTGCCTGTCCTACCGGACCGCTACTCATGCGGCGTTCGACTACGCCCCGGAGCGCTTGTCCTGCGATAGGCGCCACGGCAGCCAGTGCACCGTGAATCTCGCCATCGAGGGCGGTTACGGCAGTCGCGATTTGCGTCGCTGTAAGCCCTGACAGGGCGTAAAGCAAACTACTGTCAAGGGCAGTTCCGGTACCAGCTTGATCAGCATTCGAAATTTGGTCCAGAGCTTTTCCAAGCATTTGGTTGTTGATATTTGTGCTGCTGAGCCCAATGTAACGAGCATAAGAAATCGGCAACACGCGCAAATCGACACTATTCTCGCCATTGACATTATAAAAGGCAGCTATACGCGTGCCATCGGCTAAGCCAGCAGGTTGAACTAATGTTGCAAATCGCCCCACGATACCACCCTTCGCTGTAATAATTCGGAAGCCATCACCAATTGCAGGTACATACGGCGTGTAAGTTGCGGTACCGATAACGTTTGTTAGATTCGCCACCAAATTAGCGCCCCCTGCTATAAACTGGTTGCCTGCTCCGGTGATAAACAACCGAGAATAGTTACCCGGACCGGCACCAGTTCCAAGACCATTGATATCTTCCTGATAGGTACTACCGACTGCCATCGTCACACTGCCAGTAGTTGACAGAGTACCCGGGGAATTGCCGGGAGCCAGCCTTCCTCCGACGTATATTGGAGCGTTAATCAAACCGGTTCCGCGTAGCATGGAACCCGCATTTACAGCCAAAAAATTGCTGTTCAGAACTCCATTAACGCGCACCGTACCTTGCGTAATACAGGTGCCTTGGCCCATGGTTGCGTTTCCTGTCAGATTCAAAGTGCCGGTGCCGGACTTCGTTAAACAAGAATTCGGGCTTGATGCCACACCAATGATGTTTCCCGAAAAGGTCGCTGTAGTATTCGGATCGGTATAGAAAGTCGTATTACCAGCTATTCTGATTGTTTGATTAGTCATAAGCGATACGGTGGTTTCGAGCATCCCGCCGTTCAACAACACATCTCCGGTCCCCAAACCCGTAGACGATGTCACTTGGACCAAGCCAGCATTGATCGTCGCGCCGCCGGTCCAGCCAATGTTATTGCCGGACAAGACTAAGGAACCCGTACCTTCTTTATACATGCGCCCTGTCCCCGTTATTGTGCCCGTGTCGGTGAGAGTCGTGCCGCTTGCGATGTTCACACTTGCGATACCAGCCAAAGCCATATCTCGGGCCGTGGCAAACGAAGCGGTAGTTTGAAGCGTACCGTCATTTAGTATAATACTATTGTTGGCGCTACCGAGGTTGGCATTTGCAGCCACTCGGAGGATACCGCCGGTGGTGATTGCTGTGGTTCCAGTGTATGTGCTGTTGCCGGTCAGCGTCTCAGTACCCCCGGCTACCGTCACGCCGCCAGCGCCGCCGATGGTACCGGAAAAGGTATTGGCTGCGTTGCTTAAAGCAAGCGTTTGACTGCCTAAAGCGACGGTGCCGCTTCCAGCCAGCGTAGTGATAGTGGCACCAGATGTGCCACTAATATCGACGATACCGTTATCTGTCACCAGGCTTGAGGCGGCAATACTTCCGACGCCAGTCAAAGCCAACGTCGCACCACTGCTTACTGTGGTGGCGCCGGTAATGCGATTGATTCCGCCGAAGTTCAACGTTCCGCTGTTGACAGTAGTTGTACCCGAATACGAAGCCGCACCATTGACCAGAAGCGTACCGACACCGTTTTTGGCCAAACTACCGCTGCCGGATATGTTCCCGCTATCAGTCAGCGTCGTACCACTAGCCGTACTGAAGAAACTGTTACCAGTCAGGATGGTGTTATGCGCTGTACTAAATGATGCTGTGGTTTGCAACGTTCCACCGTTGAGAATTAAGCTATTGCTAGTATTCCCCAAACTGGCATTCGATCCGACTTGAAGCGTACTGCCGCTGCCGACTATAGTGGCACCTGTGTAAGTATTGGTGCCCGACAGGGTTTCGGTACCACCCGCTAACGTCAAGCCGCCCGTGCCGCCGATAGCACCCGAGAAAGTACCGGCTGCATTACTCAGGTTAAGCGTTTTACTGCCCAAGGTCACAGCGCCAGTTCCCGCCAGGGACTTGATCGTTGAACCCAATGTGCCAGTAATATCCAAAGTGCCGTTATCAATTACAAGACTGGAATTAGCAATACTGCCCGCTCCGGACAATGCCAATGTCGCACCGCTATTAATGGATGCAGACCCTGTAAAACGGTTAACACCGGAAAGCGTCTCGGTACCACCGGCTACTGTCAACCCACCCGTACCGCTGACACTACCGCTGAAGTTATCGGCGGCGCTGGCTAGAGTCAATGTCTGATTACCTAGGGCCACAGCACCGGCGCCAGACAGACTTTGAATGGTTGCACCCGAAGTACCGGTGATATCGAAGGTGCCGTTGTCGGTCACGCTGCTCGCACCGGCAATACTGCCGGGACCGGACAATGCCAATGTCGCACCGCTATTAATGGATGCAGACCCTGTAAAACGGTTGATACTGGAAAGCGTCTCGGTACCACCGGCTACTGTCAACCCACCCGTACCGCTGACACTACCGCTGAAGTTATCGGCGGCGCTGGCTAGAGTCAATGTCTGATTACCTAAGGTCACAGCACCAGCGCCCGACAGACGCTTAATGGTTGCACCCGAAGCCGTACCGGTGATATCGAAGGTGCCGTTGTCGGTCACGCTGCTCGCACCGGCAATACTGCCGGGACCGGACAATGCCAATGTCGCACCGCTATTAATGGATGCAGACCCTGTAAAACGGTTAACACCGGAAAGCGTCTCGGTACCACCGGCTGCTGTCAACCCACCCGTACCGCTGACACTACCGCTGAAGTTATCGGCGGCGCTGGCTAGAGTCAATGTCTGATTACCTAAGGTCACAGTACCAGCGCCCGACAGACTTTGAATGGTTGCACCCGAAGTACCGGTGATATCAAAAGTACCGTTGTCGATCACACTGCTCGCACTGGCAATACTGCCGGGACCGGACAATGCCAATGTCGCACCGCTATTAATGGATGCAGACCCTGTAAAACGGTTGACACCGGAAAGCGTCTCGGTACCACCGGCTACTGTCAACCCACCCGTACCGCTGACACTACCGCTGAAGTTATCGGCGGCGCTGGCTAGAGTCAATGTCTGATTACCTAAGGTCACAGCACCAGCGCCCGACAGACGCTGAATGGTTGCACCCGAAGCCGTACCGGTGATATCGAAGGTGCCGTTGTCGGTCACGCTGCTCGCACCGGCAATACTGCCGGGACCGGACAATGCCAATGTCGCACCGCTATTAATGGATGCAGACCCTGTAAAACGGTTAACACCGGAAAGCGTCTCGGTACCACCGGCTACTGTCAACCCACCCGTACCGCTGACACTACCGCTGAAGTTATCGGCGGCGCTGGCTAGAGTCAATGTCTGATTACCTAGGGCCACAGCACCGGCGCCAGACAGACTTTGAATGGTTGCACCCGAAGTACCGGTGATATCAAAAGTACCGTTGTCGATCACACTGCTCGCACTGGCAATACTGCCGGGACCGGACAATGCCAATGTCGCACCGCTATTAATGGATGCAGACCCTGTAAAACGGTTAACACTGGAAAGCGTCTCGGCACCACCGGCTACTGTCAACCCACCCGTACCGCTGACACTACCGCTGAAGTTATCGGCGGCGCTGGCTAGAGTCAATGTCTGATTACCTAGGGCCACAGCACCGGCGCCAGACAGACTTTGAATGGTTGCACCCGAAGTACCTGTGATATCGAAGGTGCCGTTGTCGGTCACGCTGCTCGCACCGGCAATACTGCCGGGACCGGACAATGCCAATGTCGCACCGCTATTAATGGATGCAGACCCTGTAAAACGGTTGATACTGGAAAGCGTCTCGGTACCACCGGCTACTGTCAACCCACCCGTACCGCTGACACTACCGCTGAAGTTATCGGCGGCGCTGGCTAGAGTCAATGTCTGATTACCTAAGGTCACAGCACCAGCGCCCGACAGACGCTGAATGGTTGCACCCGAAGCCGTACCGGTGATATCGAAGGTGCCGTTGTCGGTCACGCTGCTCGCACCGGCAATACTGCCGGGACCGGACAATGCCAATGTCGCACCGCTATTAATGGATGCAGACCCTGTAAAACGGTTAACACCGGAAAGCGTCTCGGTACCACCGGCTACTGTCAACCCACCCGTACCGCTGACACTACCGCTGAAGTTATCGGCGGCGCTGGCTAGAGTCAATGTCTGATTACCTAGGGCCACAGCACCGGCGCCAGACAGACTTTGAATGGTTGCACCCGAAGTACCGGTGATATCAAAAGTACCGTTGTCGATCACGCTGCTCGCACCGGCAATACTGCCGGGACCGGACAATGCCAATGTCGCACCGCTATTAATGGATGCAGACCCTGTAAAACGGTTAACACTGGAAAGCGTCTCGGCACCACCGGCTACTGTCAACCCACCCGTACCGCTGACACTACCGCTGAAGTTATCGGCGGCGCTGGCTAGAGTCAATGTCTGATTACCTAGGGCCACAGCACCGGCGCCAGACAGACTTTGAATGGTTGCACCCGAAGTACCTGTGATATCGAAGGTGCCGTTGTCGGTCACGCTGCTCGCACCGGCAATACTGCCGGGACCGGACAATGCCAATGTCGCACCGCTATTAATGGATGCAGACCCTGTAAAACGGTTGATACTGGAAAGCGTCTCGGTACCACCGGCTACTGTCAACCCACCCGTACCGCTGACACTACCGCTGAAGTTATCGGCGGCGCTGGCTAGAGTCAATGTCTGATTACCTAAGGTCACAGCACCAGCGCCCGACAGACGCTGAATGGTTGCACCCGAAGCCGTACCGGTGATATCGAAGGTGCCGTTGTCGGTCACGCTGCTCGCACCGGCAATACTGCCGGGACCGGACAATGCCAATGTCGCACCGCTATTAATGGATGCAGACCCTGTAAAACGGTTAACACCGGAAAGCGTCTCGGTACCACCGGCTACTGTCAACCCACCCGTACCGCTGACACTACCGCTGAAGTTATCGGCGGCGCTGGCTAGAGTCAATGTCTGATTACCTAGGGCCACAGCACCGGCGCCAGACAGACTTTGAATGGTTGCACCCGAAGTACCGGTGATATCAAAAGTACCGTTGTCGATCACGCTGCTCGCACCGGCAATACTGCCGGGACCGGACAATGCCAATGTCGCACCGCTATTAATGGATGCAGACCCTGTAAAACGGTTGATACTGGAAAGCGTCTCGGTACCACCGGCTACTGTCAACCCACCCGTACCGCTGACACTACCGCTGAAGTTATCGGCGGCGCTGGCTAGAGTCAATGTCTGATTACCTAAGGTCACAGCACCGGCGCCCGACAGACGCTGAATGGTTGCACCCGAAGCCGTACCGGTGATATCGAAGGTGCCGTTGTCGGTCACGCTGCTCGCACCGGCAATACTGCCGGGACCGGACAATGCCAATGTCGCACCGCTATTGATAGATGCAGACCCTGTAAAACGGTTAACACCGGAAAGCGTCTCGGTACCACCGGCTACTGTCAACCCACCCGTACCGCTGACACTACCGCTGAAGTTATCGGCGGCGCTGGCTAGAGTCAATGTCTGATTACCTAGGGCCACAGCACCGGCGCCAGACAGACTTTGAATGGTTGCACCCGAAGTACCGGTGATATCGAAGGTGCCGTTGTCGGTCACGCTGCTCGCACCGGCAATACTGCCGGGACCGGACAATGCCAATGTCGCACCGCTATTAATGGATGCAGACCCTGTAAAACGGTTAACACCGGAAAGCGTCTCGGTACCACCGGCTACTGTCAACCCACCCGTACCGCTGACACTACCGCTGAAGTTATCGGCGGCGCTGGCTAGAGTCAATGTCTGATTACCTAAGGTCACAGCACCAGCGCCAGACAGACGCTGAATGGTTGCACCCGAAGCCGTACCGGTGATATCGAAGGTGCCGTTGTCGGTCACGCTGCTCGCACCGGCAATACTGCCGGGACCGGACAATGCCAATGTCGCACCGCTATTGATAGATGCAGACCCTGTAAAACGGTTAACACCGGAAAGCGTCTCGGTACCACCGGCTACTGTCAACCCACCCGTACCGCTGACACTACCGCTGAAGTTATCGGCGGCGCTGGCTAGAGTCAATGTCTGATTACCTAGGGCCACAGCACCGGCGCCAGACAGACTTTGAATGGTTGCACCCGAAGTACCGGTGATATCGAAGGTGCCGTTGTCGGTCACGCTGCTCGCACCGGCAATACTGCCGGGACCGGACAATGCCAATGTCGCACCGCTATTAATGGATGCAGACCCTGTAAAACGGTTGACACCGGAAAGCGTCTCGGTACCACCGGCTACTGTCAACCCACCCGTACCGCTGACACTACCGCTGAAGTTATCGGCGGCGCTGGCTAGAGTCAATGTCTGATTACCTAAGGTCACAGCACCAGCGCCAGACAGACGCTGAATGGTTGCACCCGAAGCCGTACCGGTGATATCGAAGGTGCCGTTGTCGGTCACGCTGCTCGCACCGGCAATACTGCCGGGACCGGACAATGCCAATGTCGCACCGCTATTAATGGATGCAGACCCTGTAAAACGGTTAACACCGGAAAGCGTCTCGGTACCACCGGCTACTGTCAACCCACCCGTACCGCTGACACTACCGCTGAAGTTATCGGCGGCGATGGCTAGGGTTAATGTCTGATTACCTAAGGTCACAGCACCAGCGCCCGACAGACGCTGAATGGTTGCACCCGAAGCCGTACCGGTGATATCGAAGGTGCCGTTGTCGATCACGCTGCTCGCACCGGCAATACTGCCGGGACCGGACAATGCCAATGTCGCACCGCTATTAATGGATGCAGACCCTGTAAAACGGTTGATACTGGAAAGCGTCTCGGTACCACCGGCTACTGTCAACCCACCCGTACCGCTGACACTACCGCTGAAGTTATCGGCGGCGCTGGCTAGAGTCAATGTCTGATTACCTAAGGTCACAGCACCAGCGCCCGACAGACGCTGAATGGTTGCACCCGAAGCCGTACCGGTGATATCGAAGGTGCCGTTGTCGGTCACGCTGCTCGCACCGGCAATACTGCCGGGACCGGACAATGCCAATGTCGCACCGCTATTGATAGATGCAGACCCCGTAAAACGGTTGACACCGGAAAGCGTCTCGGTACCACCGGCTACTGTCAACCCACCCGTACCGCTGACACTACCGCTGAAGTTATCGGCGGCGATGGCTAGAGTCAATGTCTGATTACCTAGGGCCACAGCACCGGCGCCAGACAGACTTTGAATGGTTGCACCCGAAGTACCGGTGATATCAAAAGTACCGTTGTCGATCACACTGCTCGCACTGGCAATACTGCCGGGACCGGACAATGCCAATGTCGCACCGCTATTAATGGATGCAGACCCTGTAAAACGGTTAACACTGGAAAGCGTCTCGGCACCACCGGCTACTGTCAACCCACCCGTACCGCTGACACTACCGCTGAAGTTATCGGCGGCGCTGGCTAGGGTTAATGTCTGATTACCTAAGGTCACAGCACCGGCGCCCGACAGACGCTGAATAGTTGCGCCCGAAGTACCGGTGATATCAAAAGTACCATTATCGATCAAACTACTGGAATTCACGATACTGCCGGCACCGGTCAAGGCCAATGTGGCACCGCTATTGACGGTTGTGCTGCCACTGTAGGTGTTCGCGCCCGATAGCGTAACGATAGCTGGGGTACCAGCGCTGTTTGCAATTGTTAGCGCGCCGTGGACACCCGCTGCTGAGTCTGAAATAGCACTTGAAAATATTGCGTTTGTGCCAAACCCATCAATCGTGCCCCCGGTACGATCAATAGTGAAATTTTGTGTAACGGTTGTCGAAGGCATATCGACGCGTAGGGTTCCCCCCTGGAATGTCGGGGTAACCGTACTACCAAGGTTACTTGCGAAATAATAGCTCGCCGCTGTATCAATCGGGGTTGAAGTGACCACAGGTGGCGTAGAAATGCCAGCTGCACTACCGCCAGCGGAACCAGCGGAAACAAGCGTTACAAAGCTGGTTGTACTCCCTCCTAGTGTATTAATTCCGGTCCAAATACTAGTATCAAATCCACTCCAGCTTGCATGTGAGGACGAGTTCCAATTACTAAGTCCGGTTGTGTCTAGATTGGTGTTGATTGGATAAGCGGCATACGCACTTGGAATAGCAACTGAATTACTCCCGCCACCCATTGCTCCCAAGGAAGTGAGTCCTAATGATGACAAGGTGCCCATTGCGGGGGTCAGAAACACAAATCCCGTTCCCATTCCCGCTCCTGCCCAATTCACTGCATCTCGCAAAAAGCCACGCGGCCCGTCAAACGACGCGGGTCCCGGTCCATAATCCAAGTGATAATCTGCATCTTGGCCGGTTATAAAAAGACGATTTCCAAACATGCTGCTGGTTAATGGCCCGACTGCCATATCGCTGCCGACGAGAATAACGTTGTAACTGGACGCGGCGGCGGGCAGAGCCGAACTGGGGGAATTATCGTTGGTTATTGTCCACGCGGTTGTCGAAGGATCACCGGTTCCTGGACTAAATAAGGCACCGATCGTGGTATTGTAACTGGAGTCTCCGTACCATAAAACATTCAGCGTTGTTGCATTACCAAGCTGGGCAGAAAACGCTAAGGCGACACCAACCGAGACCGTCTTTAAGGCGGTTCCAAATTTAGATTTTTTCTCAAGAGCTACCTTTTTTGGTCGCGTTAGCGCTTTTCCACCCGTTTTTTTTCCGCATGAGCGCGCAAGCTCAGAGACAGCTACAAACATGCCGATATTGCGATTCCAAACGAGACGAAAGGTATGATTCATGAGTTTTCTATTTTAACGATTAATGGATATAAGGCATTTGGTATAAAAAAAGAGAACCAAAAGATTCATTCACAAACCTTCTGACATCAAATTAGGTGCACCATAACTAAACAAGAAAATTCTACTTATTTTTTAAGTAAGGTTTTCTAAGCGGCGTCATATAAAGGCTTAATTTGCCAATAGTGCGCCGCTATAAATCTTTGAGAATTAAACGTATGAGGATTAACCACAGAGGCTTGGTACCTGATAATAATTATTTTTTTACTCCGGTCGGCAAGGTCACACTTAGCAGGCACCTAGGTGATAACGGTACAAATTTTTTGATGTTCGGACCGACTTCAGTATTGATATCCATCAACAAAAAATTACATCCGCCGACTTTAGTGACTTGCAACATGTGTTTAAAAGCCTCTGAAAAATTTTCCTTCTATGCAGAACAAAATGACAAAGATGCTTTTCAACACTTTTCTAGTGTGTGTTTTCTCATGCTTAGATAGCTGACAGTCACGCAACGAATATGAAGAGTAGAGAAATGGCGTACCAAGACTAACTGCCCGGCGAGCTTTTAAAGTAGAAAACCAATTAAATTGGACTACATATTCCCAGCAAGATAACTATAAATTTTGAATAATGTTCGTTTAGTTAGCCTCTGCAGAACCCTACTTTCGATTTCATGCCTAGCCTACCTCCGTAGCGTCGATGTGATCTGGCCACAGCTATCGGGGTTAACTATTCACTTTATCTACTGGATAATTTTATGCAGGATCTAGCAGTCTGATCATGAGAAGGTAAAAAATAACTATTAGGAACTTCTGGGATCTGGGCTCCCTTTTATCCTCTTCTCCGACATTCTTCTACTTCACGCCCAGGAACATTCAATGGTCCCTGTAACGATTTTAATTTTCCACTTGACGCACAATATTTTTTCTTGTTTGCAATTACTCGAAGAGCTATTGGTGAAAATATCTTAAACTTAAAAGATGACTAAAATTCGCACGGACTGCGATTGTTATTTATGCTATTTTTGTGAATTCAATTTCTATTTTTTAAAAAATATTGAAAAAATATTCGCGTATCTAAGTGTTTAGTACCGGGCGATCATATTCCGATTCGCAGTTGGCCTTACTTCAGAGCAAAAGCTCTGTTGGATGGCCTGATCAGCGGTTTTCGGTGCGATAATTTGGCACCGGATACTGCTCTCACGGGAGATAACAACATGGGCTCTACCATCCATCCACAAGCACGCACAACCTCTAAAATTCAACAGGAAATCAAGCATTCGGGCCTGTCCGAACGCGAGGCGGCCCGTGTGTTCAACATCACCCGTGCCACGGCGGCGAAGTGGATGGGACGCGATGACATGCAGGACTGCTGGCACCGCGCCAACACGTTACACACCACGCTGACCGAGGCGCAGGAAGCCATTGTCTTGTCGCTGCGTGAAACGCTCTATCTTCCGCTCGACGATTTGCTTTACATCACCCGTGAATATATCAACGCGGCGGTGTCGCGTTCCGGACTGGCACGCTGCCTCAAGCGCAACGGTATGGCGCGTCTGGAGGACGTCATTCTTAAGACCGGGGACGAGATAGTCCAGCGCAAAAAAACCTTCTAGAGCGACGAACCGGGCTTCGTCCACGTTGACATCAAATACCTGTCGCAGATGGTCGATGAATCATCGCGCCGTTAGCTGTTTGTTGCCATCGACCGCGCCACGCGCTGGGTGTTCATGCATATCTACAATGACCAGAGCGAGAAAAGGTGTGTCGATTTCCTGCGCCGGCTCAAGCTTGCTTCGCCCATCAAGATCATCAAACTGTTCACTGACAATGGTTCCCAGTTTACCGATCGTTTTACCGCAAGAGACAAGAAACGCACCGACAAGCATGCCTTCGACATCGCCTGTACCGAGTTAGTCATTAAACATCGACTATCGCCGCCGCGCCCCCCACAAACGAACGGCATGGTGGAACGCTTCAACGGTCGTATCAGCGAGCTGATCCGGCAAACTTATTTCGCCAACGCCGCCAAACTGGAAACCACTTTATACAGTTATCTGAAGCTCTACAACCACCATATCCCTCAACGGGCGATTGATGGAAAAACGCCGATTCAGGCTCTAAAAAAATGGCAGCAGGAGAAGCCGAGTCTGTTTTTAAAACGTGTTTATGATCAAACGGGACTGGACATCTAAGCTGCTTGATTTTTCCTAAATACTCAGTTAATGAATTAATCACGGACAAATATAAAGGCCTACCAAAATTAATTTACAGAATAGTATTTTTTGTAAGTTGCATCGTAAATTTACCCGGTGAACATTTTAAAAATTTCTTGAAAACACGACCAAAATATGCGGAGTCAATAAATCCCACTCTAAAGCCGATCTCCGAGATGGTGAGCTTAGAAAAACTAGGGTCCTTCAGCATAGCTATCGCCGCAGTTAAACGCATTGAACTTAAAATACTAAAAAAACTCGACTTTTCTTCAGTGTTTCGAAATTGTCGATGCAACTCTTTGGTAGAAATGTTGAAACGGCTGGCAAGACCAGAAGTCGTAATTTCTGTATCCATATAATTTGCTCGCAACCAGCTATGCATAAGTTTATAGAGGCCTTTATTTTTCGAATAGATACCTACTCCTGGCGAAAAAAAACAATGCGACTCCTCCAATGCAAACATAAGAATAGATAAAATATGTTCAATCATAGTAATTTGTGTGCGGCGGTCTGCGTTCCCGGAAATCAGAGCATTCAGATTACGAAAATACGAAGAAAGTTGACCGGACCAACCCTTATCACCTCGCAAAGCGTGTGCAACGTAATTCTCTGGATTTGGAATCCAGGTTCGAATGATGGATGCGGGGATTGATAAAAAAATCCCTTGAGTGCCACTCATAGTGGCTTTAAACTCTTGCTTGGTATCAATTAATACAAAATCACCCAAGGCTAATTCCGCATCGGTTTTGCGCTGTGTAAAGACGCAAAAATTAGTCAATGGCATTATTAAATGAAAAGGATGATCATCTACAAGAGCAATATCCTTGCCGGTCCTCCATGCAGTCACTGGACTGCTGCCTTCCGATAAAAAATAGCGTGTTTCACCCAATTTTTTAATACTTACTTTTGCGTCAAAATTTTCACTCTCGTCGCTCGTAATATTAAAAGGATTCGAGGATTTTTTTATAGCATCAACACAATATTCAAATTTATTTTTTTTTGGTAAAAAATAACTATCGACAACCGAATCGTAATTATTTTGCATGGATACTCCACATCAAATATATATTTTTTTTAGCAAATTAAAACCTGACACAATATAGTCGGAATGCCATCTTTAACGATATAAAATTATTCACATTTATGTGTATTTTTTAGGCAAAAATTGTAAATTATTGTGACCGAAATATCTACATATCAAGTCAGAGGTAGGAGGTATGAGGTAAGTTGCGAATTTATGAATAGTGTCGCGGTAATCCCCCCACCAAAAGATAGCGTTTAAAAGTAGAATTTCCTCAAATGCAATTTAAGGATTTTTTACATGAAGACATCACGCTTTACCGATAGCCAGATCCTGCAGATTTTGAAACAGGCTGAAGCTGGCAGTCCTGCACCGGACCTGTGCCGCGAACATGGCATCAGCACTGCCACTTTCTATAAGTGGCGCTCCAAATTTGGCGGCATGGATGCATCCCTGATGACGCGGATGAAGGAGCTGGAAGATGAGAACCGGCGACTAAAAAAGATGTACGCAGAGGAACGGTTGAAGGCGGATATCGTTACTGAAGCGCTCACAAAAAAGTGGTAGCGCCCTCCAAACGAAGAGAGATTGCGCAGTGGTCCGTGGTAAACAGATTGGTCACGATTCGCGTGGCATGTCAGGCCTTTGGCATCAGCGAGACCTGTTACCGTTATTGCGCCAAGCTATCCTCTGAGAACACGGTCATTGCCGACTGGCTCGTGTGTTTGACCACCAGTCAACGTAATTGGGGTTTCGGTTTGTGCTTTCTGTATTTACGCAACGTCAAAGGCTTCAAATGGAACCATAAAAGGGTCTACCGAATTTACCGGGTTCTGGCACTGAATCTGCGCATCAAGCCGCGCCAGCGGATCGTGCGCGACGTGCCGCTGGCATTGGCAGTGCCCACCAAGATCAATGACATGTGGTCAATGGACTTCATGCATGACCAGCTCGCTGACGGACCCAGTATTCGGTTGTTTAACGTAATTGATGACTTCAACCGTGAAGGGCTATGTATTGAAGTCGATTTCTCGTTGCCTTCGGAACGGGTGATCCGGGCGCTGGATCAGGTCATCGAGTGGCGCGGCAAGCCCAGGGCCATCCGCTGTGATAACGGGCCGGAATATGTCAGTGCCGTCACATCGGCGTGGGCTGCCAAGCGGGGCATCAGCATCGAGTTCATCCAGCCTGGCAATCCGCAGCAAAACGCGTACGTCGAACGTTATAACAGGACCGTACGCTATGACTGGCTGGCCCATCATTTGTTTGAATCGATTGATGAGGTACAAAATTTTGCTACCAGCTGGCTATGGACTTACAATCATGATCGGCCTCATATGGGCCTGGGCGGCATCACACCAAAACAGAAACTGGCCTTGGCCGCTTAACCTCTACTTTTAGCGCATCTTAAAAATGGGGGGATTACCGTCGGACACGAAGTGCATGTGGCGGAATCGGCTGAACTGACGGCAATGCTGATGCGCCGGGCCAGTCTGGCCGAGGGTCTTGCCGGTCGTCCGTTAGTGCTGCATTCGGACAATGGCAGTCCGATGAAGGGAGCGACGATGCTGGCGACATTGGAGCAACTGGGCGTGGCACCATGGTTTAGCAGGCCACGGGTATCGAACGATAATGCCTTCGCCGAGGCGCTCTTCCGTACTTGCAAATACCGGCCCGACTATCCTTGCAAGGCATTTACCACGGTCGATGCGGCACGTAGCTGGACGACGCACTTTGTGCGCTGGTACAACCATCAGCACAAGCATAGTAGATTGAAACTCGTCACGCCAGCACAACGGCATGATGGAAAGGCACAAACGGGATTGCAGCAACGTGAAAACGTCTATGAGGCCGCGAAAAAACGGACGCCCAAAAGGTGGTCAGGTGCCACCAGAAACTGGTCACTGCAAGACCGGGTATGGCTCAATCCGGAACGCAGTGAACCGGAATTAGTAAAGAGTGCTGCTTGAAATGACGCGACAGGTGACTTGACGGTTACCGACTGCCTGGTGGTCAAAGTCGGCAAGATAACCAAGTCATTAACAAGGCGGTCTTCCTGGCGCTGGGCGTGAATTTGCAAGGGAAAAAAGAACTATTGGGCATGTGGCTGGCTTAAAATGAAGGGGAAAAATTCTGGTTAGGCGTCCTCACGGAGCTGAAAAATCGTGGCTTGCAAGACATCCTCATTGCCTGCGTCGATGGTTTAAAGGGCTTTCCTGATGCGATTGCGACAGTCTATCCGCAGACACAAATCCAGCTTTGCATTATTCATATGGTCCGTAACTCCCTCAAATATGTCAGCTGGAAGCACTACAAAGCGGTCACGGCAGGCTTGAGGACGATTTACCAGTCGACGACCGAAGAACAGGCGCTGTTGGCGCTGGAACAGTTTGTCCAGCAGTGGAATCCACAATACCCACAGATCAGTAAATCGTGGCCAAGCAACTGGCATAACCTCAATACGCTATTCGCCTATCCGACCGAAATTTCCAAGGCGATTTACACCACGAATGCGATTGAATCGCTCAATAGCGTGATTCGCCCCGCCATCAACAAGCGCAAGGTCTTTTCCACTGATGACTCAGTGCGAAAGGTCATTTATTTGGCGGTCGACGCAGCAGCAAAAAAATGGACCATGCCGATCCGCGATTGGCCATGAGTCGGTTTATTATTCAGTTTGAAGAACGGATGAAACCGTTTATTTGAAGCCGGACAGTTACACAGAATTATGTACAGCCTCAGACGTTATTCCATTTACATTGGATAACGTACAGCCTCTAAATCTATGCCATCTTATTTTCTTTGGTAAATTTTTGCATAGGTTCCTGGACTACATCCCATATTTTTTCGAAATACTTTACCAAAGTATGCTGACTTATTGAACCCTGATCTTCCACCTATCTCGGCCATAGATAGCTTAGCAAAATTCTTATCTTTTAACATACGAATAGCGGCTCTCATTCTCATTGCGTGTAACGTCCCTAGGAACGTCGAACCGTTTGAAGACAATGAAAATTGACGATGAACTTCTCGTATCGATATACGAAATTTACTGGCCATATATCCGGCTGACAGTTCCGAATCCATATAATGTTCAGTCATCCAGTCGTACATCACGCCATACAACTTTGTTTGTTTATATGCAGCAATAAAAGGGTCCATTTGTGGAATGATACCAACTTCTTTTAGGGCAAAGGAATAAAGCGATAAAATGTGTTCCAGCATTTGCATGTGTTGCGTTTTAGTCATTTCAGCAATAACAGCAAGTTCTAAGGTACTAAAGTAGTTCAATAAAACGGCTGCCCATCCTCTATCTCCCGATAATACCTTAGCAACACAATCCTCGGGATTTGGAATCCAGGCTCTCATTAAGTCATCAGGAATGGATACATAAGAGAAATTTACATCGGCCATTTCGAATACTAGCTCTTGTTTTGTATCAATCAATAGGAATTCACCAGGGCCGTAATTTATCTCGCGTCCTGCTTGTAGGACCCTACTACGGCCACTGCGCCGAACGATAAGATTAAAGAAGTGACTTTCTGCTTCTGCAATATGATACGTATTTCTTACGGCTTTGATAATGCCACCACCACCAAAAGAAAGGCCATACGTCGCATCTCCCAATGAACGGATACTCGCATACCCGTTAAACTTTTCACGATCGCTGCTATCCAAATAGATCGGATTCACTTTTTTATGAAAGGTGCCAGCCCAATTTTCAAAAAAAAATTTTTCAGACATAAAAATGTCTTCGAAGTTTGAAGCACACATTTTAGTACCCTAATTTTCAACTTTGTACGTTAACATCCAAAAATCGGATGTGGTATGAAAATTACGCAAAAACAACATCAAATATGTGACTTAATACTGATCTTTTTTTGATAACGGTAACCGTCAAGTCACCTGTCGCGTCATTTCAAGCAGCACTCTTTACTAATTCCGGTTCACTGCGTTCCGGATTGAGCCATACCCGGTCTTGCAGTGACCAGTTTCTGGTGGCACCTGACCACCTTTTGGGCGTCCGTTTTTTCGCGGCCTCATAGACGTTTTCACGTTGCTGCAATCCCGTTTGTGCCTTTCCATCATGCCGTTGTGCTGGCGTGACGAGTTTCAATCTACTATGCTTGTGCTGATGGTTGTACCAGCGCACAAAGTGCGTCGTCCAGCTACGTGCCGCATCGACCGTGGTAAATGCCTTGCAAGGATAGTCGGGCCGGTATTTGCAAGTACGGAAGAGCGCCTCGGCGAAGGCATTATCGTTCGATACCCGTGGCCTGCTAAACCATGGTGCCACGCCCAGTTGCTCCAATGTCGCCAGCATCGTCGCTCCCTTCATCGGACTGCCATTGTCCGAATGCAGCACTAACGGACGACCGGCAAGACCCTCGGCCAGACTGGCCCGGCGCATCAGCATTGCCGCCAGTTCAGCCGATTCCGCCACATGCACTTCGTGTCCGACGATCTTCCGGCTGAACACGTCGAGCATCATGTACCAGTAAAAATACTGTCCGTTGATCGCTGCCGGCATCCACGTAATATCCGTAAGCGTTCCCTCAGTACCCTCTACCAATAAACACCAAATTTCTGCATGATTTGAATGGGAAGGCACAAATTAATTGTGCCCACAAATTCACATTATGGACACAAATATTGGGACGGTTTCGCGAGCAAAGCGCGGCGCTTATCGCCAGCATTCAACGGAATTTAAACGCAGGGTCGCCGAAGAATCTCTGGTGCCAGGAACTTCGGTATCGCGGGTGGCGCGTGCGCATGACCTCAATGCCAATCAGGTTTTTGCATGGCGCAAGCTATTTCATGTGGGAGCCTTTGAAACTGCCTCGGGCCCGCAGAGTACATTATTGCCGGTTGTGCTCAGCGATCCCCTGCCGGTAGATACACAACCGGTCTTTACCAGTACCGCTGTTTCCCCCGGGGTCATTATTCTGGAAGTAGGCAAAGCCCGGCTTCGACTCGAAGGCGTCGTCGACTCTGCCATGCTTGCCCTTGTTCTGGAACGGTTGCTCGCATGATTGGTCTGCCGGCAGGCACACGTATCTGGATGGCAGCGGGTATGACCGATATGCGCTGTGGTTTTAATGGCCTGGCAGCCAAGGTGCAGACGGCATTGGGCGAAGATCCGTTCAGCGGTCATGTCTTCGTCTTTCGGGGACGGCGTGGAGATATCCTTAAAATTCTGTGGTAGACCGGCGATGGCCTGTGCCTGCTGGCCAAGCGCCTCGAACGCGGCCGTTTCATCTGGCCGCAGGCAACGGAAGGATCGGTATCGCTCTCGCAAGCGCAGTTGTCGATGCTATTGGAAGGGATCGACTGGCGGCGTCCGGAACGCACGAATCGGCCCTCATCAGGCTTGTAAACATCGCCACACATGCGTAAACTGGCACCATGCCAACGCACACCACTCTTCCTGACGATATCGCGACCTTGCAGGCCATGATCCTGGAGCGTGACGTCGCCCTTGCCGCGCAAAGTGAAACGCTGGCGCAGTTGCGGGAAGAGCTTTCCACGCGCGGGATCGAAATCGAACACCTCAAGCTTCTTATCGCCAAGCTCAGACGCATGCAGTTCGGCCGCAAATCCGAGAAGCTCGATCACCAGATCGAACAACTTGAACTGCGACTGGAAGATTTGCAGGCCGATGAGAGTGCTGTTGCCATGGAAGAACCTCCGACCAGAAAGCCACGCCAGAGTGCACCGCGCAAACCGCTGCCCCTTCATTTACCCCGTGATGAGAAGATTTATTTGCCCGAACAAAATGCCTGTCCGGATTGCGGTGGTGGCCTGCGGCAACTGGGCGAAGACGTTGCTGAACAACTCGAATTCATTCCCGCCAGCTTCAGAGTCATCCGACACATTCGTCCGAAGCTGGCCTGCAAGTGCTGCGATACCATCCTGCAAGCTGCCGCGCCCAGTCGTCCGATTACACGCGGTCTGGCAGGTCCCGGATTACTGGCCCATGTACTGGTCAGTAAATATGCCGATCACCTGCCGCTCTATCGGCAATCTGTCATGTATGCCCGTGAAGGTGTCGAACTGGATCGGGGATTATTGGCTGACTGGGTCGGTGCTGCCAGCAGTTTGCTGCGACCACTGGTGGACGCGATTCGACGCCATGTGCTGGCTGCCACGAAACTGCATGCCGACGACACACCCATACCCGTTCTGGCACCGGGTAATGGCAAGACCAAGACAGCGCGACTATGGACCTATGTGCGGGATGACCGTCCTTCCGGATCTGTTGAACCAGCAGCAGTCTGGTTTGCCTATACTCCGGACCGTAAAGGCATCCATCCACAAACACATCTGGCCTCTTTTAGTGGCGTGTTGCAAGCGGATGCCTACGCTGGATTTAACGCCATTTATGAAAGCGGCCAGGTCGTGGAAGCCGCTTGCTGGGCGCATGCACGCCGTAAATTTTATGATTTGCATGTGGCCCGACCATCTGCGGTCACCACTGAAGCCTTGCGCCGGATCGGCGAACTGTATGTGATTGAAGCTGAGATTCGCGGCCAACCACCGGACCAACGTCGCGCAGCCCGACAAGCACAATCGCTCGCGCTTATCGAAGACTTCGAATTCTGGTTACGGGCGACGCTTCTGCTGCTATCGCGCAAGTCAGACACGACCGCTGCCATCATGTATAGCCTCAATCTATGGCCTGCGCTAAAACGTTATTGTGACGATGGATGCATTGAAATCGATAATCCCGCAGCGGAGCGCTCCTTGCGTGGCGTCGCTATCGGACGTCGTAATTATCTCTTCGCGGGTGCCGACAGCGGTGGAGAGCGGGCTGCCGCTGTTTATTCAATGATCGGCACAGCGAAATTAAACGGTATTGATCCTGAAGCCTGGCTACGCCACGTTCTCACCCATATCGCCGACCACCCGGTCAATCAGGTCCATGACTTCCTGCCGTGGAACTTCACATCTACGATGGCGATAGCCCGCTAATTCTTGCCGATTGAATTTCTCTGCCGGAATTTATCGAGACGGCCGTGGGAATACGCTTACCGGAAAGCTGGTTTAATAGCTTTAAGAACGAACGGTATCATGGCCTGCGCTACCTGACTCACGCCGACATGAAGGGTGCCAGCTTTGAATACATTGAAGTTTTTTATAATCGTCAGCGGCTACATTCGACGCTCGGCTACCGATCACCAATTCAGTATTTGAAATGTTGGGAAAGTGAACAGAAGAAAAAAAAATAGCCGCATAAAATTCACCTCATGGCAGACGAAATATCGAGGGAAGCAGATTCTTCATTTTGGACGCTCCTTTCGTTTAGGAAAATACCACTCCTATTTTGGCACGTTGATGCCGTTCGAAAGAGGGCGTCCATTCCATTAGAACCATATCTGGTCGCTCAAGCCTCATTCTTTGACCACCTACGAAACCGCTTATCCATCAGACGAGCGCTTCCCCGCAAGGTTTTTGAACTCAATCGTATATGCGTGTTTTGGTATTTAGTCATTTCTGTTTCTTTCCAATGCAACGTTAGTTTACGTCACCTATGGAGAATTAGACTTCGGGGAACGCTCTCGACTTTTAGCGCATCTTAAAAATGAGGGATCACCAGAGAGCACGTCTTATTAAAGCGAGGCGAAGTACGACTACATTAAAATTTCCGTCTCATATTTACCGTAAATTATGGCTTCATCGTCATACTGCCTTCCGTTTCGGTATGTTATGGTAGGTGCTACAAATCGATATGCAGGTAAGAATATGTGCAATGTCTTTCCCACCGAATCAATTTCATGTATCAATACGAGAGGTCCATCGTCAATTTTCAATGTCTTCAGGTGGTTCGACATTTCTAGGAACGTTGCAAAAAATGAGAATAAAAGCCGCGATTCGTATGTTAAAAGATAGAAATTTTTCTAATGTTCCTGTCGCTAAAATTGGCGAACGATCTGGGTTTGATGAGTCTGGATACTTTGGTAAAGTGTTTCGTAAAAATATGGGATGTAGCCCGGGATTCTATGCGAAGAATAATCAGAACCGATGATTTTCTAAAAGTTGACCTTCTATATGAACCTCCCTTTCCATCTTTTTTTCATTTCTACGGACAAATTGATTGCAGAGATTTTGTCGCGTTAGCCAAACCGACGGACCAGTCGGGAAGGCAGTTGCATCCCTGACTAATGGACTGATCCATATGGTCAATTTTAAACGGATGCGATTTCCGATCGACGTGATTTTAGTCTGCATGCGCTGGTACGCAGCCGACCCATTGAGTTGCTGACACGTGAAAGCGATGATGGACAAACGCGTTGTGGTTTTCGATCACTCATCGATCAATTGCTGGGCGATCAGATTTTAGAGACAAGCGTCCCGGTGGCGCAAGCTGGCTAATGGAGAAGACCCTATATCAAAGCCAAAGACGTCTAAAAGTTTCTCTATAGGGCTGCGTACAAGGGAGGTAACACGACCGAATATCTATGGACGACCATGCGGGACATAGTGGCTGCGAAACGTTTTTCGACAAGCCATGCAGTTTCCTACAAAAGTCACGTTGGATAAAAAGAACGCCAACATAGCGGCGATCGATGAGATCAGTGCCGGCAAAGAAATCCCGATCGTCATTGGCAGATCAAATAGCTCGACAGTGTCATTGAGCAGGACTGCCGAGCTATGAAACGCGCGACTAAACCCATGCTCGATTTTAAGTCATTTCGACCCGCCGCAAACGTACTGGCCGACATCAAACTAAATGCTCATGATTTTCAAAGGACAGATGATCGTTACAGCAGAGAATACGGTGTCGTTCGCCGACTAATTTTATTGTATGGCCGTAGAAATACGTTCAGTGTGAAGGTAAATCAAAAGCTTACCAGCAGTCCGATTTATCTCTGCTAATGCGACAGACCCTGAAATTGAATTCAAATTTTATTTAAACATTAAAAGATAGAAGTTAATGCATATTATCAAGTTATGGCATCCCGTTACAAAACAACAGGTTGAGATAGACCTGCAGAAACAAAAATCGATGCCCCATCTTAGGCTAGGAGAAACATTGATTCAGGAGAAGCTCATCATTAAAGAACAATTGGTCCGAGCACTCCAGCTCCAGGTTACGAACGCGGAAATGCATCTGGGCGAAATCCTTTGTAACATGGGCTTAGTCAATCAAGAAAAAATGGACAGGATATTGGTACAAAAGCTTGGAATTCCATTTATTTCACTTTCTAAATTCGAGTTTGACCTCGCCCTAGTTAAGACTATCCCGGAAGAGCTTTTACGTAAGTACAGCCTGATACCTTTATATCTGATCGATTCGCGCTTAGTGGTCGCGATGAAAAATCCATTAGCGTCGGACGCTTTACACATGTTGGCGTTTTATACGGACTTTAGGATTGATCCGGTCATGGCGTCAGAGCAAGACCTAAATAACGTAATATCGAAATTTTATGGAGCGGGAGCAGGAGTGAAATGACCATAATATTTTTAATTGCTAAGCTAAACGACGGAATCGGTTTCAAAATAGCCTAAAACGTGCTTCGGGTTCGACAATCTTGTGACTGTAAATGTGGAGCACATACCTACAAAAATACAGGCCTTTTACACTTGTCGACAGCCAAGGTATATCCCACGCCCACAAACGGTTCGTCGCAGTTGCGCAGTAGCTTGTCATGACTCTTTGGCACGTCCCCCGATATGCTATTACTCCTTCACTTTCAATATCCGGAAGATGGTAAATCCGATGCGAGATATTCACCCCAGTCCACCAGCGAAGGCACCATCTGACTTGGCGGACTGGTGACAAATTCAGTATTGATAGCCATCAGAGAATCTGCTGCTGCTCGTCCTCGCTGAGCTTATTGGCGAAAGCGCCGGTAATCCCCGAATTTAAGATGCAATAAAAGTAGAGGTTAAGCGGCCAAGGCCAGTTTTTGTTTTGGTGTGACGCCGTCTAGGCCCACGTGGCGCCGGTCATGATTGTAAGTCCATAGCTAGCTGGTGGCAAAATTTTGAATTTCATCAATCGAATCAATCGGATCATGGCCCAGCCAGTCATATCACACTATCTGATTATAACGTTCGACAGACGCGTTCTCTGCGGATTGCCAGGTTGAATGAAATGGATTTGGATGCCCGCTTGGCGGCCATCCTGAAATGACGGCACTGATATATTCTGGGCCGTTATCAGAGCGGATCGCTTTGGGATTGCCAATGCCACTCGATGATTTGATCAAAGGCCCGGATCACACGTTTCGAAGGCAACGATAGAAGGCAGCGGTACTTATGCAGTGCATAGTTCGGGTGCAGGTGTGCCCGCCTAGTCCTGTTTCAATCTGCAAGATCTGGGTATCGGTAAAGCGTGATGTCTTCATGTAAAAAAATCCTAAAATTGCATTTGAGGACATCCAACTTTTAAACGCTCTATTTTCTTGGGGGGATTACCCCGCCAGGTGTCGTGCGCGCTTGGGAGTAGATTGATGAGACCGTACTGTTCATTTCCACATGAGACTAGTGTTCGTTTCAAAATTTTCTCGCAAAAAGCCGCTGATCAGAAAATCTAAAAACAACTTTTTCTCTAAATACAGGCCAACTGCCAACCACGAGAATTTTCATGCTGATGTCTCTTTTACTGAAATGGGTGACGTACATCCTCCCGACAGGAACTAGCCCATTCACCGCGCGCCGGACCATTCAGATGATTGTGAACTGCACCCCAAAAGTTAGACATCAAATTTTAGGATGTTTTTATGGGGAAATATTCCGAGCAGGTAAAACTGGCGGTCGTCGAAGATTGCTGTTCTGATAAGTCGGGTCTCAAAGATACCACACAGCGGCACGGTGTTGATGTGGTTTTGTCGCGATAGCGCAATGAGACGAAATATCTGTACGGGATCGGCGGCGATCAGAATGCCAGTGAGTAGAACTGAGTGGCTGCCGACGAAGTTGGGTCTTTGATGTCTGCGAGTTGACCCTTGCGAATCATATGCATGGTTTCAATCTCCGCGATGATAATTCGGGCGCAGCGAAAGGTCTTGAAGCCGAGCATCGGTCGCGTGACGCGTTTGACGGCCCGGTGGTCTTGCTCGACGATATTGTTGAGGTACTTTGATTGGCGCACCACGATGGTCAGACCGCTATCGGCCTAGATGCTGACGATGGCGGCCGTGTTGGAGCCGCTCTTGTCGATGGCTATTTTCTAGGGCATGCCGTGCAGGCCGATGGCGCGTTCGAAGAATGCCCTGGCTGCGGTATGATCGCGCTTGGCGCGCAGCAGAAAATCAACGGTGTCGCCGGTCTTGTCAACGGCCCGGTAAAGGTAGTTCCACTGACCCGCGACCTTTATGTAAGTTTCGTCCATTCTCCAGCTCGTGCCGACCAGACGCTTGCGCCGACGGCAAATAGCGGCGAGCACGGGCAGCATTTTGATGGCTCACCGGTGAATGGTCGAATGATCGACCGCTACGCCACGTTCGGCCATCATCTCTTCCAGATGTCGCAAGCTCAGCGGGTACGCCACGTACCAGCGCACGCAAACCAGCATCACTTCAATCGGATAGTGCAGCCGCTTGAAAACACGGCACAGAGTTTGGTTCATCGGTTTTTGATCAGTGCGCATCGAACAAGCCTAACATGGCTGCCGTATTGCGACAAAACCGCTCAACCCGCAGAAATTGAATTGATCTGCGTTTCCCTAGTGTTTGATGGTGGTATAAAAATACTCATGTGAACCAAGCGCCATCAAAACAACTTCTTGCGGCTTAAACTTATCTGGTTCCAACCGGTAGGCCAACAATATCTCCTGCTTGTTGAGCTTGAATTTGTAGACGAATATACCCACCAGATCGCCCTTTTTTTCATCGCCGATCGTTGGATCAGTCGCTATTGCGCGCACAGCTGCATCAACAACTGTTTTGTCTTTCGCATGAATTTTTTTGACAACACGATTAAACGAAGGCGTGACGCTGATTTTAAGCGGCATTACGAGCCAAACTTGTATTCAAATAGTTGCCCGGCGTTTGCCTCAGCAACGGACAGCAACGTATCTTTGATGAACTGAAATGGCAATTCTGGATTGTCATCTACAGCCTTCCCAAGTCGTGCCCAATACTCTATTTGTTTAGGGACAGAACGATGCTCTGCAGTAGCATAAAGCTTTGCAAGGTCAATCAATTCGTCTGATAACTTCAATGCTATTGCCATAAATACCCCCTTAGCGAAGGTTTTATATTACATCAAAATGCAACCTTTCACTACTTTTAACGCAGAAAATTCGATATCGTCGCCTCATAGTGTGAGGCTTTCGCACCGTATTATTGGCGTCGCTTGATTAAGCCCCCAGGGCGCACTTTGCGCGATAGCGTGGGAGCCGTAGCAATCGCCGGATGCGCAGTCATAGCCGCGGCTTCCAGTTGTGCGCATCGTAACCGTGAGGCAGCGAAAGACTCTTCCACGGCACCGAGGCGCCCACGGACACCCGCGAGCTCGGCATCGAGTGCAGACGCGCGCTGACGATATGTGACAACGCTGGATTTATTCTCGGTATCGACGCGATCAAATTCGGCTTTCCAGTGACGCGACTCAACCCGTGCTTCGTCAATTTGCAACAAGGTATGCTTACGTATGCCGTCAAGTTCGGTGATTCTTGCCGCGTATTCGGTTTCTTTGCGGGCGAAATCTGTGGTCAATGCGTTGATACGTTCGTCGCGCGCGAGCAGTTGGCCAGCGTGGCGCTCCTCGATCGCAGTGGCGTCCTGTGCCGTTGCTTCGAGACAGTGTACGAACGCCACCAGGGTGGCCAGGCGGCGCAGCACAGGCAGACGGAGGATCGCGCTGGCCTTGGCGGCGCCGGCGAACCGCGCCAGCGCCGCGACCCGTGTGGCGGGGATGCGCGTGGCTGGCGGCAGCCGGATGCCAAGCTCACGGACGGCTTGCAGTCGCATCAGCGCCAGGCTCATTGACCGGCTACTGGCCACCACCGGACCGTTACGCAGGCGATCAAGCGGCGAGTTCCGCGTGCCGCCAGAAGATACCAGGAGGCCTTCCAGGCGCGTTTGCTGCTCCAGGCTGATCCCATTGCCAAGCGAGCGCCATAAGCGCTCCTCGACGCGGCTGCGCAGGCGAGCAACGTACCGTTCGAGCGTCGTACAGCCAGGTAGCAGCACTTTGTGCGTCACCAGCCATGTCGTGGCCCGCTCGAACAGCACGCTTGGCCGGTCGGTGCCAGTCCAGCAAAGGGCGTACAGCCATCTTGTCAGGCGGAACGCGATCAGGGGTTCCGTGAACTCCACATACCCATACGACGCGCGAATCTCCGTCGCGTGCTGCCAGCGCTGCTCGCCGACACTGTAGGCGCTTGCCCTCTCCAGCGCCTCAATGCGTAGCTGCTTGGCCAGCGCCCACAGCACGGGTTGGGGCACGGCCAGAGGGTCTTCCAGAAACGTACCCAGGTAACGCACCGTCCCGAGCTGGACGGCGAAGCCCAGCCGATTGTGCGCGCCGCGCTTTTGCGCGATCAGCGCATGATCTGTGTCGTCCAAGTGAAAATACCGGGCAAGGTCGTGGGGCGACGGCGGGCCCAAGTAGCGGCCGTAGTTTTCGCGCTGGTCGTTCGAGAGAAAGCTGACGGGCATTTTATTATTGTGGAATTAGGAATAAACCATTGTGGCTCGCAGGCAGGGAAAAGGTACCTGCCGGAGCCACCAACAGGTCACTCCTCGCGTTAATAAACGCAATTCCAAGCGTCCCTAAATCGGTTCGAATACAGGCCTTGCACCTCATCGGGGTACGATCATTCGATACTTAGCGAGCGTCGCGCAGGTGATTGATTTTATCTTCCAGTGTTGCGGCGGATAGCTCACCCATGTGCCGCATCGCCAAGCGCCCTTTTGCATCATAAAACAGGGTAGTTGGGTAACCGGAAGAACCGGTACGAGCGCTGAGCTGCTTGGCGGGATCGATGACGACGTTTCGCATCTGTAATCCATGAGCTGCAAGGTAGCGTTCCACGGTCTCGGCGGACTCACCTTGATTCACAAACACAAATTCGATTTCCGGATGTGCTTGCTGCGCAGACTTCAATACGGGCATCTCCCTGCGGCATGGGGGGCACCACGTGGCCCACATATTGACGACCAATGGACGACCGACGAGACTACTGAGGGATAGAGTCGACCCGTCAAGCCGCCGGACTTCCACAGGCGGAATAGGTGCCTCCATAGGCGTGAGTGCCTGGTTAATCAAAGCACCCCCGAAGAAGACCACGCACCCGAACAATGTTGCAATTGTTAGTGGCCTACGTAACACCGGGGTGCGCCTGGTCAACTCGGCCCCAACTACGAATGCAGTGGCAAAACCGGCTAAGCTATCAAATCCCCCGTCGCGTAAATCCATTATCGACATGGGAACTTTGAAGTAGACATCGTTATGGCGCAATACGAAAATAAGCCTGGCCACTGCAAAACCGATCAGTGTCATTTTCCACAGAATGGGACCAGGATCAAGACCGCGGGACCGATGAAACCAGGCTGCAACTAGGTTAGCGAGCAGTACACTCACAACCAGTATGGCTACCTGCATGGGCACGACAAGTGGCCCTAACTGAATCGCATCCAAAAATTACTCCAAAAATCAACAGCGAGCGCTGAATGGCGATATGCCAGTCCCGAAACGCCTGGTTGCCAGGGCACCAGCTGGTTACCTAATCATGGCGCCAACTGACTTTATGACCATGCCTATTGCGACCACGACGCAAATAGCTGCGAATGAAAGTTTTAGGCTTTTTTGCGACAGCCGTGTAGACAGCAGTGTCCCTGCGCCCATCCCCACTGCACCACCGACCGCGAATGGCAGTGCCACTGCGAGGTCTAGCTTCCCTGTTGCGATGCTGCTGCCAACCCCGGCGAGCGAGACAAGTGCGATAACGGCCAAAGAAGTGGCGACCACGGATCGTGTCGTCAGGTCGGTGTACCGTTGTAGGGCAGGCACCATTACGAAACCGCCGCCGACGCCTAACAGCCCAGAGAGGAAGCCTGCAATCGCGCCAGACAGCGTGAGGACCTGGGCACATTTAGATGTCCAAACAAATCTCCCTCCCTGCGCGTCCCGCAAGCAAGGCGGCGCCAGAGGAATTTGTTGGCTACCTGTGTCCAGGGCCCTCGCTTCCTTCAATGTCTTGTAAGCCACCCACGCCAGTACAGCGGCGAAGAGAATACTTAATACGTTTGTGTTGAGTCGTTGCGCCAGCCATACCCCTAGCGGCGCCACCAAGATCCCGGTACCGGCGATGAGCATGGCCGCGCGATAACGAACAATGCTGTTTTTTAGGCCAATCAGGGCGCCGAGCGTAGCTGAAATTCCGACAGCGAGAAGACCAATTGGCCCCGCTTGCGCGACCGACATGTGCAAGCCAAAAACCAGCAGCGGTACGGCCAGAATGCCGCCACCGGCTCCAGTCAATCCCATGATGATGCCTACCACAACGCCTAAAGCAAGACTAAGTACCATTGCGTTCCCTGTTCGCTACGTTGCCTTCAATTCGGCCTTAACTTTCAACCTCTCGGAAAGTTCGAACAACGCCATTCCGCCAAGCATCGCGACAACGAATACCCAAGGCTTAGCGCCACCGTGCGTGACCGATGCCAGTGCCGGGCCCGGGCAGTAGCCAGCTAGTCCCCACCCCACACCGAACGTCAATCCGCCCAAGACAAGGCGACGGTCAATCGTTGTAGCCGTCGGCAGGCGCATGGGGCTTCCCAAAACTGATTTGTTCCGTTGGGTTGCGAAAGGGAAAACCAGGGAACCAATAATGATCGCCCCGCCCATTACGAACGCAAGTGACGGATCCCATTTTCCTGCCAGGTCCAGAAACCCAAGTACCTTGGACGGATCAGACATACCAGAAACGATGAGTCCAATTCCGAACAACAAGCCCGCCAACAGAGCTGAAAAGATTGTCATACATACTCCCTTTAACCAAGAACGTGGCGTGCGATAAAGACTGTCGCAAACCCGGCAAACATGAAGGCAACAGTAGCCACGATGGAGCGGGGTGAGCGCCTGGACAGCCCGCTTACACCATGGCCGCTAGTACAGCCTGAGCCGTAGCGGGTCCCTATGCCGACTAACAGGCATGATTTCGATAGCATCATCACCGGTAGTTACCTCACCGCTTGGTTTTCTGAGTTGTTTTAAGGCATATTTCACACCGCTTAAAATTTCAGCTAAGACGAATTCAGAGTTAAAAATTTTTCCAGTAATGCCGCACCGACAAAAAGAGCAATAGCGTAAAGTTGCGCTGAAAATGGATCACTTACTATTGATCGCCTGTGGATATTTTTCACCCAGGTGTTTAGGTGTTGACGCCGCACCCCCATCGCTGGATCCACAATAATTCATCGTCTCGATCCTATGGAAGCTTACGCGGATGCATCTGATTGCTGGCCATCTGATTAATGGTTTGGTGAGCTTCGAAACTCCACTTTGGCACATCTGATGCCGTCGAGAGAACCCTTTAGTCTTTCCGGTTCACCCCGCCGATTTCATCACCGGCCCTTGCGGGGACGTCAACCGAAGTAAAGGTGATAAAAAAACGAAGCAAAAGTGGTAACAAGTTGACGCCCTGTCGTTTTTCAAGACTCACCTCTTTTTAAAACAAATACTTACGGCACTTTGCGAAGTAATTATGCAAAATAGTTGATGGTGCGTTTTTATTTCTTTCTAGCTAAATTAATGTAGGCAGCCGGACGGATGCGCAAGCGCCATGGAACCCGTTCTAAAATCTCTACGCCGAGCAAATCGATGCACACCAGCCATTCGCGCCATGACTCTTCCAGCGCCTCTTCAAATGCAGATAAATCAGTTCGTCAAACTCATTAACTTATTGTGCAGCCTCCTCTTCAGCGATGCTATAAAAGGGCAGGCCATGAATGCGGCGAAGCAGGTAAGGGTTGATACATCCTTACCATGTCATGCGCTGATGCCAGCAGAGCGACTGTGGGTGACACTTCCGCCAGAAACGTCGTCACGCAGCGACGGCAAAATTACATTGATAATGGTCTTAGCTGATGCAAATTGAAATGAAAGCCGAATCTGACACAAGCGTAACTGCTCACCCAGAAGCGGCTGAAAAAATTTCAGAGGTCCGCCCAAAATGCGCTTTCAATACGATGTAATGATAGCGCTAACTTTTGTTCGTTTAACGCGCTGCGCCTGTTACACCTGTTGGGGTGCTCACACAGCGAAATACGATGCCTTTTCGACTGAGCGCTATCGATCGAAAAAGTGAAACGTGGTGGCACAAAGTGAGGAATGATGCGGTTCTCGGCTTATTTTTTTACATTTTAGCAGTTTTACTTCGAATTTCCAGGATGTATCAACTTTACTTCGCACATCGCCGAAGCAAAAGTACAAACAAAAGAAAAGCTAGGCCTGTAAATTCAGGGACTTACGGATTTTGGTTTGTTTCCAGATTTACTTCGATTGACGACTACCGCATTCGTTGCCCATCGATGGACTTACTTTACGTGGTAGCCCGCATGCTCCAAATCCTCTGCAAGCCGTTTTTGTTCAACTTGGATGGAATTCGTACCGCGCAGCACTTTGCGCACGCTCCGGAGTGTTCAGATTGATGGTGATTGGCGAGTGTTTATTCTGCATCAGAATCCAGAATTTCTGGCGTTGAGACGATTACGTTACCGTAAGGATCGCTGCGTAAATGCGTAACATCGCCGTTTTCATAGGGAGCGCGAAGCAAAAAGTGATCACCACAAGAAAAGAGGGGCTGAGGTGCAGTGAAATAGTTATCGGAAGCCCCATAACTGTTTCACTACACCTCAGTCCCTTATTGCATGGTTACTGTCTATTAGACGCCGTTATAAACAGTGTTGTCCAGCTCGTTCTGTACTTGCTGTGTCACTTGCGCGCGGGTCAAGTTGCTTTTTTGTGCCACAAGAATTGGATAGGTGGCATCGCTATAATTCATCAAGCCTTGTGCGCGCGCATCGGCCAATTCGGCGATCACTTGCGCACGGGTCTTGGTTGAGACGAAATGATCGTCGGCCGGGTATGGGGCTTCAGCGAAAGCGCTGCCAGCAGCGGCTAAGACAATCAGACCAGCGATCAATTGTTTGGTGTTCATGATATTGCTCCAAAAAGTTAGGGATAGCACCGGGCTCGGCGGAATAGGCGAAATGCAGCCCGTCGGGTCCTGCCTCGGTGAACGGGCACTTGCGGCACATTGGCAGTTCTGAGGGCTGATGTGAGGCTGTTTGTGTGTTGCGTCCATCGATGAAGCTAAGTTTACGGGATTCGTCTTTAACAATAAACAGCGTAATTTATAATTAACTATTTCATTATTGGAAATAATAACAATGAGGTTGTAAAGGGGATCTGATATGCAGCGGAACGAGAAACCGGGTTAAGCCGACTTGAGATTCCCCTGAAATTTAGTGCTCCATGGAGACAAGACATACGAAATGGAATTTTGCGCAGGTTAAGCCATTTTGCGTTGCAAAACCGATCGATGGCGCAATTGCTTACCAGACCAGATAACGACCAGTTAAGACTGGTTCCATACGGACAATAGAGATCACGACATATGATCGTTTTATACGTGATGGCTTGGCTGATTTGCGATGAGGTGTCGATCGCAAAAAATGTATTACTAAATTATCGGAGAAAATCGCAATGAAGTCTGTCTGGAGAATTAGCGGGGCGCGCATAGAAAATTCAACCGCGGTTAAACCGCCGCGCAATTGCGGCGGCAACCGTAGTCTACTTGACATCATCATAGCGGTACTTCAAGCGATTAATAGCTGCATAGATACATCATATATTTTATAAATGATGTATCTATGCGACATATTATTGACAAATGCCTATACAATTACAGCGATTGCGATCTTCCTTCTATTTATTAAATTGATTTCGTATAGGATGTATATATCCACCATTATCCTTAAAAGGATGCATCTATGCGACATGATAAAAGCTTTACGCCATTTCCTGTATTGGAGACAGCTGAACGCTTGGGCGAACGCATTCGCAACACACGGAAGGCTCAGAAATTATCTCTTGTGCAGTTGGAAAAAAATTGCCGTATCCACCGCACGACATTAAGCCGCTTGGAGCGCGGTGAACCAGGTGTATCACTAGGCGTATTTCTAACAGTGCTTGAATCGTTGCAAGAACTAAGCGACGTGGAGTTAATTTTAAGTCAGCCCGACAAGCCAAAGCATCAACGTGTCGCTTCTCCCCCTATTTTGAAACGGGATTTTTAATGGGCCCTTTGACAGAGTGCGTGGTTTTCATTTGCGAGGATCCAGCTAAACCTATCCCCATTGCGAGTTTTGGCTTAGACGTCAATGGGGATGGGCACTTCGGTTACGGTCTGCGTTACATTGAACGCGAAGATGCATTTTCGATTGATCCGTTGCATCTGCCTTTAGATGCCAAGCAGCAAATGATCCTTCGGCATCAGGATGGCTCTTATGGGGTGCTTTCGGATGCCGGTCCGAATGCCTGGGGTGTGCGGCTCACCAGCAGCATTTTACGCAAAGAAAATAAGCCGCTGCCCACGACACCAGTCGAATGGTTTCTGCAGTCCTGGCATTATGGCTCTGGTTGTCTGGGTTTTTCTGTGTCGAGCGACATTCATCCGGATATCGGCGTGCTTGCGGCGCCTGTTAATGTTCTTAGCCAGCGGCTTCTTTCGACCATCAGTCAATTGGCCGTAAAGATTGACACAGACCTCGATGAAGAGGCCGTGAGACTTATGCAGCCGGGCGCAAGCTTAGGTGGGGTGCGCCCAAAAACCGTTGTCATGAACGATGGCTTTGAGCATATCGCCAAGTTCAGCCGCGCGGACGACAAGTTCGATGTTCCCACTGCTGAGTATGCCACTATGCAACTCGCCTTCCAGGCCGGCATCAATGTGCCTAATTTCGAGCTGCTAAAAATTGCGGACAAGTCGGTGCTCTTGATTGAGCGGTTTGACCGTACTAAGGACGGTCACCGGCTGCACTACATGAGCGCCAAGTCATTAATCAATATCGACGTCCTGAGCTCAGACCAGCGCGAATACAAGACTAAATATTCTTACGCTGGCATTGCAGAAACCATGCGGCCGCGGAGCAAGCAAGGCGTGGCTGATAGTCACGAACTGTTTCGGCGCATGGTACTGAACATCTTGGTCGGCAACGTCGATGATCATATGCGCAATCATGCATTCCTGATGACCAGGCAGGGGAAATTCGTCTTGTCACCGGCATTCGACATCGTACCGCACATGGACGCCATGTCGCTGCCGCAGGCTATTGGAGTAGGAGCCCAAGGTGCCGCTAGCACAATGCGTAACGCTCTTTCCCAATGTGGTCGGTTTCTTCTGACTACGCAAGAAGCGCAGAACATCATTCATAAAGTGCGGGAAGTAGTTTCGCGTTGGCGTCATGTATTCAAGGAAGCCGGTATGGAGGACACCGATATTCATACGTTAACGCCGTGCTTTAGTGCTGCCGATGCATCTGACCGGATCCATATTGCTGTAACCAGGGACGCTTCCAGCGCAGAAAATAATCGCCCACCACAAACTAATTGATGGGCGGTCTCAGGATAGCGCCACCCTATGACTTTTCGATCTCATCGAGAGTCAGAATTGAGGCTCTATTTCCTACTTGGCTGTCGTGCTAAAGGGGACTGTTAAAAAGGCTGGGGTATCCAGAACATACAACACAATTTCTGAAGGGCCTACGCCTAGCGGGTGGCATAAAACCCTAGCCTTTTTAACACTCCCTCGACACAGCGGCAGTAGAGTGCAGTTAAAACCGGAGGCAGCCGATAAGGCAGATTTCACAATATATTTGTTGCCTCACGATCGATTGTGGAGATTGTCATGCGGATGATCATCGAGGCACGAATTGACGATGGTGATGGCGGCTGCCTCCGGTTTTAACTGCACTCATAAATAAGAAAGTAAATTCGTCCAAATGCGCGAAGGCTTAGCTATGAAAGGAGGGTAAAAAATTGGACAAATTCGTAGACGAAAGCAAATTTGTCCAAATTGTGACGGTAAATTTGTCCAAATCCTGATTTTTTCTGAAGCATCAGAAATTTATCCAATAAATTCAATGCGTTATCGGTTTTAGAAAGTAAATTTGTCCAAAATTAATTTCGCGCATTGCGGAAAGCAAATTCGTCCATCTGTTTTAGCTGTTTTTTTGATAAAAATTCACCGAAATGAACAATTCAATGTGCGAAATAATGCAACCGCATGCGCGTGATGGCGACCCGCGCCTTTAAATTTAGTGGCGTTCTTTCTAAAAAACGTGGATGACAGGTGCCGTAATAGCTTTGGCAATATCCGCATCGAAATGGCGCATCCAACAGAATGGCATTGAGCCGATATAGCGTTTTGCTGTCGCAGCGAACGCATGCGTTTTGCAAGGCGTTGCCATGTATCGGACAGTGCGTGACCAGCGCTATCTGATGCACCACACTGTGATAGCCGCGGCGCATGCAGCGTGGACAATAGCGAAAGTCGGGGCAACCCAACCCATCTGGCAGCAATGCATTGCGAATCAGCTTCGATGGCAAGCACAGCATCTGATGTACGCGCCGGATGTCAACTTCACTGCTACTGGGATTAATTCCCTCATAGGGATCTACCACCGTTCTGGAAATTTGCCCTGCAATGAGATGGCCAGCGATCAGATTCATCCGCGCAAACTTCCAGAGCATGGATACGATAGATTCCTGCGGATCCAGCCACGTCGAATTAAAGACGTATCCCAGTGCAGGGGTTAGGGCATGCGTATCGACCAGCATAATCGGATACGCAGCAAACGCGGGAATCTTGATCTCGCCGCGCTCTCGCACTAAGCCTCCCGCAGCGCCAGTTTAAGACGACTGGTAGCGATCCTGATTTGGGTATAACCGGAGTGTCGTATTGCTTGTTCCCAGAGCGCAGGCGGTGGCCGATAAGCCGGTGCATCATGAATCGCTGCGTCCTTAAGGACGATCTCGACGGCGCGGGTAAACGATTCCATCGGAATATCCATCGCCCCGCTGAATCCGGCTTTGTTATGGATGTTCTCGAAGGTTGTCCAAATTAACTGCGCATCATCAGTGAGGACATAGCCAGCATCCACCGCTTGCTGCAAATAGAATCGGGTAAAACTCCATTCCGAGCCGCGTGGATAGAAGGTCTGGCCGTATCCCGCCAGGCAGGTGGCCACTTCATTTACATCGCGCACGCCATAAAATGCCAGCTCTTCGACCATCAGACGGGCCACAATTTGCATCTTGCCGCTACGCTGGAAATTAGTTTTAATCGACAGCAAATCCTGCTGGCCGACTAGAAATGTGAACAGCTTGATTTCCATGCGATCCAGATGATCGTGAATGTCGCGTAACCACTCATATTCGTTTTCATCGAAGCGCTGGGCTTCATCGCAAAACAAGATGACGGTACCGCGCCCGGCCTTGATACAGGCTTCGCGAATTTTATTGATCAGGCGTTGCCGCTTGGCAGAATTCGATCCGCCTGACGCATCAGGGTAACCAACGGCTTCCAGCAGATTGGCGAAGAACGGGCCTTCTGCATGGCGCGGCTTATGTTCAGCTTGCACATGATAGGTGGTGATGGTCGGCACTTTTTCAGCGAGTAACAAGCGGATGTATTCAATCGCTTTAGTCTTGCCTATTCGCGGTGGACCATAAATTAATGCACCGGTAATGCGGTAGCGTAAACAGCGAGAAATAAGTTCGTAAAACGCCTGGATGGCCGGGGTAGCGATCCGGTACTGGCCGGTAGCGAGTGGATGTAATTCCTCGCTGATGGGACGGGTCAGGCGGTTGTTATGGCTAGACAAAGGATCTCTCCTTGATGCAAAAAATCAGCATTCGACTTGCTAAATACTGGGTCCATATCCACTGCCGATGGTGAGTGGTATCGGGACGATTTTTTTGTTGATGTCGGTCGGTATCGTCGGTGTTGTGGTTGTTGCTTCACCTAAATTGCATAGAGCCTCAGTTTTGATTGGGGCGCTACCATGCTCGCACGGTGGTCCAGGCGGCGTCGCGGAAGTCGGGGCTTTCGCCAGTATGCGCATGGTTCTTTCCAGATCACTGGCCGCACGCCGACTGCGCTTGGCTTTGATTTTTTTATCCGCAATAAAATCATCAATAAACACATGATCGATTGTGACCTTGAGGCGCTTGTTACCGCGCTTCTTCATGATCTCGCGCCGCAGAGTGATATCGTGGCTGACCTCGCCCCATGCTCCCTGGGCTTTGAGTATGCCGAGCTCAGACCCATCGGCCAGAAATGCACGCACGGTGCGTAAATCATCGCTGTTGTAATACACGCGTAAATGACTTCCCAACAAAGAGCCGCTGCTGGCCAGCACCGCGCTGGTATAGCGCACCTGAAACAAATTGATATGCGGACGTGTGCCTTGTTGCAGATAACCGCGCACTGGGCAGCGACGCGCCTCTTGCATCAGGCACAGCGTGCGCCGTTTCGCTTCCGGTAACCAGGAGATCATGGCGGCTTTGCCGCGCACGTGATAGGTCATCGCTTCCAGTGGCGTGCGGCCATTTAAGCCGGAATGCGGCGTGGCATTGTAGGTCGCCAGCGACGCCTCCATCAATTCTTCCAACTCAGCAAGCGACAGGAATAACCGCAGGTCGCCTTTCGCAGAACTTAATGCACGTCGCACATCGTCCGGCCCGGACCCGGTGTAACCGGGCAAGCGTGACGATACCGCGTTGGCGATCGTGCCAAAGAAGCGCTCGATATACGGTCGGTCATCGGGATGGTACGGTGGTCCGGCATCCACGGCACAACCAATAAATTCACAGAGCGCAGCGATGGTTTCATTGGCGAGATTGGCTTTGGCGTTATCGAGTTTAATCCGTTGCCAGATGGCATAGCCAAGTTCTGGCAACTTCCCCGACGGAAATCCGCCAGCGCCGCCATAGCCCACACCCTGCAAGGTAAAACTGCGTGGCTGGTGCGGTGTCAATGCTTGCTCGATGGTTTTGATCACATCGTAGCGACTATATTCTCGCGCAATCACCAGGTGATAACCGAGTACGGCGCGGGTACACACGTCCAGAATCACCAGCAACCATATGCGTTCGATCTCCAGTTCTTGTTCATAGCCGAGCGGATCGCGAATCACAATTTTTAAGCGCAGGTCCAGTCGATGCCCATCAAATTCAACTGACTGGAATGGACGCACAATCGCCGTAGCTGATGCGAGTGAAGTTGGTAAGCCTTTGAGGTGATGCGCACCGGCAGCACGCGCAGCAGCACCGAAATTCTTGAGTATTTCTGACTTGACATAGGCAGAGAGGGAGCGAATGCCCATGCGATCAGTATTTAAAGGATATTCCATTGCGGTGATGCCGGCTCTGCGACATTGCCGTAGGAATGATTCCTGTAATGCGACGATCCCGCTCAAGCGCGTTTTTAAACCCTCATCAGTGCTGATCTGGTTCAGAACAACAGCATGCTCATCAATCTGTTTGTGTAACCATTGCATGAGTGCCGGATAGCGTTCTAGCAGAGCACTGAACGCGCCCACAAAACCCTGGCCTGTTACGCTACAACCCGGTGCCAATGCGGCGGTTCGCATATACGATCCGATGCGTTGGTGCTTGAGCAGCCCACGCAAACCAAAGATTCTGCCATCGTCATCCACGCTCAAACAACGCTGAATCAGATGATAGAGTTGGCGACCACTAATGCCTGTTTGGGCATGGATTTTATGCAGCAATTCCCCACCTGCATACAACACGATCGCTTGATGGCGCGCTTGAAATACCTTGCGCTTGTCTTCTGAAAGAGCATTCACATCAATGCTCGACCACGTATCGATATCCATCCCCTGCAGAGTGTATCGACGAGGAATCATAGGAAACTCACACAGGTTCGAAGGGCGTCAAAAATGATAACGGTTCCAGCATTAACTGCGGTGCTGTTAATCGCCCTTGATGCAATAAGTGATACACGGTTGCACGCACCAAGGTCGGGTCACCCACCACTAATTCACGTTCTATGCGGGACAACTGCATCGGTTCCGTTACACACCGCAGTACCGAACGGATGAGCGGTTCTGTAATCAATCGCTGACACGAAACGATGCTCACTATCATCAACTCCCAGTTGCTAACCCACATCCGTGCTGCAGCGAGTTCCGCCAACGGAATTGCACGCACTACTACGCTGGTATCACCGACCATCACCGATGAAGATGCATGCTCTTCGCCAACGATCAGAAACATTTCAGCATCGGCTTGACGCACCCAATAATCAGCGACGCGATACTTGCCAGCAAAATCGATCATCGCAGGTCGCTCGCAAAACGTCTGCACGACAGGATCGGATTCCAGACGCAACCATTGTTTAAAGGCATGCTCGCCAAAACACTGTAAGCGGCGACCCAGTTTCGGGCTGCACGCTTCGATCAAACGTTCGTCACGCGACCTTTTTGATAACATCGCAGAGCGATATCGCGAAAAATTGTCCATGAATTCAACAGCATAGAATACTTTTTAGGCTTTTCAAGCTGCGTAAGGACAGATTTACTTTCTCATGCTGCCAAAGGACAAATTTGCCCACACAATTTAAAAAGTAAATTTGTCCAAATGTGTGAGCACTCTCCTATGAAAGCAGGGTGAAAAATTTGGACGAATTTACTGTTGTCTACGGCCGCAAATTGACGCCAGTGAAGAACAATGGTGTGCCTATAGCCGCGATGTGCTGGCCGACACGATGCGCAAACTCCATGAAATCGGCAACCCCGATCAGGACACGTTAGTCAATTTGCTGGTGCGCGAAGACGGCGATGTCAATGCCGGAGTAAAGATGTACCAAATGGCGCGTTAAAAGTGTACCAATCCGGGTTAATAAATAGAGCCGTTGAGGGCCTGAATTGTTCTCTTTTCAATGCACATTTCTATACTCTGCAGAGTTGGGGTGAAGGGCGCAGCGCAGCGTAGCCCGTTCCCTCAAGACGTTGCTTTTACGGGGTGGCCCCTCCTTTTTCAGCAGTGCTGTTTGGTTTGACATTGCGCTGTTGCCGTTTCTTGCTAGTGGCCAATCGATACGATTCGCCGTTCATTTCCAGGATGTGGACGTGATGGGTAAGCCGGTCAAGCAAGGCGCCAGTCAGCCGCTCCGAACCGAGGACGCTGGTCCACTCGTCAAACGGTAAATTCGAGGTCACCAGCGTGGCACCGTGCTCATAGCGTCGGCTAAAGACCTCAAACAACAATTCCGCACCGACCGCTGTGAACGGCACATAGCCCAGTTCATCGACAATCAGTAACTTCACGTTAGTCAGTTGCTTTTGCAAGGCACGCAGTCGTTTCTCGTCACGCGCTTCCATCAGTTCATGGACCAGGGCGGCGGCCGTCGTAAAGGCAACGCTGTGTCCTTTCTGACAGGCAGCTAATCCTAGTGCCAGCGCAGTATGCGTCTTGCCAACACCCGAAGGTCCTAACGCGATGACGTTCTCGCGCTTATCAATCCACTCACAGCGTGTCAGTTCGAGCACCAGGGATTTGTTTAAGGTTGGCATCGCCATGAAGTCGAAGGTATCCAGACTCTTGGTCACCGGAAACCTGGCCAGACGGATGCGCCGCTCCATCGTGCGGCGTTCACGGTCGATACGTTCGAGTTCGCACAACCGTAATAAATAGCGTGGGTAATCTACGCCTTCACGCGCGCAGTCGGCGCCGACCTTCTCATACTCCCGGGCAAAGGTCGGCAGCTTCAGGGCTTTGAAGTGGTTGACCAACAGTACCTGCGGTGCCACCGTGGTGGTCTCCGACAGCGCCGCGCTGTTGGCGTTCATGCGAGGTCTCCGGTAACAGGTTGCGTCAGTAGCGCATTCCCGCTGAGCAAGCTGAGGTAGCTGCCGGCATCGGTCGTGCCGACCGTGGCGTTCGGCAAATACGGATACAGGGTTAAATCCAGCTTGGGTGGTCGTCGTTCGATGGCGCACAATACTAGGTGTTTGATGGCATCAAAGCTGAGCACGCCCAGATGATGGGCCTGGCCAATGGCATGTTCGACTTGCCCGATACTAAAAGTTTCCAGCAGCCGCAGGACCTGGATATATTCCTTGCGCCCACGCTTGTCCATGCGCGCTTCCAGCAGGCGTCGCAATCGCTCGAAGGCCGCTGGTAATGCCCACTCTTGCAGCGGTGCAGCCTGGTCAAGCGCACGCGGCTTCCTCTCCAGCAACGCCAGATAGTGCAGCGGGTTCACCACGAAGTCCGCTTTGGCATAACTGCGACGATGGTGCGCAATGCACTCCGGATTGCCAACCAGATAGATGTCGACCCAGTCGACGGTGCCTTTGACCAGCACCGCCTGATGACCGTATTGCGTCGGTACCGAATAGTCGTTGGTGCGGTAACGGACCAACGATTGCGATGACACCCGGCTGGTTTGCTTGTGACTGGCGTCATAGAGCGTTACCGGCAACGGCATCAATGCCGCCCGGTCATGGATGAGGCGCTGGCCGATGATGTCGGATTGACCACGCAGCACGGCACGCTGACGTTTCAGGCAGCCGTCCAGCAATTGGCTATTCAATGCAGCGAAGTCATCTGCCACCGGCAATGGCACCATGAAGTGGCGTCGGCTGTAGCCGACCAGTCCTTCCACTTTACCCTTGTCGTTACCTTTGGCGGGACGTCCGAATTTGTCGTCAAACAGGTAGTAGCTCTGCAATTCGGCAAAGGCATGGGTCCGTCGGCGCTGGCCATCGCCTAATATCTTGGCCACTGCAATCCTGGTGTTGTCGTACAGAATTGATTGCGGCACGCCACCGAGAAACGCGAAGGCAGCAAGATGACCGTCCAGAAAGGCTTCCGTGTCTTCGGTCGGATACGCCTTGACGAAACACGCATCCGAATGCGGCATGTCCAGGCAGAAATAGTGGAAGCGGACCTTCTTGCCGCCGATGTACCCGTCGGCTTCGCCAAAATCGACCTGGGCATGGCCGGGGCGATGCGCCAGTGGCATGAACACTTCCTTCTGCCGGCTGGCCACACCGTTGACGTACTCGCGCACCAGGGTGTAGCTACCGTCGTAGCCATGCTCGTCACGTAATCGTTCGCGGATACGTACCGCCGTATGGCGCTGTTTCACATGGACTTGCTTATCGGCCTCCAGAATGGCGTCGATGATAGCTGCGAACGGTGCCAGCGTCGGAGAGACCGGGGCCGGCGCTCGCCGATATCCCGGCGGTGCCGCGAACTGGCACATCTTCCTGACGGTATTGCGATGGATACCGAAGTAGCGCGCAACCGCACGCTCACTCTTGTTCTCGACCATCACGGCGCGACGTACTTTGACGTATATGTCCACGGGAAACATCCTTTCCGCCTTTCTTATGCACCATCAAGGGCATAAGACTACAGGCTGGGATTGGTACACTTTTAACGCGCCATTCACGGCCGTTTCAAGTGCGCTATCCGGTACATTATTCACGCGGCATTTATACTTAGGTTTACATGCGCTAAAATGGAAAGACCCTAACAATTTCGTGCGGATCTATCGCACACACTCATGGAATTTCGTCAGATTCATTACTTTATTTCCCTCTTTGAAGATGGTACGGTGACCCGTGCCGCGCATCGACTGAACATAGTACAGCCTGCGCTGAGCATGCAAATCGCCAGGCTCGAGGAGCAGATTGGCCAGCGATTGTTCGAGCGTAGCAGGCGAGGGATGGTGCCGACCGCGGCGGGCCGCCAGATGTATCGTCTATTCTTGCCGATTATGCGCGACTTCTCGAGTGCGCACGCTCAGTTACTCAGCAATGATGAGACTATCCGCGGCCATGTCAGTATCGGCCTGATCGCTTCCATTACCGAGGGCGTGCTGGTCGAAACGTTAAGTAAATTTTCGAATGAATACCCGGATGTCAGCGTCAAGGTAGCCGACGGCTACACGAACACGCTCATCGACTGGGTGTCGGGCGGTCAGCTCGATGCGGCAATCGTCAACAAACCGCGTTGTCTGCTGGCGCTGGACGTCGAACACATTGTCGATGAAGAGATGGTGCTCATTACCAGCGCAGCGCATGAGGGCACCGTGCCGCCGCAACTGACGCTGCAGCAGCTGTCCTCGCTCGGTCTGCAATTGGTATTACCGACACGCGGCCATGGTTTGCGAAGCAATATTGATAGTTTCGCACAAAGCGAGAATGTCGAACTTATACCAAAATTCGAGATCGATTCACTGGTCACGACGATTAAACTGGTCGAACAAACCCAGCTTGC
Source organism: Glaciimonas sp. GNP009 (assembly GCF_054343755.1). Lineage (NCBI taxonomy): Bacteria > Pseudomonadati > Pseudomonadota > Betaproteobacteria > Burkholderiales > Oxalobacteraceae > Glaciimonas > Glaciimonas sp. GNP009. The sequence continues at coordinate 233,995 of NZ_JBTGUV010000001.1, forward strand.
TACAATCGTCCCGCATATCGCAGTGCACCGCCAACTGAGCGCAGGCAGCTTGTACTCGCATACTATCTTGTCGCCGCGCCTGATCAGGCAAGTGGTAAGTGTCGCGAACCCGCGCCGTCCATTAAACCAGGCGACCAAGCTTTTCATTGCCATGCTGTCCCAGAACATGCTCCTGCGCAGGCAAAAGCATGAACCGGAGTCAGCCAAGGCAACGCAAGGCGCCAACCACCATAGCGAATAGTCAGTGCGCCGCTTTACGCGACTCCGGCGTTGCGAAAGATGTGCTTGGTTTCAAGGAAGTCCGCCAAACCCTCGTAACCATGCAAGCGCCCGATTCCACTGCGGCGGTAACCGCCGGTCTCCGCCTCGGCAAATAGTCGGTTGTGGTCATTGACCCAGACGGTGCCGTTGCGTAAGGCTCGCGCAATACGCATACTGCGGTCACCATCGGCGGTCCAAATGCTGGCCGACAAGCCAAACACGGTGTTATTGGCGCGTGCAACGGCTTCTTTTTCGTCCCCAAATTTCTCGAGTACGACGAACGGACCGAAGATCTCTTCCTGAGAAAAGAAAGCATTTGAATCGTCGTGGGCCACCAGACTTGGCGTTAGGAAGTTGCCTACCGCCAGTTTGCCGCCGAGCCGCCGACCCCGCACAACAACTTCATCGCAAACATCGAGCGCGCGGTCCACGGCACCGCCGACGCTGGCCAGCGCGGCGGCGTCGATCAGCGGTCCCATGTCGGCGCCCGCAGAATCGCCAGACGCAACCACGATCGATTCGAGCGCGTTCTTTAGCGCCCGCTTCATGTCGTCATAGCGCGATGCATGCACCAGCACGCGGCGTGCGGCGGTGCACTGTTGGCCGGAGATGACAGTGGCTGCAGCCGCGATGCGTTTAGCGATGATTGCTGTATCGGCCAAGGCGTCCGGAAACACCAGACAGCATGATTTTCCGCCCAGTTCCAGCGACAGCTTCTTCATCGTCGGTGCCGCAGCCGCCATGATGCGCTGCCCGGTCCCGTTCGATCCGGTAAAGCTGAGCACGTCCACGTCGGTGGAGGACACCAACTCTTGAGCAACTTCGTTGCCGCTTTCGAGCACCAAGTTCAGCACGCCGCGCGGCAAGGTCTTGATCGCCGCCAGGTCGCGCAAAACCTGAGTGGTGATCTGCGCTGTCTGGTACGCGGGCTTGACCACCACCGTGCAGCCGGCGGCCAAAGCCGGTGCCAGTGAGCGGATCAGCAGGACGATAGGCGCATTCCATGGAATGATCAGGGCGGCGACCCCAGCCGCTTCGCGCAGCGTGGCCGAATATGCGCCAGGTTCGACTTCCATGAAGTGTCCCTGGATATGGCGGGTTAGTCCGGCATAGTAGCGGATCTCGGAGATCGCCGCGGTCATTTCGCCGTGCGACTGCGCCATTATCTTGCCGTTTTCCTGAGTCAGCAGCAGCGCCAGTTCGGGGCGCCGCTCCAGCCGGTCAGCCCATTGCAGCAGTGTCATCTGACGCAAGCGCGCGTCGTGCGCCCAAAGCGACGTTTCAAAAGCCTCCCTTGCTGCGGCGATGGCAAGGCGTGCATCGTCGCTGCCACTGTCGGCATACGTACCGATGACGTTAGCGTTGGCCGGATTGACGCTTTGGCCGGTGGCGTGGTTGCTCGCAGCTTGCCACTGGCCATCGATGAAATTGAGTGCGTGCAGATTGCTCATGTCGACGAGTTTTCCTTGTAATTTGAATAGTGTGCGCGTAGATCAGTGCGGGAGGTTTAGAGTTCCTGACCGGCAGTCGGCACCTGTTTCTGCATTCCTTCCCAGCGTTTCACGAGTTCGCTGTGAGGGAGCGAGAACAAGTCGAGCAGGCGGCCGACCGTATGGTTGACGAGGTCGTCGATCGTCTGCGGTTGCGTGTAGAAGGCCGGTACTGGAGGAAAAATGATACCGCCCATCTCGGTCACACTGGTCATGTTGCGCAGGTGTGCCAGGTTAAGCGGCGTTTCACGGGCGAGCAATATCAGGCGCCGGCGTTCTTTTAGGATGACGTCGGCGGCGCGGCTGATCAGGTTGTCGGCGAGGCCGTGGGCGATGCTGGCCAGCGTCCTCATAGAACACGGTGCAACCACCATACCGGCCGACTGAAACGACCCGCTCGCGATTGTGGCACCGATATCCTTGACGTTATGGACCACGTCGGCCAGCAGTTCGATTTCGCCGCGTTTCATCCCAAGTTCTTGCTGCGCGGTCATTACGCCCGATGACGAGATGACCAAGTGGCTTTCGCAGGCCCCCGATGCGCGTAGTTGTTCGAGTAGGCGTACCCCAAAGATGGCGCCGCTGGCACCTGTGATGGCGACGATCAGGCGTGGCTTTGGCACACTTGCATTCATGGCGTCGTCGCCTTATTGTCGGCCCAGTTGACGGTGGCGCCCCTGACGATTTCTTGGTCGAGGTCTATCTCGTTTTCTCCAGGGATGCGCACTTTGGTAAATACATGCCCAGGGGAGGAGACGGGTTTGGTGGCGTCCAGGCCCATCTTGGCGCTGATGCCCTGCTGGTGCGCTGGCGGGGCCTCGCCATCTGGACCATTCATGCCGACGGTTGTCGAAGGATCGAGCACCGAGCCTTGGGCCCCGGCGATTACGATCAGGTCGCGGTCGGCCTGAAACCGCGTGGCGACCGCCCATTCGACCTGCAGCGAATCGTGCACATCGACATCATCGTCGACTACCGTCACTTGCTTGATATCATAGTGGGCGCCGAACGCGCACAGGATCACATTCTTTGGCTCGCCCTCGCGGCGCTTGCTGAACTTGACAAACAGGTGATACCGGCCGACGCCGCCAATCGATAGATGAACGTCTAGCACGCCGGGGAAGCTACGCTGCAGGTGCGCGAGCAGCGTCGCTTCGCGCGGGATCGAACCGAGCAGCAGATGCTCCATTTCGGCCGGCACGATGGTATGAAAGATCGGATTGGTGCGGTGGGTGATCGCCTCGACCACGATCACTTCGCGGTTTTCCCGGGCGCTGTAGTATTTTGGGAATTCGCCGAATGGTCCTTCGGGTTCGCGTACTCGGGGCAGCAGTTTGCCTTCGATGACGATCTCAGCATTAGCCGGCACGCGCACCTCGCTGGTCAGGCACTTCACGACCGGTAGCGGTGCGCCGTGCAGGGCGCCGGCAATCTCCAGTTCATCATGGTCGATCGGGGTGATGGCTTGAGAGGCCAGCAAGGTCAGCGGATCTGCGCCGATCACTACGGCCACGTCGAGCGATTGGTTGTTGGCTTCGGCCTGTTGGTAGAACGTAAGCAGGTGACGCGGCAGCATCAGGATCGCCATTCTGTCCTTAGCGTGCACCTGAATGCGGTTGATCGACACGTTCTGGATCCCGGTCACCGGATTACGGGCGATCACCAAGCCAGCCGTGATATACGGACCGTTGTCGTGTTCGCTATGAGTGGGGATTGGCAATAGCGCCTGCATGTCGATGTCGCGGTGCACGACTTGCTGACACGGCGCGTCCGCGGCAGCGACCTCGTGCCATGGTAGTGGGTTATCGGCAGCGCAGCGGAAAGCCGCCAGCAACGCGGACTGCTCGACGTTCATCGCTTCCGCAATCCAGGAACGGCGTGACATAAAGCCGGAGACGACCGGGATTGCGTGTCCATCCGGTTTCGGGAAGAAAGCAGCCTGTTTGCCATCGAGGCGCTTGGCAATTGCTGCCAGCCGGTGCTTGAGCGGCACGCAGTCACGGATGACCGCCAGGCGACCTGTGGCGTCAAGGTGCGCCAGCCACTGCCGCAGATCGGCGGCCTTGCCCAGTGGAAAATTACAGTTTTTCATTATCGTATCCTTTGATTGTCCTGCGGGTGGCTGGCGTTGCCGGGGGGCGCTGTCGTCCGCGCTAAATTTGCGCCCTAATACTTTACGCCCCACGCGGCGGGGCGCTTAGGCACGACCTAATCTCGTTCGTCGATTCCAACGACCCGACGCTCTTCCACCCTCATCTTGTCGTGTCCGCTGCCGTGAAATAGCGTTCCCATCAGTCCTTTTTCCAGGTCGCTTGTTCCGAACAAAGCATCGCAGATCGGGAACGTCAGGTTGAAGTTGCGTGTTGCCATCAGTTCCGGATGGTGGTGGATCACATGCATGCGGCGCACCGAGTTTACTAACGGGATACTGTCGAGAAATGGGCTATTTACCACGTGCGAGAGGGCATGCAGCGCTTCATACATCAAGAAATAGCCAGCCATGGTGATCATCGCGATGTAGCCGGTGTTGGCCGACCATAACCAACCGACCAGCAGCGCCGGCGGGAGAGCGGCCAGCACGAACATCACCGGTGCGAATGGAGGAAACAGCAGCGCGCGCCATGCCTTGTGGTCTTCGTAGTCGAGCGTCACGTGAGTGAAGAACTGGTGGTGCGTGGCGCAGTGGCGTTTGTACACCGCGTTGAAATACTTGCTCGGACGGTGTAGCAAGTAGCGGTGTGCGGACCACTCAGCCCAGTTGCCGAACAAGAAGATTGGTATCGCGACTAGCCGTTCCTGCCAGCTGGTAATGCCGAGCTGATATACGCAATAGGCAATCACGCTACCGGTGAATAGCAGCGTGAACCCAAGGTGCAATTCGCCCTTATACCAGCGGGGGGTATCAGCGAGGTATTCTTCGCGGAAGCGGTTTGACCGTTGGCGTATTTTCTGATCTTTAAGATGCATGATGTGTGGCCTCTGGTGCGTATGAGTGCCGCATCGCCCCGTGTGCGGGACCATGCGGCGGGTGGTTCAGTTCAGACAGCGTCAGGCTTGTCGAGGTTGCCGAGCGTCTCGGGTACGACGAGTGCGCCGATCAGGAAAATTACGCTGATTCCACCCAAGAAAAGCGCTAGCGTCATCGGCACATCCTTTGGCATCGGGGAAGCGAGCGACACGAATGTGGGCAGGATACCGCCGATGGCAAAGCCGATGTTCCACGACAGGCCGGTGCCGGTGGCCCGGATAGCGGTCGGGAAACGCTCATTCAAGAATATCAGGAGTGGCGCATAACCGGCGCTTCCCAGCATGCTGAAGAGGACGACATAAAGCACCAGCGCCATGGTATCGGTCACGCCTGGCAGCGTCAGTGCGATTAACGGCAACAGGATCAGGCGTGCAACCCCAACTAGCAGGAAGGTTTTTTTGCGACCGATGAGGGTGCTTAGGTGGCCGGCGCTCACCGACGCGAAGATGACGGATACACTGGCGATCATCATGATGAAACCCGCGGTTTCCCCACGCGTGTGGTTGACGACCTTCAGGAAAGTCGGCAGGAAGCCGGAGGTCAAGTAGTAACCGCTGCCGGCGCCGATTGTTAGCAGCAGGTTCACGAACAGGATAGAGCGGTAGTCGCGCGAAAAAAGGGTTCGGATCGGCGAACGTTTCGCCTTGGCGAGTTTCTTGGTTTCCTGCATCTTTTTGAACATCGGAGATTCTTCCAGTTTGCTGAAGATCGTGATGCCCAGCACCGCGCTGATAATGCCTGTGAAGAACATACAGCGCCAGCCCCATTCATCGAATGCGTCGCCCGGAAAAATCGCCGACATGATGTAAAAGGCGAGGGACGCGAACAGGGCGCCGAGACCTGAGCCGCCGCCGCCGATCAGGCCGGACACAGCGCCACGCCAGCGCGGCGCCACAGACTCGGTGCCGATCGTGTGGGTCGACGCCACGACGCCGCCAACGAACACGCCTTGGATCAGCCGCATGATAATGAACAGTATCGGAGCGGCAACACCGACCGTCTTAACGGTTGGTAGCACGCCGAACAGAGCTGTCGATACACCCACGCCGATCATGGACACGATCATTGCGCGCTTGCGGCCATGTACATCCGCGTAAGATCCAAACAGCGCTGAGCCGAGGGGGCGCATGAGCAAGGTGACGCCGAACGAGGCGTAGACTGCTGCCAGCGACCACATCGTATTTTCGGAAGGGAAAAACAGGCGGCCAATCACCGGCGCCACAAACAGCAGAATAAACAGGTCAAACAGGTCGAGCGACCAACCGACACAGGAGGCAATAACCGCCCTGAGCACATGGCGGTTATTTTCCCGCGCGTCGAGTGTGTTTTGAGTGATGACTGCAGACATTTCCGTCTCCTCTTATAAGTATTCGCCGCGCCAGAGCGCGCCGGGTTTTTACTACGATATCAACCGTCGCTTTTGAATATCAGCGATCTGCGGTTGCCTCTTCCTGACGCAGCGTATTGCGCGCGGGATAGCGCGCAACAATTGCGTCAGCAATCTTTTCCGCCATCATGATGGTGGGGATGTTCGTATTTGCCGAAGGCAGGCTTGGCATCAGCGACGCGTCGACCACACGCAGATTCGCCACTTCATGAACGCGTCCTTCATGATCGGTGACGGCGCTGCGGTCAGCGGCCAGACCCATGCGGCAGGTGCCGCTTGCGTGCCATACCCCGAACACGTTCTTGCGAATGAAAGCATGCAACGCCTGTTCGTCAGCCAGTAGCGCCGACATGCGTTGGCCGCCAGTGACGAATGTCTCGATGATCCAACGCCGCAGGGGCGCCGGTGTATCGAGCATGGCACCGAGGACCGTGGTCAGGGCCGCGTTGGTGTTGGTGAAGCGGCTCAGCGCCTTGACGCGCGGCGAAAATGCAGCCGGGAAAAAATCGTCCGGGTGACGGTGCAGTGCAGTTTGCTGGACCACCTGGGCCAGCTTGCGCACGCCAATGGCGAGACGGAGCACGTCGCGTTCGTCGGAGAGCAGGTTCAGGTCGATTTGGGGCGCCGTCATCGGATCGCGCGAGGTAAGTTGAACCTGGCCGCGCGAGAACGGCCGATTACACCACAAAAAGAATAGGCCGAGCCGGTTACCCAGCTTATGCCAGGCGGCTCGGGTGGCGCTCGACATGTACATGTCGGAAGCGTCGCAACCGGCGAGGTTTGATGAGAAGCGCGCCGCGGTCATGCTGGCGCGGCGCCGGGCTAGCGGCATACGGAATTCGGGCTCAAGAAAGTGGCAGAAGGTGAGCGATGGGTGGTCTTGCAGATTACGGCCGACGCCGGGCCGGTCGGCGACGACGCCAATACCCAACCCAGTCAGCGCCCTTGCATCGCCTATGCCGGCGTGCAAGAGCAAGGTGGGCGACTGCAACGCGCCGGCACAGAGGATCACTTCGTCGGCGTTGAACTGTATGCGCATCCCTTGAGCATCAACCGCGAGCACGCCGCGCGCAGTGCCGTTTTGTACCGTAATGCGTTCTACGTTGGTACTGGCAAGAATCTTCAGGTTGGGGCGCGCCCGCGTCGCCGGGTCCAAGTAGGCTGCCGCGGTGGAGACGCGCTGGTCGTCCAGGTTCGAAAATGCGGCCGAAAACATACCGTCACCGAAGTCGCCGTTCTGATCTTCTAGAAACGGCAGGCCGCTGCGCTGCAGACCGTCTGCGAAGGTAGTACAAAATGGCGGCCAGGTGTCGGGACGGATGCGCCGTATCGGCACTGGCCCACTACCGCCGTGCAGCGCCGACTCGCCGAAGTCGACGTCGCGTTCGAGTTTACGAAAGTACGGTAGGACATCCTTCCAAGCCCAGCCGGTGGCGCCGTGTGCAGCCCAATCGTCGTAGTCGCGCGGCAATCCGCGATTTGCCGCCTGTACATTGATGCTTGATCCGCCGCCCATCACCTTGCCCTGTTCGTAGACCTTGAGCGGGGCAGTGGGGGTCGCCTTCGCCTTCAAATTTGGCCAGATATAGCGGTCGCCACAGAACAGAGGCATTGGATAGCTGTCGAGAATTTCCTTGGGGACGGCACCCGGCGGGGTGTCGGGGCCGGCTTCGATCAGTGCGACCCGCACGCTAGGGATAGCCGACAGTCGGTTTGCCAACACGCAGCCTGCCGAGCCGCCACCGACGATGATGTAGTCGAATTTTTCATCTGAGGTCTGCACAATAGTCTCCTGTATTTTTTGATGTGCGAGTCGACTGCCGGCTCCTGAACTTGGAGTCATCCGCTTATGAAACGAGAATAGCCTGTAATTTCCATCTGTTATATTAATAATTATTTATGTTTGATATCATAAAAATTGATAGATGCATGCGGGCCTAGTCTGGCCTCTCTGCAAAATGTATGCGATGATTGTGACTTATTCTGCGGCCAAGTTACTAAGACCTACAGAAGCTAAAAAAGTGAATGATAAATCGAGTGGGGCATCAGCGCGCCAAATTCGACGCAAGTAGTTGGGGAGAGGAAATGTCGGCTGCAGTACGTATTTTGCTGGGGAAGTTTGGACGGGTCGCCTTGCTCGACATGGATCGACCCTTGGTCACCCACGGCCATTCTCAGTGCCATGTTTTGATCAAGGTGAGCGGCGAGGATACATTCTTTTCGGTGCGCGACAAGCTCTACCCGTTGACCGACAAGACGGTCGTGCTGGTGAACTCTTGGGAGCCTCACGCGTACACCCACCACAACCCGGATGCACCCGGCACCGTTATCCTGGCCTTGTATATCGAACCGATGTGGCTTGGCCAAATCGAAAGAGCATTTATTTCGAGCGGCAGTCCCGGTTTCTTCCCTCAGGCTTGCGTGGAGATAGCAAAGTCTGTCAGCACATTGGCCAACCAGCTGGCCATGCAGATGCTGCACGCTGAACAACTAAGTGCTCAACAGCTTGATATGCTACTGTCGAACCTAATGCTTGCGGTGATCGATACGTTCTCGGAGTGGCGCACGTTCAACAAGCTGCGTAACGTCGCGCTGTCGCACGTACCCGATGCGCGGATCAGACGCTCGCTGTCGTACATGCGCGCGAACGTTGGCACAGAACTCGACATCGATAAGCTGGCCGCAGAGGCTTGTCTTTCGCGCGCCCACTTTTTTAAGTTATTTCAACAAGATACGAGCCTAACCCCCAGTTTGTACGCCAATGTGCTGCGCATCGAAGCGGCTATCAACGGCGTGGCCCAAACCCGCAACTCGCTGATCAGCCTGTCCGAAAGCCTGGGCTTTAGCGCCCAGAGCCATTTCACCCGCTTTTTTCAGCAACACCTGGGTGCGCTTCCGAGCCAGTACCGCAAGGTCGTCGACCTGTACGACTATCAAACCTGAACCCCGAAAAAAAAAGACTGTACGGTAATTCTCCTCACTCCCCGGTAACGCTCTTCTTGCAAGTTGGGCATATACTTTTCGCACGAATCATGCTGCAAAAAGGCTGCCACCGTGAACCAGATCATTTCATTGCCCGCCGAGGATAAGGCCACGCCGACGCACTCTACGCTGCAAGGCCACGTCGGCCGGGCTGCGACCCGTGTCGAGGACGCCGCGCTGCTGTCTGGCCGCGGCAGCTTCACCGACGATATCGGTGTCAAGCCCGGGACCCTTCACGCTGCTATCCTGCGTTCGCCCCACGGCCACGCCGAGATCTTATCGATCGACAGCAGCGATGCTTTGGCCTTGGCTGGTGTGCGCGCGGTGCTGACTGGCGCCGACGTTGCCGCTTGGGCAACGCCGTTCGCGGTCGGCGTCAAGCAGGCGATGGAACACTGGTGCCTCGCCATGGAGCGCGCCCGCTACGTCGGTGAACCGGTGGCGGTGGTAATGGCCGAGAGTCGCTACCTCGCGGAGGACGCGCTTGACCTTATCAAGGTGAGCTACCGCCAGCTGGCGGCGGTGGTCGACCCCGAGGCCGCGCTGGCGCTTGATGCTCCGGTGTTGCATCCGGCAGTCGGATCGAACCTGGTTAACGACCGTCACTTCAGGTATGGCGAGCCGGAAGCGGCATTCGCCGCCGCTGAACGTACCGTGTCGATCAAAGTCCGTTACCCCCGCAACTCCTGCACCCCGATTGAGTGCTTCGCGGTGGTGGCGGAATACCTGGCGGGCGAGGAGGGCTACGACGTGCTGTCGAATTTCCAGGGGCCGTTCGCGCTACACCCGGTGATGGCACGATCACTGAAGGTTTCCGGCACCAAGCTGCGGCTGCGCTCACCGCGCGACTCGGGTGGCAGCTTCGGCACCAAGCAGGCGGTGTCAACCTATATAGTGCTGCTGTGTCTGGCGTCGCGCAAGGCCGGCGCGCCAGTCAAATGGATCGAAGACCGGCTTGAGCACCTGCAGGGTTCGGTGTCTTCCACTAACCGGGTCACCACGATCGAAGCGGCGTTAACCCTGGACGGCGACATCACCGCGTTGCGCTACCATCAGGTCGACGATTGCGGCGCGTACCTGCGTGCGCCCGAGCCAGCCACGTTCTACCGCATGCACGGTATGCTGACCGGCGCCTACAAGACCCGCCACCTAGCCGTGCATAACCAAGTCGTTCTGACCAACAAGACGCCGTCTGGCCTAGTGCGCGGCTTCGGCGGGCCACAGGTATACTTTGCGCTTGAGCGCCTGATGCAGCGCATCGCCATCGAACTCGACCTTGATCCGCTCGAGGTCATCAAACGCAACTTGGTTCAAGCCGACGCCTTCCCCTACCGCGCGCCAGCTGGCTCACTGTTCGATTCCGGCAACTACCAGTTGTCGATCGCACTGGCGGTCGAGCAGGGTGGCCTCTCCGAACTGAAAGCGAGGCGCGATGCTGCCCGCGCCGAGGGCAGGCTGTATGGCATAGGCTACGCGGCCATCGTCGAGCCGTCGATTTCGAATATGGGCTACATTACCACTGCGCTGACACCGGCGGAACGTGCCAAGGCCGGGCCGAAGAACGGCGCCAACACAAGCGCCACCGTCGCCGTCGATGCGCTCGGCAGCGTCAGCGTGATGATCGATTCTGTGCCGCAAGGACAGGGCCACCGCACTGTGGTCGGCCAGGTGGTCGCTGACGTGTTGGGCCTCGAACCTTCGGCCATCATGGTTAACGCCGAGCTGGATACGCAAAAAGACGGCTGGTCCATCGCAGCCGGTAATTACTCGAGCCGCTTCGCTGGCGCGGTGGCGGGAACGGTGCACCTGACCGCCATTAAGGTGCGCGCCAAGCTGGCGCTGATCGCCGCGCCGATGCTCGACGCCACGCCGGATAAGCTAGTATTTGCCGGCGGTAAAATATTTGTGCGCGACAATCCCGCGCGCAATGTGCCGTTTCACCGCGTGGCTGGCGGCGCGCATTGGTCGCCGGCTGGCTTGCCGGACGGCATGGCACCGGGCGTGCGCGAAACCGTGTTCTGGACCCCGGAGCAGCTCCAGGCGCCGGACGAAAACGACGTCATCAATAGTTCTGCCGCCTACGGTTTCGTATTCGACATCTGTGCCGTTGAAGTCGACAAGGCCACTGGCAAGGTGCGCATCGACCGCTACGTCACCTCCCACGACGCCGGTCGCATTCTCAATCCGGGCTTGGCCGACGGCCAGATCCGCGGTGCATTCGCGCAAGGCCTCGGCGCCGCGCTGATGGAAGAATTTGCTTACGGCAGCGACGGTAGCTTTCAGTCTGGCACCTTCGCCGACTATCTGGTGCCGACCAGTTGCGAAGTACCCGAGCCGGTAATCGTGCACATTGAAACACTGTCGCCGTTTACGCCGCTGGGTGCCAAGGGTCTGGGTGAGGGCAACAACATGAGCACCCCGGTATGCATTGCCAACGCGGTGGCCGACGCCATTGGCGTGATCGACCTGCGCCTGCCGATGACGCCGTCGCGGTTGCATGCGCTGCTCGGTTTCGCCGATCCACCGCCGAGCAAGCCGCGCTCCGCAATAGCGATAAAGGCACCTCAGGGCGGTCAAGCGTTGGCCATGTCCGGCGCAGTCGACCTGCCAGCCACTCCGGAACAGGTGTACGCCGTGCTGCTCGACCCAGATGCGTTGGTGAAGGTGATTCCTGGCTGCCATGCGCTCGTACAGGTCGGGCCGCACCACTACCGCGCTGATGTCACTATCGGCATTGGCCTGGTAAAGGCGCGATATGCCGCGGAAATTCGCCTGTCTGACTTCGATCCGCCGCATGGGTTGTCTCTTGGCGGTAAGGGCGTCAGCACGCTCGGTTCGGCCGAGGGTGCTGGCCGGATCCGACTGGATGCAGCCGACGGCGGTACCCACCTGTCGTACGACTACAGCGTGGCGGTTAGTGGCAAGGTCGCGGCAGTCGGCGGCCGCATGCTCGAAGGCGCGGCCAAGATCGTGTTGAACCAGCTGTTTGAACAACTTGGTCGACAGGCTGGCGGCAAGGGGGCCGCACTTCGTTTGTCCTGGTGGCAACGCCTGCTGCAGGCATTTGGAGGAGCGCAATGAAACCTGCTGCATTCGATTACATCCGCGCTGACAGTGCAGAGGAAACCGTCAGCCTGCTGGCCCAGCATGGCGAAGAGGCGAAAATCCTTGCTGGCGGTCAGTCGTTGATGGCGATGTTGAATATCCGCTTGGCGCAACCGGCCATGCTTATCGACATCTCGCGCTGCCACGACCTTGATTATATCCGCATCGAAAATAACAACCTTGTGATTGGCGCCGCCGCGACCCAGGCCAGCGTAGAGAACCGCGCTACCTTGGCGGTCGAGGTGCCGCTGCTGAATCTGGTGTTCCCCTGGATCTCTCATTTTCAAATCCGCAACCGTGGCACCGTGTGTGGCTCAGTAGCCCATGCCGACCCGAGCGCCGAGCTGCCCTTGTGCCTGACTGCGCTCCAAGGGGAGGTGGTGTTGCGCTCGAAGGTAGGCCGGCGAGTGCTGAAGGCCGAGCAATTCTTTCGAGGCATGCTGATGACGGCCATCAAGCCCGGCGAGATCGTCGAGCAAGTACGGTTTCCGCTGCTCCAGCAGGGCGCCCGCTATGCCTTTGAGGAGGTATCGATGCGGCATGGCGACTTCGCCATCGCGGCGCTGGCTGCGGTTGTGACCGATGCTGCGATCGAGCTGACGGTAGGTGGTGTTGCCGATCGGCCGCAACGCAAGCGCTGGCCGCGTCTGGCAGGCGCCGACCTCGAAAGCGCGATCAACGATTTTGCGTGGGAGCTCGAAGCCCAGGGCGATACCCACGCCAGCGCCGAATACCGGCGCCATCTGGTGCGCCAACTAGGGCGCCAATTAATAGCAAAGGCAAGCGCATGAAACTCTACGAAAAAAATCTAGCGTATCCAATTACGCTGATCCTGAACGGGGTGGCGCGCAGCGCTCCGGCCGAAGCGCGCATGCTGCTGTCGGACTTTCTGCGCCATAGTCTTGGCGCGACCGGCACCCACGTCGGCTGCGAGCATGGCATTTGCGGCGCCTGCACCGTGCTCGTCGACGGCGTGGCGCAGCGCTCGTGCATGCAGCTTGCAGTGCAGGCCGACGGCCGCGAGGTTGATACCGTCGAGGGGCTGAACCGCGACGCGGTAGCTGGTAATGAACTGGGCGACCTGCAGCAGGCGTTCAAGCGTAACCATGCGCTGCAGTGCGGATTTTGCACAGCCGGTATCCTTATGTCATGCAGCCACTTCCTGGAACTGGTGTCCACGCCGACAGAACAGCAGGTGCGCGAGATGCTGTCGGGCCACCTGTGCCGATGTACCGGATACACCAACATCGTTAAAGCCGTGCTCGAAGTTGCAGCGCAGCGCAGCGGGAGGATCGAACATGCTTGATTTGGGCCGCAGTTTCCTGGCGTCAACCGAGCGCAGTCCGGACCAGATCGCGTTGGTCGACGGCGACCTCCGCCTGAGCTACGCCGGGTGGTTCGAAAAAGTGAAGGCGCTGGCCGGAGGACTGCAGGCGATCGGCTTGCAGCGCGGCGACCATCTGGTGGTGCTCCTGCAGAACCGTTGGGAGATGGCGACCCTGCATTGGGCCTGTCAGTTTGCCGGGGTGATCGTGACGCCGCTCAACTGGCGCGCCAAGCCGGATGAACTCGATTATTGTGCCAGTGACGCCGAGGCGCGCGCAATCGTGTTTCAGGACGTCTCAGCCGATGCCGTAGCGCAGTCGACCGTGGCGCAATCCTTGCAGCGCATCGCGGTGGGCGAGGTTGATGTTGCGGCTGGCGCCACGCTGTCGTTCGAAGATCTGCTGCAAGGGCCGGGGCCGGTGCAGTTGCTTAGCACGGGAGCGGACGACTGGTCGCTGATGTTGTACACTTCTGGCACCACCGGCAAGCCGAAAGGAGTGCCGCGCCGCCACCGCCACGAGCGTTCGGCGGCGCTGGCCCACGTCGCCCAGAACCTATATGGACGAAATGAGCGCACGCTTGGTGTGATGCCGCTCTATCACACAATGGGGGTACGCTCGCTGCTGGCGATGACGCTCGTCGACGGTTGTTTCGTCTGTGTGCCGAAGTTCGATCCGTCGGCGGTGCTGGCGGCCATCGAAGCGGAGCGCATCACCAACCTGTATCTGGTGCCTACGTTGTACCACGACGTCGTGGCTCACCCGGACTGCGCCGGTACCGACCTATCTTCGGTGCGCAAGCTCGGTTTCGCCGGGGCTTCAATGAACGAAGCGCTGCTCAAAAAGCTCAATACTCTCTTTCGCCCGGCGCTTTTCGTCAACCACTACGGCTCTTCCGAGGTCTATACCTTCAGTATCGATTCAGACGCCGCGAAAAAGCCCGGTAGCGCGGGCCGAGGCGGTATCAACCAACGTATCCGTGTGGTGCGCCTCGACGGCGGCGACCCGGAGCTCGCAGCAGCGCGCTATGAGGAGGGCGAGATCATCGCCGACCTGGCCGGTGACGAGTCATTCGAAGGCTACTGGAAGCGCCCGGACGCTGATGCCAAATCGCTGCGTGGAGGCTGGTATTTCACCGGCGACACCGGCTACATCGATAAGGACGGCGACCTGTTCGTTTCTGGCCGCACCGACGACATGATCATCAGCGGCGGAGAAAACATTTCGCCGGTGGAGATCGAGAGCCTGCTATCGTTGCACCCGGCGGTCGACGAAGTGGCGGTAGTTGGCCTACCCGATGCACGCTGGGGCCAATGCGTGACCGCGTTCATCAAGCGCCGGGCTGCAGTAACCGAGGCCGAACTCGACGTCCACTGCCGTGCCTCCGGTCTGGCAAATTTCAAGCGGCCGCGCGCCTTCGTGTTCGTGGTCGAGGTGCCGCGCTCGCCGGTCGGAAAGTTGTTGCGTCGCAAGCTGGTGGCCCACGAGTACGAAGTGGAACCCGCGCAGTAAATCTATCGCCTCATTTCATACCCCATCTAACTTTCAATGGCATTCAAAAAAGGACTCACCATGACCCAGCTCTCACACCCTGCGCAAACCCTTCTTAAGCAACTCGACGGTTTTTCGGTGATCATTGATGCCGAGCGCGAGCGCGCCGACATTGTGTTTGACCGTTCACCGTTCAACATCATCTCGATGGCACAGCGCGATCAGCTACGGTTGGTGTTCGAATCGCTCGACGAGAATCCGACGGTACGCGTGATCGTGCTGCGCGCCATCGGCGAGCACTTCTCCAGCGGCGGCGACATCCGCGGCTTCCTTGACGCGACGCCGGAGCACGTCTCGAAACTGGCCTGGAACATCGCCGCGCCAGCACGCTGCAGCAAGCCGGTGATCGTAGCCAATCGTGGCTTCTGCTTCGGCGTCGGCTTCGAGCTTTCGCTGGCGTGCGACTTCCGCATCGTCTCAGAAACAACGCGCTATGCACTACCCGAGCAGAAGCTGGGACAGATCCCCGGTTCCGGCGGGTCGGCCCGGCTGCAGAAAATGGTTGGTATCACGCGTACCAAAGATGTTGTAATGCGTTCGCGCCGCATTTCCGGCCAGCAGGCATACGACTGGGGCATCGCTACCGAGTGTGTGGCTGATGCTGAACTCGAACGCGCCACCGATGCGCTAGTCGAGGAGCTGCGGGCGTTTTCGCCGATTGCCCAGCGCACCGCCAAGAAGCTGCTCAACGATACCGAAGACACTACTCTGGCGATTGCCATCGAGCTCGAGGGGCATTGCTACAGCCGGTTGCGCGCATCGGACGACTTCCGCGAGGGCGTCGAAGCATTCCACCAGAAGCGTGCACCCAACTTCAGCGGCTGCTGACTAGTCAGTCTTCGAGATGCGCCGCTATGAGCGGCGGTAACCGCACCGGCCATCATTTCCTCGATGCGTCGTAGCTAAGCGGATAAGCATCGTATAAATGAATGTAGACCAAATTTACATCGGTCGGGAAACGCATTGTTTTAAAATTGAGCATATCCTCCTTCGTTGTTCTGCGACGATATAGTTGAGCTGCTCGGACCTACAGTTTGATGAATGTGATATATATGGACTCCCTCAGTGGGAGTGTTAAAAAGGCTGGAGTTCTGGCTGAGCACACTGACGTAAAAGTTTAAGGAATTGGCTTAAGTGTTCACGCAGTTCGCTCATTTTCTGTAATAAGCTGCAAGTTTCGCCGGAGTGCAGTTAAAACGGTTCTGTCGCGCTTTCGGAAATTTTCAAGCTAGTTGTCGCCTAAAGATAAAATTTATGCGGCCATTTTGATATCTGTGTAGAGTTCCTTTCTGGGTTCATTTGTTTCTGGATTCAAATGCACAATCTGAACTGGCTGCCAGTTGCGCGTAGCGCCACTCCAGCGCTCTGGGTGTTTCGCTTTTGCGGTTTGATAGACATCGATGCGTGCATTTAATATGGCAACATCGAAGCCAGCGTGGCGCTGTGCTGGGGTAACGAAACCGATAGCGCTGTGACGGTGCTCTTCGTTATACCGCTGCGCGAAAGTGCCTACCCACTGCCTTGCCTGGATGAGACTTTCAAATGGTTGTTATGGATAGGCTGGCCGATATTTCATGGTTTTAAATAGGGATTCAGAATACGGGTTGTCATTGCTAACGGCAGGCCGACTAAACGACGGTATGACGCCCAACATTTGTAGCGTGGCCAGCATGGTCGCGCCCTTCATTGGACTGCCGTTGTCCGAATGCAGTACCACTTGATTTGGCGCAATATTATTTCGGTGACAAATGTCCACCATCACCTCGCTAGCTTGTTCGCTACTTTCCGTTTCATAGATCTGCCAGCCGACGATTTTGCGACTAAAAATATCCATGAAGAGATACAGATAAAAATAGATTCCTTTGATCTGGGTAGGCAAATACGTGATGTCCCAACTGAGCAATTGATTGGGCGCAGTAGCTGACAAAGCACGCGGTTTATGGGTAAGCGATCAATCATCCACGTCCCTTGCGGCATAAATTGATTTATGCCGGTGCCTGGTTCTTCAGCTGCAGATTCCAGGGCAACAGCGCTTCGTAGTCATCGACAGTATTGGCATAAGGCAGTGCCGTGAACATTTCGGTGAGATATTGGTAAGCGTCAATATTTCCCGCCTTGCACGTTTCAATCAATGAGTACAGATTGGCACTGGCTTTTGCGCCACCAACGGTATCGGCAAATAGCCAATTCTTGCGCCCGATCACGAACGGCCGAATCGTGTTCTCGGCCACATTATTATCGATCGGCCAGGTGCCGTTCTCGACATAGCGCGTGAGTTTGGGCCATTGCCCTGCCAGATACTGCAAGGCTTTGCCCAGCAATCCGCTCGGCGCAGTCGTTGCCAGATGATGGTCGAGCAAGACTTTGATCGCTGCCAACACCGCTTTGCTGTATTTCATGCGCAAACGTTGTCGTTGCAGCGCCGTCAATGTGCTGGCACGAGATTCTGCCGCGTACAGTTTACCGATCAGAGTAATGAATTGCGTGGCTGGCTGCTGCGCACTGCGCGCTTCCCTGGGCAGTACGGCTTCGGCTTCAATAAAATACCTTCTCACATGCGCCCAGCACGCTAAATGGACAAGTCCATTGACGGCCGATATCGCGTTATACGGCGCATAGCCGTCGGTCATTAACGCAGCGCCCGTGCGCACGCCGGCCCAGAGATCGGCCCCATGTTGGGTACTGCGTCCTGGCGCATAGCCGAATAGCCGTACCGGCGGACCGACGCCGCCGTTCATCTGAATCCACATATAACTCCTGGTTTGGGCTGCGCGCCCGGGCTCCTTGAGTACCTGCACCACCGTTTCATCGCCAAATACGACCTCACTGTCGAGCAAATGATCGCGCAGTAAATTAATCAGCGGTTGAACAGCAATCCCGATGCGCACCACACTGGCGGCCAGGGTATTGCGCGAGATATCGCCGCCAAAGTGTTTGATTAACGCCGCAATCCGGTACAGCGGCAAGCCGTCGATGAATTTGGCGGTAATGAACCAGGCCAGCGCGGCTTCGGTGAACAATCCCTTGGGAATAATGCGCAAGCGAGCCGGGGTAACTTTGATGCTTTGATCGCAGCAGGGACAGGCATATTTCACCCGCTCATGCCGAATCACACGTACTTGCTGCGGAATAATATCGAGTTGCTCGCTGACTTCCACGCCGATTTCCACCAGTATCGCGCCATCATGCGCGCAAACACGGGCCGATTTTGGCAACGTGGTGCGAATGACTTCGCGTGGCAACGCCGGGTCCAGCGGCTTGCGGCCCGGTTTCTTGCGCAAATGACCGGGAACGGTAATTTCTACGTCGCTCTCTTGCGATGGCAGGGCAGTGTTTGCGGCCAGCGCCTCTGCCTCATTGAGAAACAGGTCACGTTGATCGGCGCTGCGGGCTTCGCTCTTGGCACCAAATAATCGGCGCTGAAAGGCTTTGAGTTGTTCCTTGAGCAGATCGCGCTCGACTTGCGTAACCCGCAGTTCGCCACGTACCGCATCAAGCTCAGCAATGAGCGCACGGGATTGTTCGGCAGTAAGAGGGGAACTGGTCATGAACGTTAACATAGCGGATTTCATCACGCCGTAGGTTTACGTCATTTTTAAATCATGCCATCACCCGTCGTTTGCCCACAACAACCGGGTGAAATAACGCTGTTTTAGTCAGCGAAAGAAATTAACTGGCGCGTTCATAGCTGCGGTGCGGGTGTTTGCGCATGGCCGTCAGGTCAATGCCATCGAGCAGCCAGTGTAATTGCTCGACCGTCAGTTCCAGCATTGCCACCTCGCGTGGCCATGCGAACCGGTCTGCTTCCAGGCGCTTTAACAGAAGCCAGAATCCGGTGCGATCCCAGAGCAAGAGTTTGATACGGTCGCGGCGCTTGTTGCAGAAGACATAGACCGCAGCCGCAAACGGATTGAGCCCCAAGGCCTGCTCCACTAATGCGGCAAGTCCGTTAATGCTCTTGCGGCCATCGACTGCATCCCGGTGCAGAAATACCTTCAGTCCCGGGTCGAAGCGGAACATGGCAATTGGCAGAGCATCTGAAGGAGCGAGAATAAGTCATCGCAAGCCGGGCAGCTGGTATCGATCTCAACGCCGTTGGGTAATCTGGCACGCAGCGTCGCAACCGTCACCGGCGCTGCGGCGCTAACCGCCACCACGGGGATAAACGCAGAGGCAATCGCTGGCACGCACCCCACCGTAGTGGATGCCGCACCCCCTTCGCGCTGATACTGGACGATCCACTTGCGCAACAAATTAGCATTGAGGGCGTGCTGATACGCCAGTTTGGCCACCGATACACCCGGTCGCAAACCGGCTTCCACTAATTCGCGCTTGGCGCGAGGGTCATACTGACAACGACCGTTTCGCAAGCGCTTGATGACCAGAGCGCACGATAATACTGAGTGATTCTCTACCATAGGTGTCCACCTCTTGTTGACGTGGACACCATCTTCGCTACTCTTGATGCGTTTTACCAGACGTGCTTAATGGATCGCTTACGTTTATGGCGCGCTTTTGCAGGTCTTTCTGCACCACGATGCTCGCACTGATTAGCTACTTTAAGTACCCGATAGAAGGTCGACTCTGAGGCAATATACTGCCCTTGATCGGCTAGGCGTGGCACGATCTGGCTGGGTAGCAGATGGCCAAATTGCGCCGAATTGGCAACGGCTAACAACCGTTGGCGTTCCAACATGCTCAAGCTGTTTTTAGGCGCTTGTATCCGCGCTGGACGACGGTCCGCCGTGCCTGAAATGCGATCGTTTTGCCAGCGCTGCAAAGTGCGTTCTGACAGGGTAATGAGTACGCAAGATTGACTCTGTCGTGCGCCAGAATTGACCGCTTCTGCTACTAAAACTAGGATGTGTTCGCGCTCTGAATGGGACGTCATTTTTCCGCGTCCTCCCACAGCGCTTGGAACTTTTTTTATAGTATCAGTAACGCCGCTGCCTCCGCTAAGGCTTTTTCTTTGCGCTGTAATTCGCGTTGCAAGCGCACGTTTTCTTGTTTCAACGTGCGATTGTCGATGGCGTTGGTGTCCAGGCCATCACAACTCAGCTTGCAAAACTGGGTTCTCCATTGGCTCAGATGATAGGCAAATAATCCCCGATTTCTACACCACGCATTTAATTCTTCACCAGCTAAACGATGACTTTCAGCAAGGGCGGCAAGGCGTTCTTGCACTGTCCAATCTTGTGGACGCTGCGCACCTTGTAATGGCGATGACGGCGCTGCTAGCGCCGCGTTCCTCATCCATCTTGTCAGCGTCGATAAACCAAGGTTTAATTCCGCACTGATTTCTTTTAAGCTCCGATTTCATCGGTCGCGGTATTTATAAGAGATTGCTCTTTAAGGGGAGGCGACAACTAGTCTGACACAGGGGGGGCCAGCAAGCGCGAGTCGATCGGATGGACAATCGCTTTCTCCATGACCGTCGTATCGACAATCACGCGTTTGACGCTGGCGGGCTTGATGACCGTAGCCCGTTTGGCCACCTCAACGCTCTGCGCCAGCAATTCTTTCATGCCGACTTCGCCCAGGCGCTTGCGCCAACGGCTTAGACTGGGGAGAATAGGGGAAACGGAAAAAATAGTACGTTAAGGATATTCCCCCGTCCGTAGCGATCGAAATTGCCCCTCATCGACTTTCCGGTTCTGGCGCCAAACGTAATCGCCGGTCAGGTTGATGTGCTCCCAGCCCAGCGGTGACATGTACCGCTGCAGGGAGTCGTCTTTCAAACTGCCACCGCCGCGCAACGCCTGAGCAGCCCGTTCCAGGTAAACGGTATTCCACAGCACAATCGCCGCCGTCACCAGATTAAGGCCGCTGGCCCGGTACCGCTGCTGCTCGAACGTCCGGTCCCTGATCTCGCCAAGTTGGTGGATGAAGACCGCCCTGGCCAAGGCGTTGCGCGCCTCCCCCTTGTTTAACCCTGCATGCACACGCCGGCGCAGTTCGACGTTCTACAGCCAGTCGAGGATGAACAACGTTCGCTCGATGCGGCCCCACTCGCGCAGCGCGATCGCTAGGCCATTCTGGCGCGGGTAGCTGCCAAGCTTGCGCAGCATGAGCGATGCGGTGACGGTGCCGTGCTTGATAGACGACGCAAGGCGCAGGATCTCGTCCCACTGCGCGCGCACATGCTTGATGTTCAGAGTGCCGCCGATCATGGCCTTTAAACCCGGGTAGTCGGAGATTAGGCCTGGAATGTACAACTTCGTGTCGCCCAGGTCGCGGATGCGCGGCGCGAAGCGAAATCCATGCATGTGCATCAACGCGAACACGTGGTCGGTGAAGCCGGCCGTGTCCGTGTAATGTTCCTCGATACGCAGGTCCGACTCATGGTAAAGCAGCCCGTCGAGCACGTAGGTCGAGTCGCGCGTGCCGACGTTGACCATCTTGGTACTGAACGGTGCGTACGTGTCCGAAATATGGGTGTAGACCATCTTTCCCGGCTCGGCCCCGCACTTCGGATTGATGTGGCCGGTGCTTTCGGCCCGGCCGCTGGTGCGGAAACGCTGTCCATCCGACGACGAGGTGCTGCCGTCGCCCCAGTGCACGGCAAATGGGTGGCGAATCTGGACATTGACGAGATCGGCCAGACCGGCCGAATACGTCTCGTCCCGAATGTGCCAGGCCTGCAGCCACGACAGCTTGGAGTAATTCGCTCCCGGGCTCGATTCCGCCATCTTGGTCAGGCCGAGGTTGATCGCATCGGCCAGGATCGCCGAAAGCAACAGCGTCCGGTCCTGAACCTGGGCGCCGCTTTTCAGATGTACGAAATGACGGGTGAAACCGGTCCAGTCGTCCGCGTCCATCAGCAGCTCGGTAATTTTGATGCGTGGCAACAGATTGCTGGCCTGGTCGATCAGCGTCTGCGCCGATACTGGCACTACTGGATCCTGTGGTGTGATTTTTAATCCTGTGTCGGTGATGATCGCATCGGGCAGCGCGTTGGCCAGCGCAAGCCGGTTGACCATGGCCAGTTGCTGGTTCAATAAGAGCACGCGTTCCAGAAGGTACTGGTCAAGGTCCGGGTTAATTGCAATGGGCAGCGCACGCGCCCTCCTGAGCGCCGTGAATTTGTCCAGCGGCAGCAAGTAGTCCTCGAAATCTCTGAACTGGCGCGAACCCTCAACCCAGATGTCCCCTGAGCGCAGGGCGTTTTTCAGCTCCGAGAGAACGCAGATTTCGTAGAAACGGCGATCGATACCCTCATCGGTGATGACCAGCGGCTTCCACCGCGCCTTGACGAATGAGGTCGGGGTATCCTCTGGCACTTTGCTCGATCCGGTCGTGTTCATCTGGCGTACCACGTTGATGGCGTCCAGGATCGTTTGCGCTGCCGGTGCCGCCTTCAGCTTGAGCACGTCCAGGAACTCGGGGGTGTACCGACGTAGTGTGCCGTACTGTTCCCCGATTAGGTGCAGATAGTCGAAGGTCTGTGGCTGGGCGAGCTGGGCTGCTTCGGTGACGCTTCGTTCGAACTCGCTCCACGGAAGCACTGTTTCGATCGCGGCATACGGATCGCCGCCGGATTCTTTCGCTTCGACCAGCGCCCGGCCAACCTTCGAATACAGCCGCACCTTATCATTAAAGGCCTGGCCCTGCTTCTGGAACGCTTGCTGATGCTTGTTCTTGGCGGCGTTGAAAAGTTTCACCATGATCCGGTCGTGCAGGTCGATCAGCTCGTCGATGACGGTGGCCATGCCCTCAATCACCAGCGCGACCAAAGTTGCGTAACGCCGCTTGTCCTCGAAATCTTCCAGATCTCGCGGCGTCATTTGTGCGCCCTCCCGTGCCATTTTCAGCAGTCGGTTCTGGTGGATCTGGCGGCCGATCCCGTCCGGCAAAGCGAGCGACTGGGATATCTTCAGGCGCTCGATGTGCGCCCGCACGTAACGGGAATTTGGCCTCAATGGCGACTGGCACAGCCATACCAGCCAGGTGGTATTGATGTCCGGCGCAACGTTGAGCAGGTTGTCCAATTCGCGCAGATGGTGCGGCTCCAGAGGTTCCAGCAGTGCCCGGTAAATGTGCCGGTTGGCACGTGTCACCGCTTCCGCGCAGGCCCGCTCAATGACAGTCAGCGCCGGCAGAATGGTGTGTCGCTGTCGCAATGTCTCCAAGGCCTGAGTCGCGAGCACCAGACCTTTATCGGTCTGCATGGCGAGATCGGCAAGGCTGTGCACCAGGCTGCGGAAATCCGACACACTGAACGCGGACAGGCTGAGGTAGGTGCGCAGTTCTTGAAAGTGTTCGCGTCGCGTTTCATCGCGAACGCCGTACTGCGGCCAGGCGGCGGCATTACTTCGTATCTGGCGGGCGATCCACTGGATTACCGGAGACGGTACCGGCATGTCGCTGGCCAGCGCGTAGCCCGGATAACGTAGCAGGCAAAGCTGAACGGCGAAGCCGATGCGGTTGGCGTCGCCGCGACGCTGCCGGATCAGGGACAAATCGGACGCCGTGAAGCTGTAGTGTTGGATTAGATCGTCTTGCTCTCCGGACAAGTCCATCAGATTTCCCCGCTCGGTGGCGGACAGGATGGAACGGCGGGGCATGCGGGCTCCTGTGAGCATGGATGGGACGCGTTGCGCAAACGAACCTTTATGCAACCAGATCGTCGCACACCATCTCTGTAGCGGTTGCATGGTGCATAAATGTATTGCATAATGGCTTCGATTGGCAACAGGTTTGTGACACATACCGTATCGAGGAGTAACCCTGTGAATTCTCAAGGCATGCAAGTGAAAGAAACGGCCACTGGACTGGTCACCGACATTCGCATACTGATCAACGAAGCGCAGGCTGGGCTGGCGGCGACGGTTAACTCGGCTTTAACGATGCTCTACTGGCGCATCGGTCGACGCATACACACTGAGATACTCCAAGGTGAACGAGCTGGCTATGGAGAGCAGATCGTCGCTATGCTGGCGCGACAGTTGGAGGTCGATCATGGTCGTGGACTTAGCACCAAAAATCTACGTCACATGTTGCGCTTTGCCGAAATATTCGAGGCGGAGGAAATTGTCTACGCACTGAGTAGACAATTGAGTTGGACCCATTTTCGCAGCCTGATCTACATTGACGATCCCCTTAAACGCGAGTTCTATCTGGAAATGTGTCGCAGCGAAGGCTGGAGTACCCGCACCTTGCAGGGCCGGCTCGATTCCATGCTGTTCGAGCGCACCGCGCTCTCGCGCAAGCCCGACGAATTGCTGACAACCGAACTGGCGACGCTGCGAAATCAAGGAATTCTGGGCCCTAATCTTGTGCTAAAAGATCCCTATGTCTTGGACTTTCTTGGGTTGCAGGATCGCTACCTTGAAAGAGACCTCGAAGACGCCATTCTGCGTGAGTTGGAAAATTTCCTGCTGGAGTTGGGCGCAGGCTTCAGCTTTGTCGCTCGCCAAAAACGGCTGCAAATTGATAATAATGATTTTTACATCGACTTGCTGTTCTACAACCGCCGTTTGAAACGTCTGGTTGCGATCGAGCTGAAACTGGGCGAATTCAAGGCTGCTGATAAAGGCCAGATGGAGCTTTACCTGCGTTGGCTTGCCAAATATGAACAAGAACCCGACGAAGCACCGCCGCTGGGGATCATATTGTGCACGGGGAAGAACCGTGAACAGATAGAATTGCTGGAACTTGGCCAAAGCGGCATCCATGTCGCCGAATACCTGACCGGCTTGCCGTCTCGGCAATTGCTGGAACAAAAGCTCCATGAAGCGGTGACGCTATCGAAGGCGCGGCTGGAGAATCGACTCGGCCCGACGGAGACTGAAGATGAGTAAGGAAAAGACCAGATCATGCGAATAGGTTATGCCCGAGTCTCCACCCAGGACCAAGACAACGCGGCACAGATTACCGCGTTGCATGCAGCCGGATGCGGAAGGATATTTGAAGAAAAAGCATCTGCGGGCCGCTGGGCCCGCCCCGAATTGAGCCGCCTACTCGATCAGTTGCGCAAAGATGACGTGCTGGTGGTCTGGAAGCTCGATCGTCTGTCGCGCTCGCTCAAGGACGTGCTGGCACTGATGGAGAAAATCGAGCTGGCGGGGGCTGGTTTCCTCAGCATGACCGAAGCCATCGACACGACTTCACCGGCAGGACGAATGATGATGCAAATCGTTGGTTCGTTCGCTGAGTTCGAGCGTGCCATGCTACGCGAGCGCACGCGTAGCGGCTTGTTGGCCGCCCGTGAGGAAGGTCGCATCGGTGGTCGCAGACCCAAGCTCACGCCAAGACAACAAAAAGAAATTCTTCACTTGGTCGGCTCCAGTCAAAAAACGGCTGCTGATGCTGCTCGACTTTTCAATGTGCATCCGTCCACCATTGCTCGGCTATTGGCCCGAAATAGGCTAGAAAAGCAGTCATAGAAGCTTAACGTACTATTTTTCCGCTTCATCTGTTCTACCCAATTACATTAAATGAAGTCGAATTTTATAGGCGCTTAAGCGAGATCCTTGATTCTCGTATCTCCAAGTTGATGCAGTGCTTTTTCAAAAAAATCTATAGAACCAAAATTGCCCGATTTAAGTGCCAGTGCTAACGGTACACCGCCCGTTGACACGGTCGCTGGTACACCTGGCTCAATTTGCTTGCCTATTCGCAATGTCGTGATATTGAGCGCCTTCACCACCGCGCCGGAGGTTTCTCCCCCCGCCACTACGAAGCGCCGCACACCTAGATGAAGCAAACCGATGGCAATTTCAGCTAAGGTATTTTCAATTAACGCACCCGCCCTTTCTGCGCCGAGTTCAGACTGTACCTGTTTGACTTGAACTGGGGTAGTGGTGGCGTAAATCAGCGGTGCTTGTATTGCCAGATACTGGTGTGCAAACGCCAGTGCGTTTGCCACCACCGGTTCGCCCCGGGCCACGGCTAACGCATCAATGTGAAAGGATGGATGTTTTTCCTTCCATGAAGAGACTTGCGCATTAGTCGCTATTGAAGCGCTGCCAGCCAGCACTGCGGACCACCCATTAATCGCAGGTAATTCGCTGGCCTGAGCACTTTGCTGTGGGCTTAACAGGCCGGCTCGGACAAAGTTAGCAGGCAGACCTAAAGCGATGCCGGAACCACCAGTAACTAAAGCTAAATCTACGCAGGCAGCGCCTATGGCATATAAATCCGAATTTTCCAGTGCATCAACGATCGCCATGCGCACACCCTGTTTGCGTAGAGAGGTCATTTCAGCACCAATTGCAGGACTACCTTGCGCCACTACCGGATAGCCAACCAGACCTACTTTAGCAGTGGTTTGTTGTTGTAATACACGTACCAGATTAGCGTCAGTCATCGGCGTCAGGGGATGGTTTTGCATCCCCGCTTCGTTGAGTAGCTGGTCGTGAATAAACAGACGGCCGCGATACAAGGTACGACCAGTTTCTGGAAATGCCGGGCAAGCAATCGTGAAATCCGTACCTAATGCATCGAGTAGGGCATCTGTGACTTGCCCGATGTTACCCTGGGCAGTCGAATCAAAAGTGGAGCAGTATTTAAAGAAAATTTGACGACATCCCTGTTTTCGCAACCACGCCAGTGCGATTAACGATTCCGCGACAGCCTGATGCGCTGGCATCGTACGTGATTTCAGTGCAATCACAATGGCGTCGACATTTGTCGGTGCCAGATCAGGCACACCGATGGTTTGCACTGTGCGCATACCTTCGCGTACCAGCATATTAGCTAGATCGGTACCGCCGGTAAAATCATCGGCGATGCAGCCGAGCAGGATGGAATTTGTCATGTCGTTATATGGAAATTTTACAATGAGTAAGTCTGGTTAACTTTCAGCAATACGCAATCTCACGGGCTAGACGTTTTAATGCTGTTTGGGAACCATGAATAGATATCAGCAGAGTTCTACTGCATCTTCGCTAACGAAACCAAATCTACGCCTGCACCGCAATTAAATATCAGAAAAACAACGCAAAGAAGACGTTCACGCCAATCGGATTGGTGCGTTTATCGCGATCGATTTATAGGCTGCCTCCACCAGCGTTTGGGCAACCACTCCGTCATGCAGCGAAGGAGACGGCAGGATGCCATGGTTGAGTGCATATACAAATGCTGAAAGCTCAGTAAGATAGGTCGCGTCAAATCGTTCAAACCAATCTGGTAAATGCGTGCGACTGTTACTTTGTGAGATCGCATCATCGGCCAAAACCAAGTTGATCGCAGGGTCACCGGAAGTCAATACGCCCTTGGAACCGAATACGTCGAGGCGCTCATCATGCCCGTACGTCGCGCGCCAGCCGATATCGAGCTGGAACAACGCGCCGCTTTGCATGCGCACGATTACGGCACCGGTGTCGATTTGACCGATATCGGCATAAGCCTGATCGATCAGTGTGGAGCCGGTGGCAAACACTTCCACTGGTTCCTCGCCTGAAATCCAGCGTGCCAGATCGAAAAAATGAATGCCGAACTCTCCGAACAGTCCACCAGAGCTCTTCAGAAATTCAGGCGACGGCGGGGTTGCCGTTTTAACGGTAAAGCGCAAGCTTTCAAGACGTCCCAGCTGTCCCGTCGCTACCGCTTCGCGAATGCGTGTATATCGCGCATCAAAGCGTCGATTGAAGCCGACGCTGGCGACAACACCCGCGCGATGTGCCGCATCTCTGACAATAATCGCCGAATCCAGATCATGCGCTACCGGCTTCTCCATCAGGAACGGCTTGCCTGCGGCGATACATACCAACGCGACTTCTTTATGGGAAGTCGTTGAGGAAGCGATGATGACGGCGTCCGCTCTCTCACAAGCTTCTTCCAGAGATGCTGCACTCTGGCAGCCGTGCCGTTCGGCGAAGACCCGGCTTGCTTCAGGATTAACGTCGAACACGCAAGCAAGCGTCGCCCCCGCGCATTGCTGCAAGCGCTGGGCGTGAATGCCGCCTATCCATCCGGTTCCAATAATGGCAAAGTTAATCACTTTAAACTCCTTGCGAGCGAAATTTCACGGTTTCGAATGTGCGTGACTGCGCTGAACGGGCGATAGTCTCCACAATTTCGGCGACCCGGTAGCCGTCCTCGAAAGTCGCCCGAGGAGCAACCGGCTTACCTGCGGCGATGGCTTCCAGCATGTGTCGCGCCTGATGGGCAAAGCATTCGTTCCAGCCGAGGGGGTGCTGACCCTGGATACCAATTGGCAACCAGAAATCACTATAGGGATGCTCTGCCTGAGTCACCATCTGGGTACGCGGGCCGCGTTTTGGTTCATAGATAACGAGTTCGTTGAGCCGCTCCATATGGAAAGCGATAGAACGTTTGGTGCCATCAACCTCAATGAACCCTCCCAGATTATGGGCACTGGCCACGCGTGAAGCTTCAAAAGAAGCGCTGGCGCCATTGTCGAGCTGAGCGGCGCAAATAAAAGAATCGTCGTTGACGTCGGTGATTTTGCCGGCAGGATCTTTGGTCCAGGTATTGGTCATGGCCGCTACAGAGGTTACTTCGCCAACCAGGAAACGCGCCTGATCGACATGGTGTGATCCTAAGTCCCCGAGCGCACCAAGGCCAGCCTGTGATCGGCTGAAACGCCAGGATAAAGGGTCGCCCGTCACCATATTGAGCAGGAAGCGCGAACGGTAATGGCGAATTTCTCCGAGTTCGCCCGATTTAATCATTTCGCGTGCCAGATTGAGTGCCGGAATCGATCTGTGCATGAAGGCGCACATCGCGGTGGCACGTGTCGCCTCGACGTTTTTCCATAGCTGGTAGGCCTCGTCCGCGGAGCCTGCCAGGGGTTTTTCACAAAATACTGCTTTACCCGCTTTCGCAGCTGCAATCGTTGGTTCCGCATGAAGATGATTCGGTCCGCAGTTGATGAGCAGGTCGATATCCGTGGCATTCGCCACTTCACGCCAGTCACCAGTGATGCGCTCAAAACCATAACGTTTCTGCGCCTCCGCGGCGAGTTCCAAATTTTGGTCGGCTATCGCCACCAGACTGATATCAATCTTGGGTGACCAGCTGGCCATAGATGCATTGCGAAATGCCAGCGCATGCATTTGTCCGATGAAGCCCGCGCCAATCAAGCCAATTTTAATCATTATATTTTCTCCTCAGGGTTGAATATGGCGCAGTGTCCGAGTCGCTCGGTCTGTTGCACCTCTTGTATCAAGTTCTATCATGATGAGCTTCGGTTTAAATGTCAAACAAATTGTTGACAAAGTTGTTGGGAGTTCTATACTAAGCATAACGCACCTCATTTGAAGGGCGCATTCATAAAAGGAGACGGGCATGAGTACAGAGTTTTCACGACGACGTTTTGGACAGGTCTTACTAGGTGCCACCGCCGTATTAACCTGCAGCGGCGTATTTGGTGCCGTGGCCAGTTCAGGTAAAAAAATTGCCATCATGCCTAAGACGCTCATCAATGATGTCTTCCAGATCAAGATTGTCGAGGCGGCAGAACGTGCTGCAGCCAAATTAGGTATACCGACCGAGCGCTTCGGATCGCGTAACGACGTCGCTATTCTGGATCAAATTAACACTATCGAAGCTCTTATCGCTCGCGGCGAATTTGGGGGCATTGTCCTTGCGCCGGTCGTCGAGCGTGGTTTGGGCAATGTACTCCGCAAGGCGAAGCAGGCTGGCATTTTTGTAGTGTTGGTCGACAGCAAGACAGATGGCGACGCGTACGTCACATTGATTGATGGCGATAATCTTAGAGCATCAGGCGCTGCGGCAGATTACGGCGCTAAGCTGATCGCAGGAAAAGGCAAAGCGGCAATGCTGGAAGGTGAACCCGGCGGCTCAACCGCTGCCCAGCGCACGCAAGGTTTCCATGAGTCGCTCAAAAAATACCCAGGTATCCAACTAGTAAGTTCCATTACCGGGCATTGGACCTTGCCGGGTGGCGTGCAAGCCACTGAAGGAATCATTGCCGCTCACCCTGATCTTGACCTCATCTTCGCTGCCTCAGACATGATGGGAATCGGTGCCCGTCAGGTGCTTGATCGTGCAGCGAAGAAGGCAGAAGCCAGCGGTAACGCGGTGCAAGCCAAGAAATTTTCTGATGTCAAAATTGTCGGCTTCGATGGTGTCGCCGAAGCGGTCCGGCAAATCTGGGCTGGAAAGATGTCAGCCACAATTTCGGTGTATCCCGATGTCATGGGCGGTAAAGCGGTTGAGATATTGGGACAACTGATGAAGGGTGAAAAACAGCCATCCGATTTTTCTAAACATATTGATGCCGGATTGATTGTGGTGACACCGCTCAACGTCGATGCTTTCGCGAAAGCGAATGGCATCCAAAAGGGATGAGCTTGTTTTTAGCAAACCACATTAAGTCGGGTGCAGCTATATAAACACATCCGTAAAAAAGCGACATTCGCTAGGAATCGTCGCTTCATTGCTATCGAATCAACACATTATTCACCACTACATTTTGGAGGGTCTATGGCACTTCTTTCCGTCCGCCATGTGCGGAAGCAATTCGGCGCGCTGTTTGCGCTCGACGATGTCTCAGTCGATTTCAATGCAGGTGAAGTTGTGGCCTTGCTCGGCGATAACGGCGCTGGAAAATCAACGCTGATCAAAGTTATTTCCGGTACTTATGTACCCGAAGAGGGCGAACTCTTTGTGGGCGGCGAAAAAGTCGTCTTTCCAACACCAAAAGCGGCGCTCGAAGCGGGGATTCAGACCGTATTTCAGGATCTGGCACTTTGCGACAATCTAGATGTCGTTGCCAACCTTTTTTTAGGACACGAGCTGCGCAAGTCGATTTTTCCCGGCCTATCATTTTTCGATACGGCGCGCATGCGAAACCGGGCGACGGAGTTGCTCAAGGAGCTGGCCGTCGATCTACCCAGCGTGGACGTCAAGATCAAAGATCTGTCAGGCGGTCAACGGCAATCAGTGGCTATTGCCAAAGCGGTAAACGCCGATTGCCGCATCATCATCATGGATGAACCGACGGCTGCATTAGGCGTGGCCCAGACCCGCAAGGTGCTAGCGCTGGTGCGAGAGTTGCGCGCACGTGGTATGGCGGTGATTTATGTCACCCATAACATGCACGATGTTATGGAGGTTAGTGATCGTTGCGTGATCATGAAGAACGGCCGCAAGATTGGAGAGATTGCCACCTCTGCGGTCAGCAAAGATGAATTGGCAAACATGATTATTACGGGTGATATGAAGCCCCCGATTGCTGCCCCATCACCCCTTCCTGTCTAGGTGCAATATGTCTAAAAATATTCTTACTAAAAGTCTCTCGCAGAGCTCTGATGCAGGTGTGTTCGCCAGTTCTTTATGGAGACTGTTCGACAAGATCGGCCCGCTGCTGCTGCTAATCGTCATCTTGCTGGTTGTCACGATCATTCATCCAGCTTTTTTTACTAGCGCCAACCTGATGACCATCGGTTTGCAGGCGTCAATCAGCGCACTGCTTGCCATCGGTATGACGTTAGTCATCATTTCCGGCGGAATCGATCTTTCAGTTGGCACGATGATGTCGCTTTCCATGGTCGTCATGGCGATTTCAACCACGATGTTCGGGGTACCTATGGGAGCCGGACTGTTAGTTGCCCTTGGCCTTGGTGTGCTGGGTGGCGCGATCAACGGCTTCCTGATTGCATACGGTCGGCTTCCCGCATTTATTGTGACGCTAGGCATGATGGGGATCGCGCAGGGAACAGCATTAAAATTTTCCGGCGGCTATTCGATGTATGGCTTTCCTAACTGGTTTGGCTACATTGGCAACGGCGACTTGTTAGGTATTCCATTCCCTATCTGGATCGTCGCCGTCTTTGCAATCCTCGCTCACTATGTATTCACCCAACGACCTATGGGCCGCTATGCATTTGCCATGGGCGCAAGTGAAGAAAGCGTCAGACGTGCCGGAGTTGACGTCAAGCGGCTGAAAATAAAAATATATATGTTTGCCGGACTCGCTGTCGGCTGTGCCGCGCTGGTACTTTCGTCCCGCATCAATTCAGCCCATCCCGGTATCGGACTCGGTTACGAGCTCGATGCTATCGCTGCTGCCGTCATAGGTGGGGCAAGTCTGATGGGTGGGCGTGGCAGCGTTACCGGTGCGATTACCGGCGCATTAGTCATGGCGACCATTCGCTTTGCGCTGAACGTTTTCGGTATGGAGCCATTCTTGCAACAAATCGTAGTGGGTGTAGTGCTAATCGGCGCGGTTTATCTCGACACGATCCGCGTTGCTCACGAAGAAAGCCGCACCAAAGTGCGTGCCCGGCAACATTAATCATCTTTTTCTCACCATTGGAAATCACGAAATGAACTCAACTATTTTATCGAAACTTGGCCGTCGTTTGCGGCTGGGCATGGTCGGCGGCGGCTTTGACTCTGTTATTGGCGAGACCCACAGGATTGCTTATCAGACCGACGGTTACTATGAACTGGTGGCTGGCGCTTTTTCGATTGACCAGGAAGTATCCCGTGCCACAGGTGCGGCGTTGCTGGTATCTGCCGATCGTATTTATGCCGATTATAGGGAGATGGCAAAACGCGAAGCTGCGCGCGCAGATGGGATTGACGTAGTGGTGATCGCCACGCCTCCGCAAATACACAAGGACGTTGCGCTGGCGTTTCTTGAAGCGGGTATCGATGTCATCTGCGAAAAACCGTTAACCAGGACAGTCGCGGAAGCCGAAGAACTAGCCGCACGCGTGGCTTCGTCGGGGCGTTTATTTGTCCTCACACATTGTTATTCCGGTTTTCCGATGGTGCGCCATGCCCGTGATCTGGTCAGATCTGGCGCGCTGGGAAGGATACGCATGATAGAAATGGAATTTGCCGGAGGTGCCCCGGGTGTCTCAGTTGAACCTGAGGACCCTGCACAACGACACTGGCGCTTTCGTGCCGCATCGATGGGCAAGGAAGCGCTGCTTGGCGAGGTCGGCTCGCACGGCTATCATTTAATGAGCTATATCACTGGCATGTTGCCTCAGCGCCTGTCTGCGCGTATGCAGACACTGGCACCGCGGCGTGAAGTATATGACAACGCCTATCTTGATTTTGATTACAAGGAAGGAGCTGTCGGCCGCTTGTGGGCCAGCTATGTCGCAACAGGCACCCAGCATGGCTTGTCGTTTCGGATTTATGGCGATCAGGCAGCGCTGGAATGGCGCGAAGAAAATGCCGAATACCTGCATTTCAGACCGTTAAATACGCCGGAAATGATACTGCGGTCCGGTCAAGACGGCACTTCCGATTTCGTGGCACGTTCATCGCGTTTCCGCCCTGGCCATCCGGAAGGTTATCCATTGGCGTTTGCCAACATCTATGCGGAAATGGCACTGGCGCTGGTGGCCGCTCGCACCGGTGGCGACACCGCAGACATCATGGCGAATTTGCCCACCGTCGCCGATGGACTTGCCGGCATGCGCATGATAGCGGCCGCTACCGCATCTAATCAGAAGGATGGCCACTGGCAATCATTGGAATAACCGTGCAAGGACAACTGTGAAGCGCGCTTCACCGACAAGGTGAGCCGCGCCTCAATGTAGAACATTTCGATCAGGAGAACAGTATGCGAGCAAATGGATTGCAGGACGTCTGGCTGCAAGGACGATGTGCGTTAAATGCATGGCTATCAATAGGTTCCAGTTACAGCGCAGAGGTGGTTGCGCATCTGCCTTACGACGCGGTGACAGTTGATTTGCAGCATGGAATGTTTGATGTCGAAACTGCGTTGACCATGTTACAGGCGATTTCAACCACCGCAGCGGTACCGATGGTGCGTGTGCCGGGTAACACTGCATGGCTGATACAGAAAGTGCTCGATATGGGCGCCTACGGCGTTATCTGCCCGATGATCGACACGCGCGAGCAGTGCGAAGCATTTGTGCGGTCGATGCGCTACCCGCCTATGGGTGAGCGAAGTTTTGGTCCGGCGCGCGGCCTGCTGTACGGCGGAGCTGATTATGCCGATGGTGCCGACGACGCTGTATTGTCGTGGGCGATGATAGAAACTGAGCTGGCCCTGACTAACCTGGAGCAGATTGCCAGCGTGCCAGGTTTGGATGGTCTGTATATAGGACCAAGCGATCTGTCGATGACGCTTGAAGGGGGCATTACCAATCCGCTTTCCCCGCGTGTATCTGGAGAAATTGCGCGAATTATCAGCGTAGCCCGGACGAACAATTTGCGGGTCGGAATCTTTTGTCCCGATACTACTTTTGCACGAGAGATGGTAGCGCATGGTTGTGACCTGGTCACCGTCATGAACGATGCCGGTTTATTGCGTAAGGCCACCGGAGCACTCATAGAGGAGATGCGAATCAGCGCGTAAAAATCAAAAAATAGTCAGTCATAAAAAGCGCGGTACAGCGCAAAAATAACTAAATCAGGAGACACAAGTGCGTAAAGAAATAATTTGTGCCGTCATTTCGACGACCGTGTTGAGTGTTGCTTATGCCGACGACGGTGTGAGCAGCAGCGGCTTTGCCGGGGTGGATGGTTTTGAATTTCATGGTTATGTGCGGGCAGGCACGGGTGCGTCGATAGGGGGAAATGGTAGCGGTGCGCAACCGTGTTTTCAGCTGGCCGGGGCGAGCAGTAAATATCGACTTGGTAATGAGTGTGAAGACTATAGCGAGCTGGAAGTAAAACAGAAACTGTTCACCTTTACCAATGGTTTGAGGGTCAGTGCTGATGCCATGGTGAGCTTATATAATCCAAACAATGTGCTTCCGCATTTTAACGTCAGTACTAATGGGGCGGTGCGGCTACCGCAAGCTTATCTGGAGGCAACCAATATTCCCGGATTGAACCAAGATGCGCGCATATGGGCCGGCCGGATTTATTACCATCGCCATGATATCCACACCATCGATTATTTCTATTGGAATCCAAGTGGCCTGGGTACCGGTATCGACAATGTCGACATCAATGGCTTAAAGTATAGTTATGCGTTTTTTCGCCAAGACAATCAATTTCAGCCCAACCTGACGAATCGTCACGACTTTCAGGTCGATGGGTTTAAGACTAATACAAATGGTAATTTAACAGTAGGTTTGTCGCTGATGCAAAAGCCCGATGGCGTCCCTAATGGCCACAACGGTTTTTCGGTGACCGTGCTGCATAAACAGGACCAACTGTTCGGTGGGTATAACAAGGCTGCCATTCAGTATGGGCAAGGTGCCGGCGACACTATCAATTTTGTTGATCAGATTTTCCCGGATAGTAATTCAAAGCGTTGGCGGTTTAGTGAAAGTTTACTGTGGCAAATTACTCCACAATTTAGTGGCATGTTCGACACTATCTACGAACGCCGGACCAGTCCTACCTATAACCAGAACTGGTTCTCGCTCGGCGTGCGTCCGGTCTATGCGATCACTGAACACTTCAAGATGCAATTTGATCTCGGTCACGACGTCGTCAGTCCTAGCAACGGGCCAACCCGTACTCTGACCAAGTTCACGATTGCACCAACGCTGGCGATGGGCAAATCATTTTTTAGTCGCCCGGAACTGCGCGTATTTTATACTTATGCAAAATGGAATAAAGCAGCGCAAGATGCTGCAATCAGCAGCACCACTCTTGCAAGAAACGGGGAGTTCGGGAATGCATTGCATGGCTCCAGTGTAGGCATTCAATTGGAAACCTGGTGGTAGGGTTTTTATGGTGAGAGGCCGGACCCCATCAGACGGTCTTGCGCCTCTTCGCGTAAAACATGCATTCTGCGGAGATAGTCTATGTCTCCTGCAGAAGGCGGTGAGATATTTTAGCCGCTGATTTCCTCGCCTCGAATATTGATTTCGATGCGAATACCATTTGGATCCATGACATAGATTTGTGCCAACTTTAGTGCTGGCGACTCGACGGTTTCAAATGGGACTCCGAGGCTGCCGATATGGCGACAGAAATCGTGATAATCATGGCCTTCAAAAGCGATATGATCGATGGCGCCAGTCTTGCCAGACTGATCGATTTCGATAAAATTGATGTGAATGGCAGCCACGTCCCCTACATAAATCCAGGTTCCGGGCCGACCGACATCCGGTCGCTTATGCGGGGCGTTTTCCAGTCCTAATACCTCTGTGTAAAACTTGACTGTTTGCTCCGGTTTTACGGTCTCTATATTGTAGTGCTCGAGTTTGCTAAGTCTCATGATACGCCGCCTTGATATGATAGGGTTCTTACTGTATAATTTGTCGACTATATTGTCAACAATAATAATGACATAATATTCAACGATTTTTGGTATTATCTATAAAATAATATTGTTAATTAATAGCTAGAAATCATAAGGTCTGTCATGCGTGCAAATTTGGTTCAGCAGTTGGAGGAGGAAATTGTGTTTGGCGTGCTCCACTCAAAAGAGAAGCTAGTCGAAGAGGAGCTTGCCGAGCGCTTCAACGCCAAACGTCATGTGATCCGCGATGTGCTAGATGACCTGGAGTCGGCAGGATTAATTACGCGCATCCCGAATCGCGGCGCATTTGTGCGGGAATTAACTCCTACCGAGGTCATTGAAATCTATGAGGTGCGCGAGATACTGGAAGTCGCCGCCGCAATGCGAACGCCGCTACCAGCGCCGCAAGCGATACTGACCAATATGGAAGAAATTCAGGCGCGTCATTCGGCTGCTATTGCAGCAGGAGATCTGCGTTCAGTTTTCTATCTGAATATTGAATTCCATCAAGCGCAGTATTCTGCATGTAACAACACCAAGTTAGTCGAAAGTATCATCGAATGCGCAAAACAGGCGCATCTGATTCGTGCCGTTAAATACGCAGAACCCGGACATTTGAAAAAAGTTGAGAAGGATCATCTGGCGATCATAGCGGCGATGAGCGGGACGGACAGGGAGATATTGGTTGCTGTAGTTAAAGCACATTTGCCGGATTCACCTAACGCTTATATTCGCGCTTACGAAATACGTTATGCCGGACGTACCCGATCTGGTACTTAACATCAGCAGCGAATGATAGCTGCAGCCAATTACGCGGGTTACCTTGCTGAAAGCTCTTCGTGAACGTTTTTAAAAACTGTAGCGAGAACGCTCGCAGGTCAAATGGATTTATTGTAAATGGTCTCTCGCCGTTTGTTAACTGCATGCGTTTTTACACAGTCTCGGTCGAGAACTATTGGCAGACTGATTAACCGATGAGTAGTTAGTTTCCATAAATGACGGGCCTAGCACCCTAAAGCGGCCAGTTGCTCCAATATGAGGGAGCTACGCCCAAAGCTCAGAAAATTTAAACTTCTTTTCAAAATAACGAGTTACAGCACTTTTTAAGCCCCATATGGTGATGCCGATGCGTTTTTGACCTAGGTTGCCGATTTTGACTGACCCATGCACGGCTGACCATCTCCCGCGCTGGGCCTACGTTAGCCGAAATTGCTGATGGGTCAATAATTTCCGGCGCACTGGTTAATTTAGCGTCGGCGTCAACAGTGACGTCACACTTAACGTACTATTTTTTCCGTTTCCCCTATTCTCCCCAGACTGAAGGGATCAATGGGCGGCTCGATCTGCAAATACGCCTCGCCCGTAAACACCTGCCAGTAGGAATTCTCGACCCAGCTCCAGACCACTTCTTCATCCGACAAATCATAGACATGCTGTAAATACAGCAAACCAGCGATTAGTCGTAGACGCAGAGCCGGACGACCGCGCCTGGATTGAAATGGCTCGGAAGCAACGCGATCAATGGCGTCCAAATCAATTAGTTCGGCCAACTCGATCAGAGGATGGCGCGGATTCAAATGGTTCAGCAGCGGGAACCCACGAAGTTGCCCGGAAGCTACAGCCTCAGGTTTCGGACCCATAAATACCTCGACAAAATTTGCAAGGAAGTGAATGGAAATATTCCATATTCCCTATTCCTGCAAATTCGGCAACAACTTTTACGCAGAAAACCTATGCCAGAGGCCGCGCCTTGGATTTATTCAGCACCGACTACTTACTCTCAGGCAAAAAATTTCTTGAAAGACACCGGACAGGTCCGTTTCAACAGATAAAAAAGACAATATTAAAGTCGCTGTCTATATTTATTAGGTTAGGACACTGTCTCACATTAGGGCCTGTCCCCAATTAACGGTCTTGTAAACTCTCGCTGAAGCTGCTATTAAGCAGTATTGGATAAGAGGTTACTGGAAATGACAGTGAGACGTTACAGTCTGAGCGATGAGCAATGGGAGCAAATAAAATGGCTATTGCCGGGCAAAGCAGGCGATGTTGGGGCGACCGGTAAAGACAATCGTTTATTTGTTGAAGCGGTGCTGTACCGCTATCGTGCGGGAATACCGTGGCGCGATTTGCCGGAACGATTTGGATTGTGGAAAACAGTCCATACGCGCTTTATTCGTTGGGCGGTGAACGGTGTGTGGGAGAAGGTGTTTGATTACTTAGCGCAAGCGGCAGATAACGAGTACGCGATGATAGACAGTACGATCGTGCGCGCCCATCAGCATAGCGCTGGCATGGTGGGTGTTCAAAAAAAAGACCCGTGAAGCGATAGGCCGCTCCAGTGGTGGCTTGAGCACCAAAATTCATGCCACCGTTGATGCGTTGGGCAATCCGGTGAATTTTTATCTGACACAAGGTCAATGTTCCGATCTTGAGGGAGCTGAAGTGTTGATCTCAGAGTTAACAGCGCCAATGGTGCTGGCCGACAAAGCTTACGATGCCGATGCCCGCATGATCACGCCGTTGAAAGCGGTCGGAAGAACCGCGGTAATACCCTCGAAGAAGAATCGGAAACAACCGCGTGACTATGACAAGTATCTCTACAAAGAACGGCATTTGGTGGAAACATTCTTTTGCAAACTTAAGCAATTCAGAGCCATTGCAACCAGATATGACAAGTCAGCACGAAATCTCCTTGCCGCTATTCACCTCGCTGCATCGGTCATTTGGCTGGCGTAAATAGCGACACTTATATAGTTTAACTTTTTTACAATAACGCTAATTGGGGACACGCCCTAGTAATAATCACAATGTGTGAATATTTTTATGAAGACTTCGTAAGCCCAACCACACGCCGATTGCGATTATCGGAACCAGAATACCTGTCATGATATCTGGATTGATTGGCCAGCCTGCGCCTTTCGCTGCTTTCCCCGCATAATTGAATAAGCCAGCTAAGTAGTACGAGATGGCCACCACAGATAAGCCTTCGACTGCCTGCTGGAGGCGCAATTGCTGGGCAGCCCGTTTATTCATGGATTGCAGAATTTTTCGGTTTTGCTGTTCCTGAACAATGCCGACCCGTGTACGCAATAAG
The DNA here is from genome assembly GCF_054343755.1 of Glaciimonas sp. GNP009. Classification (NCBI taxonomy): domain Bacteria; kingdom Pseudomonadati; phylum Pseudomonadota; class Betaproteobacteria; order Burkholderiales; family Oxalobacteraceae; genus Glaciimonas; species Glaciimonas sp. GNP009. Next base: position 273,342 of record NZ_JBTGUV010000001.1, read on the forward strand.
TCATTGGTATGTGCAATGCGTTCAGCCAATGCTTCTTGTCTGCGGGCAGTGGAGGTACAGGTATTCATGGCGGGTGCCAAGCGGCGATCCATGAATTCACCCACCGTAGGTACGCCTTCGATTCGGATTTCGCGTAGTTCTTCAATGCGTGACTGCACTATACGGAAGTATGCTTGCGACGCAGAGAAGCGATAACTGTTCTCCAGTGAAAGTTTTTCAATACGGGCGGCCAAGCCTGTGATTTGGCGTAACAATGCCTGTTCATCGTCCACTTCCATAAGGGATGAACTAGATAATGCATCAGTATCCACCATGGTTGCAGTCAGCATGGCCAACTCCGCTTCGATGACATTCAAGATGGGTGCCGATTTCTGCGCATGTGGCAAACCGAGCAATGCCATCATGCGGTAGGTTTCGATTTCCAACACGCGCTGGATCAAATGTCCGGCCTGCTGCTCACGCAGACCCACGTCGCGCACGACAAAGCGACTGAAACCGTCTGACTGAATCTGGAAATCCGTCCATATTTCCCCTCCTTGCAATACCTGGCTGCCCACTACCAGCATGTTGCCTTCAAACAGTTGCCGCAAGTCTTGAGCAGCCACGTCTGTAGCGACATCGCTTCGATCCAGCACAACATGTGCGGCCACGATGATTTTTCCGCGCAGGCCAAGCAGCCATTCATGTGGAAGATGGGATAAGGGGACTCGGGAAAATGCATCCGTTAGCAATAACGTGGTTTCGTGTTTTTCGGCAAACGTATAGGTGGAAAATTCTGTATGACATTCCCATTTCAGGCGAAATCGGCCGAAGTCATAGAAAAAATATTTTGTTTCCGCACTGGGACGGGCCACGCCAAAATGTACGCAGAGCGCAGACAACATCTCATAATGAGTGCTTGCACTGCCTTCGCTAACGTCGCTGCCCTGATGCGAATAAATAGCCAGATGCGTCAGCCTTTCAGGGGCATCAAGGCGCAAGAATGGGCGCGAATGCACTTCAGCCGCCAAGTGGATACGCAAAGGATGATTCAGACTAGAGTAAGTAATAGACATTAAAAATTAACCGTATCAATCTGTATCAAAAAGTACGATTACCCTATAAACATCGTCCGATATGACAAGCATAGGGCACCGTCCGGAAAGGCGATTTCCCCTGCGGACATGATTGCGCAATGTTAACGGCATCGATCAAGTGTAGAGTTTGCAGGAGCCGCTGGAAAGTATCAGCAAGAGCTGCAGTGGTCAACAAATTTCGGATACAACAATCGTTTTTACTCCCATTTTCCGCTGGTACGCAGTCAATGAGTGCAGTTAAAACCGGAGGCAACCAGGCCAACGCCGTCGTCAATTCGCGCCTCAATAATCATCCCATGACAACCGCTTTAATCGATCGTGAGGAAGCACATATGTCGCTAACTCTACCTGGTCGGTTGCCTCCGGTTTTAACTGCACTCAATGAAGATCGTTTGCACTGTGATCAGGTTGCAAAAATTGTTGCCACACCCATTAAGTGCTCTCTTTTCCTACTAATATATAGGGTAATCGAATACTTGATGTTGACTTTGCTTTTGCCCGCGTCTACAATAAGTCTACCCGTTCCCTACTTGAAAATCGGGTTGGAGATTACTTGATGAAGAAAATCGAATTGATCCGGAAGCTTTCAGAGCTTGACCGCCGAGGCGTGCATGTCATGGCCCGACGCGACATCGAGAAGCTCTTCCCCGAAGAGGGCGAGAAAGCCATGGAGAAGTCACTGCAGCGCATGGTCGCCGACGGCCTGTTGCAACGGGTGGCCAAGGGGCTGTACCTAAACCCGTCCGCAACCAGCAAAAATCGCTGGGTCGCCGAAGAGATCGCCAAGGCGCTGCGTCCAGGATGCCTATCCTACGTTAGCTTGGAATCGATCCTGTCCGAGTATGGGGCGATCTCTCAGATTCCCATCAATCGCATGAACGTGATGACGACGGGGAAAAGCGGTGTGGTCAAAACCCCCTTCGGCACGATCGAATTCACGCACACCAAGCGGGGCGTCGCGGAGATCGTCAAGCGCACGATGCTTGCCAAGGGCCGGCCTCTCCGGATCGCCACCAAGCAGGCGGCCATCAAGGACCTCTTGCGCGTCGGACGCAATGTCAACATGATTGATCGACGAGAACTTGGAGACGAATCACAAGGAGAAGACGCATGAGCGAGGACATGAAGGATTTCAGCGAGCTGGTCGACCTTGCCATGGCCAACCCTGGCCTGTCGGCGATGCGGCCCGTGGTGGAGAAGGAGTTGCTGCATTACGAGATATTCCAAGCTCTCGACGCGGAAGGCCTCCTCAAAGACCTGGTGTTTCAAGGCGGCACCTCGCTACGCCTCTGCCGCGGATCGGATCGGTTCAGCGAGGATCTCGACTTCGCGGGCGGCGTAAACTTTTCCGCCGAGAGCATGCAGAAAATCAAGGATTGCGTCGAGAAGCGCATCGGGAAGCGCTTCGGCCTGAAAGTCTTGGTCAACAACAAGCCGGCGAAGGTGGGCGAGGCCGGCATCCAGAATGTCAGGGTCGACAAGTGGTGGATTTCGATCGAGACCTCGCCGGAGAATCCCGCGATGCCAAGGCAGAAAATCAAGCTGGAGATCGCCAACATCCCAGCCCACACCCGCGAGCTAGTCCCGCTAAAAGCCAATTACGACGTCTTGGGCGGCATGCCCATGGTGATGGTCAACGCCGAGTCGCTCGACGAGATCATGGCGGACAAGATCCTGGCGTTCCCGACATCGCTCTTAGACAACAAGGGCGAGCCAGTGGGTCCCGACTCGGCCAAGATCCGCCACCGCGACATCTGGGACCTCGCCTGGATAGCGACGCGCGGCGCCCAGTTGGTCCCAGAACTCGTCGTCGCCAAGATCAAGGATTACGGCGTGGTGGATTACCCGGGGCTGTTGGCGTCCGCTATCAAGCAAATCCCTCAGATCGTCAAAAGCCCTGAATTCAAGGCTCAGATGACGCGCTTCGTCGATTCCTCGACGATCGCCAAAACACTCGGCGCGCCCGGCTACGACGACTACCTGGCGTCGTCGGTGGGCGGCCTGTTCAGCCAGATGCAGACCGCCCTGGATGCGATGCCCGTCATGGCTGCGTCGCAGGCCACTGCGCCGGTTGCCGATCCCCAAGCCCCCATCAAGGCGACAACTCAAAAGGCCAAGCGCAAGCTAGATGCCGGGCAGGATCGTTGAGGCCACGTCCTTGGGCCAGCGTTTAATCGAGTGGCTGGGCGCGAGCGACGGGTTGCCATGCGCTCGCTGAAGCGAACTCATGGTAAGGCGATTCTTTCTTGCGTTTTCGCTCATGCCCCATTTCCGACCTCGTCCGGCTTAGACGAGTGCAGTGTAGCGGTACCCATAAACTGGTATTTCTGGCAGCATAAACTGGCAATGTTGCAACATTGAAATTATGAAATTATGAAAGTTTATCGAATCCGGATGGTATTGTATCAGCGGGGCTCCCCTCACGTAGACCGCGGCAAATTTCACGACAACGTCATGGTAAATTTGTCTACACGCGTACAAGTTGAAAAATTTTCCTCATTTGTTCTTTAAATTCATAGATTTGGCGAACTTGTCAGGCAAATTCATCTACACGCAGTTGCAAGAAAGCCAGGCAGGTAAATTTGCCTACACATTAATTATTAAATTTGCATTGTTTTTTGGGGGGGGAATTAATTTCTTCACGCAACTTTTGGTTCGTTAATAAAGCATTCTTGTAACAGCAACAGAACTTGTTCAAATTCAGCTTCTCGTACTTACTTTGCTAATTCCACCAGAGGCGTCAACGTACTAACCAAGGTATCGTCGCCGATCGGCACCGAGGTATCGGACGCTTTTTACCCATAATATAAAATATTTCAGCATCGCGTGACGTATTGAATCGTGAGC
>NZ_JBTGUV010000002.1:0-60738 GCF_054343755.1 Glaciimonas sp. GNP009
GACTTGTAGTTGTGTCAACCGTTAATGTATGCTCGAGCCCTACCAAAAATTCGAAGCGGCGCAAGACAACATTCCGCACCGTTGCTGTTGAAGGAGCCTTGAGCCCTACTGCTGTACTACGCACCAGATCGTGGACAAGCTCGCACTGGCGCGCAATGAATTGACGCTTTTTCAGACTACCCGCGTCATTGAGCGCTCCCAGTAACCGGTGCACCGCCGCGACTGGGATTAGGTGTTGCGTGCTCGACCAATGGCTTAAAAGATCATAACTTATTACTTTGTCCTTGCTTCCTAAAATTCCCTTACTTTCCAATTGAGCATGAAGTGCAATCAAATTGCGTGCGTTAGCTGCGTGGGTGTAATCTTGAAACCAAAGCCATAGCGGCCCCTTCTTTGCTGACAGCAGCCGGGCCACTGCATTTTTCGGATCAGGTTTTTTATTGAAAAACTGCAGCAGAGAATTCCCTATCTTTTCCCACGCCACAAGGCCTTTCAATAACCGGTCTATAAACCGATACGCGGGTGCATCCAACCCTAAACCTGTCGCCTCCCACCACTCAGCGGGATCTGCGACAACCAAGCTGTCGCAGTGAGGGCAGGTTTTTCCATGTAGTGTCGACTGACGCAAAAATTGTACAAATTGCGCTTCAATATTCCCCACCCAAGCCAATAAGGCTGGCGCGAGCGGAACCGATAAGTCAAGTGGTTGCGATGCGGGAAACAACCAGGATAGTTGCGCCAACTTGCTCTGAATGTTGGCTATAGTTTCTGAAGTGGGTTTATTGCAGCCGCGCGATGCATGCTCGTAATTTTTTTGTTCGTCGCCCAGAACACTCCGTACCACCACTGTCGATTTCGATTCAAACGCTGCTTCTACCAGAAATTCGAGAGTTGGCACACTGGGCACGTGTGGCCTCAGTCCTAGCTTACTTTTGAACAAACGCATAGGCCGAAGCAGTGTGATCGGTTCAAAATTCTCCACATTGGAGATTGTCACTTTAGATAGCGAGAGGTTTTCCATCGAATGCCATAAAAAAGGTGCGCACTGGGCTCAAACTACGTCAGCACTGTAAAACATCCGGAACCTATTAAATCCCGTCCGTATTGTTTTGCAGTAGCAATGAGTATTTATCCAACCAATAGAAGAGAGATCATTATGGCATCCAGCAAAACATCCTCAGGCAAGCCGACACCTAAACTGAACACGCCCAAACCTCCAATCGTCCCAAACTTACCGAGCAAAACAAAAAATATTTCTGGAAAGAAGCGCGGAAACGCTGATCCGAAGGACAAACACTAATCGTAAAACTAGGCTTGGGGCTCTGGGCATCCAGTCTAAGACCACACATTGCCTGTATACCCGCGCCGACCTATACGTCGGCTTTTTGCATTGCAATACTAATACGAAACTTTGAAGGTAGGGCTATCTTCCGGCCGCATTTTTCTGCGGTCGTAGATGCGCGTGGTCGATATGTTAGCGTGCCCTAACCACTCCTGCACTTTGGCGATATCAGCTTCGTGGTCGAGCGCATTGGTAGCGGCCGTCGCGCGCAGCGCATGCGGCCCGAAGCCGGCGACGGCGATTTTTAACGAAGCGGCATAACCGGCCAGCATCTTGTAGACGCCGTCGGGCGTGATCGATGCCTCTGCATTCTTATGCATGTTGTTTTTCAGCGGTCGGAATAGTGCGCCCTGAGCATCGCTGGCGTGGCCGGCCGTCTGCAAGTACGCATCGATCACCTCGGCGGTCCCCGGATGCAGCGGCACGTAACGCAGCTTGCCGCCCTTGCCGTGAATGCGTAGATGGACGACACCGCGCCGTTGCTGCATATCACCGACCGTCAGTGCACATAGCTCAGCGCGCCGCAAGCCGTGATACAGCAGCGTCGACAGGATCGCGCGGTCGCGCTGCCCCTGCAGTGTCGTGACGTCCGGTGCATTGAGTAAGGCGCGTGCCTGATGATCGCCAATCGCCGGCGTCTTGCCTTCGGCACTGGTCATGGCCGGGCGTTTTACCCCTTTGACCGGATTGCTAACGACCGCATTGGCTTCGCACAGATAGTCGAACAGCGACGACAGCGCGGCCAGCTTGCGCCGGATCGTCGCGCCAGCCAGGGCGCGCTGTTCCAGATCGCGGCGCCAGGCGAGCACATGCGCGCGCACGACAATTCTGAACTGGTCCGGCCGATCGATGCCGGTGAACACCATGAATTCCTGGATATCACGCTGGTACGCGCGCCTAGTCTGGGGATTGTTGATATTGGCGAACCAAGTGGTGGCTGGTGGTACGTCTGCCAGTTGGGCAAACTGCTGCGCGGTCAAATTTTGACGACTGAGAACGCTGAGCGAGTGTTTCAATGACCTCTCCTTTAGCCATGACTAATGCACCATCGATTGTGTTACTGTATTATTCAAGGGGGACGATTTACTGTCAATGCCGGAGTAAAGATGTACCAAATGGCGCGTTAAAAGTGTACCAATCCGGGTTAATAAATAGAGCCGTTGAGGGCCTGAATTGTTCTCTTTTCAATGCACATTTCTATACTCTGCAGAGTTGGGGTGACGGGCGCAGCGCAGCGTAGCCCGTTCCCTTAAGACGTTGCTTTTACGGGGTGGCCCCTCCTTTTTCAGCAGTGCTGTTTGGTTTGACATTGCGCTGTTGCCGTTTCTTGCTGGTGGCCAATCGATACGATTCGCCGTTCATTTCCAGGATGTGGACGTGATGGGTAAGCCGGTCAAGCAAGGCGCCAGTCAGCCGCTCCGAACCGAGGACGCTGGTCCACTCGTCAAACGGTAAATTCGAGGTCACCAGCGTGGCACCGTGCTCATAGCGTCGGCTAAAGACCTCAAACAACAATTCCGCACCGACCGCTGTGAACGGCACATAGCCCAGTTCATCGATAATCAGTAACTTCACGTTAGTCAGTTGCTTTTGCAAGGCACGCAGTCGTTTCTCGTCACGCGCTTCCATCAGTTCATGGACCAGGGCGGCGGCCGTCGTAAAGGCAACGCTGTGTCCTTTCTGACAGGCAGCTAATCCTAGTGCCAGCGCAGTATGCGTCTTGCCAACACCCGAAGGTCCTAACGCGATGACGTTCTCGCGCTTATCAATCCACTCACAGCGTGTCAGTTCGAGCACCAGGGATTTGTTTAAGGTTGGCATCGCCATGAAGTCGAAGGTATCCAGACTCTTGGTCACCGGAAACCTGGCCAGACGGATGCGCCGCTCCATCGTGCGGCGTTCACGGTCGATACGTTCGAGTTCGCACAACCGTAATAAATAGCGTGGGTAATCTACGCCTTCACGCGCGCAGTCGGCGCCGACCTTCTCATACTCCCGGGCAAAGGTCGGCAGCTTCAGGGCTTTGAAGTGGTTGACCAACAGTACCTGCGGTGCCACCGTGGTGGTCTCGGACAGCGCCGCGCTGTTGGCGTTCATGCGAGGTCTCCGGTAACAGGTTGCGTCAGTAGCGCATTCCCGCTGAGCAAGCTGAGGTAGCTGCCGGCATCGGTCGTGCCGACCGTGGCGTTCGGCAAATACGGATACAGGGTTAAATCCAGCTTGGGTGGTCGTCGTTCGATGGCGCACAATACTAGGTGTTTGATGGCATCAAAGCTGAGCACGCCCAGATGATGGGCCTGGCCAATGGCACGCTCGACTTGCCCGATGCTGAAGGTTTCCAGCAACCGCAGGACCTGGATATATTCCTTGCGCCCACGCTTGTCCATGCGCGCTTCCAGCAGGCGTCGCAATCGCTCGAAGGCCGCTGGTAATGCCCACTCTTGCAGCGGTGCAGCCTGGTCAAGCGCACGCGGCTTCCTCTCCAGCAACGCCAGATAGTGCAGCGGGTTCACCACGAAGTCCGCTTTGGCATAACTGCGACGATGGTGCGCAATGCACTCCGGATTGCCAACCAGATAGATGTCGACCCAGTCGACGGTGCCTTTGACCAGCACCGCCTGATGACCGTATTGCGTCGGTACCGAATAGTCGTTGGTGCGGTAACGGACCAACGATTGCGATGATACCCGGCTGGTTTGCTTGTGACTGGCGTCATAGAGCGTTACCGGCAACGGCATCAATGCCGCCCGGTCATGGATGAGGCGCTGGCCGATGGTGTCAGATTGACCACGCAGCACGGCACGCTGACGTTTCAGGCAGCCGTCCAGCAATTGGCTATTCAATGCAGCGAAGTCATCTGCCACCGGCAATGGCACCATGAAGTGGCGTCGGCTGTAGCCGACCAGTCCTTCCACTTTACCCTTGTCGTTACCTTTGGCGGGACGTCCGAATTTATCATCAAACAAGTAATAACTCTGCAACTCGGCAAAGGCATGGGTCCGTCGGCGCTGGCCATCGCCTAATATCTTGGCCACTGCAATCCTGGTGTTGTCGTACAGAATTGATTGCGGCACGCCACCGAGAAACGCGAAGGCAGCAAGATGACCGTCCAGAAAGGCTTCCGTGTCTTCGGTCGGATACGCCTTGACGAAACACGCATCCGAATGCGGCATGTCCAGGCAGAAATAGTGGAAGCGGACCTTCTTGCCGCCGATGTACCCGTCGGCTTCGCCGAAATCGACCTGGGCATGGCCGGGGCGATGCGCCAGTGGCATGAACACTTCCTTCTGCCGGCTGGCCACACCGTTGACGTACTCGCGCACCAGGGTGTAGCTACCGTCGTAGCCATGCTCGTCACGTAATCGTTCGCGGATACGTACCGCCGTATGGCGCTGTTTCACATGGACTTGCTTATCGGCCTCGAGAATGGCGTCGATGATGGCTGCGAACGGTGCCAGCGTCGGAGAGACCGGGGCCGGCGCTCGCCGATATCCCGGCGGTGCCGCGAACTGGCACATCTTCCTGACGGTATTGCGATGGATACCGAAGTAGCGCGCAACCGCACGCTCACTCTTGTTCTCGACCATCACGGCGCGACGTACTTTGACGTATATGTCCACGGGAAACATCCTTTCCGCCTTTCTTATGCACCATCAAGGGCATAAGACTACAGGCTGGGATTGGTACACTTTTAACGCGCCATTCACGGCCGTTTCAAGTGCGCTATCCGGTACATTATTCACGCGGCATTTATAATTTACGTCCCTCCCCTACCAAAGCCGCCTTGTGCGGCTTTTTTATTGCCCGCCCCGTGCGGGCTTTTTCACATCTGGAGCATCAGTGCGCAAAAACTGGATCGCGCTCGTGATTGCATTGGCCAAGCTGGCCACGGCGATCATCGAGTACATCACCCAACAGTCCTAATCGCGCCAAGTCATTTCCCCAGCTGTCCGTAACTAGCCTGGGCTGACTTTCGAAGCGAAAAGTCAGTCGGGTATAGACACGCCAATTTACTCTTGATAACGCTTTTTATCAAGAGTAAATCGGTACGACAACCAGCGCCCTAACCAAATCGTCAGTTTGCAAAGTAAAAACCCTTTTACTGCCAATCATACATATCAATTGTATGCACATACATAAATAATATTTACATTCTTAAAAAAACCTCATACAATGAAGCCATGCATTACAAACATATGCACATGCATACGAAAAATTATATAGGAAGATAATGGTCACGATAAACACTCAGATGGAAAATGTATCCGAAACTGCTACTACACAGGATGCCAGCTTCCCGATGCCCTTTACGGCTGAAGAATTTCACCGTGATGTGCTCATACTCTATGTACATCAAATGCGCACGATGGCATGGATGAAAGGCGATTCAAGTATCTGGCAGGTCTTGGGGGAAGCGCCCGAAGATCCGGACGACATCTTCGGCCCGGAGATCACCGTGGAGGAAATGAAGATTACATATGCTGCCATCGCTGATACGTCATTCGCGAAATGCCTAGAAAGCATGTATCTATATAGTTATTTCGGCATTCTCGACGAAAGTTTCGAGCCCATGGAATATGAAACCAACTACACCATGCTCTCTGCCATTCTTTGTGATATGAACAAATCGCTTTTCATGTCTGAATGGGACTCCTATGGTGCGTGTGAAGAAATTGCCGCCGCACAAAGATGCTTAGCCGTCGCCGAGCTAGCAAACGCCAGAAGAGTTTTGGAAGGACACGAAAACTTTTCTTATTTCTTCGGGGCCAACTCAAAAGAGGATGACGCAACCAGTCTTGATGGCGGATTATCGGTACGCCAGATGGCCCTGCTTGCTGGCATGGAAGAAATGAGTATCCGCGCAGCTGCCAACCCCAAGCGTGCCAATCCTCTTCCAACCTACTCTGATGAAGAAAAACGGACACGCATTGCGATCGAAGCAGCGAAAGCCTGGCTGCAGGCGAAAGGCCGATATGTGCCTGTCGCGCGTAGATGGGGTAGTGGTGATATCGATCTCACCAAACGCAAGTTTTCAAGCCTCGCGGATCTGCGCCGAGTCATCTATGATCGCCCATTTTTCCTTGAACCGGAAAAACAAAAAAGCGAGGAATTGGCCAATCAGATCAAGGATCTTGGTATTAAGTATGGCGTTACCAAATTTGATGCATCGAGTCTTTCGGATACAAATTTCGTTCGCGACCTTGCCAAGCTCCTTGAGTTTCCGGCTGCTCTGTTCGAGCTCCGGCTGAGAGAGGTGCTTGCCAAAGAAGAGCTTGCAGCGGTTGAGTGTGCGTTGCGGGATATCGCCCGGCAATCCGATGAAAGAACCGTCAGTAGTTCACTTTAATAGGGAGACCCGTCATGAAGCTTACCAATCATGCAAAGATCCGGCAGCAACAGCGTGGCATACCACCAATCATTATTGATCTCCTGCTCAACTATGGGGCCATCGAGCACGACGGGAAGGATGCCACGAAACACTACTTCGATAAAGCATCGCGCCGCCGAGTCATGGCCTATGCCGGCCGACTCTCGAGCCAGATCGAAGAATACCTGGACTATTACGCCATCGTGGGGAACGACGGCCAGGTAATCACCATTGCCCCCCGGACCAAGAAAATCAACCATTAAAATCAGTATGATCCGCCATCATACTTACTACCCGACAGAAGGAATTATGGACATCACTCTCTTTTCCCACTACACCGACGCCATTCGTTCCACTAACTTTGGCAACGTCGCCAGTGCCTCCCAGATTCCGAGCGAATTCTTGTTCGGCCATGACGGCGCAATGACAGCCCATTACATTCCGTTCGATTTCGTGAACACCAAGGCGAAGGTCGTCCTAGTCGGTATCACGCCCGGCTTTACCCAGTGGAAAAACGCGATGATTGAAGCGCAGCAGCAACTGCAGGCTGGCGCTTCGCCCGAAGCCGCTCAAATTGCTGCCAAGCGAACCGGCGCTTTTAGCGGAGCCATGCGCCCCAATCTGGTTAGCCTACTCGACAAGATTCACTTGCATCGCTGGCTGAAAATTGAAAGCTGCACGGCGCTGTTTAGCCAGCATGACGACATAGTGCAGACGACCTCAATCCTGTGCCATCCGGTATTCGTCAACAACGAGAATTACAACGGCACACCGAACATGGTGAAGACACCGTTCCTGCGTAAGCTAATGCTGGACCATTTCGCTAAGGAGTCCGCCCAGCTGCCCGACGCCGTGTATATTCCACTTGGTCCCAAGGTTAGCGAAGGACTGTCATGGCTGGTCCAAGAGGGAGTGCTGAAAGAAGATCGAATTCTGGGAGGCTTACCTCATCCGTCCGGGGCCAATGCCGAGCGAATTTCTTACTTCCTAGGCAAAAAGGAAAAGAGATCACTCTCAGCCAAAACAAATGGTTCGAAACTGGATGAGGCTCGAACAATTTTGATCTCGCGGGTCCAATGCTTGGCCTGATACATCCATTGACCGCTGGCGTAATCGCGCCTATGAATGTAACGCTGAAACATCTAAAACTATCATGCCAATAAAACTCACTCGATTGACAACCGTTGGCTTCTCGCTCGCGGGTAGATGGCTGCTTTCAGGACGAGGGCTGGACCTCGACCTCGATAAAATTATTGCAGGCAAACGTGATGTACTCTATGCGTTTGCGGTTGACGGCGCTCTCAGCTATATTGGAAAAACAGCGTCTACCTTGCGCTCGCGCATGCAAGGTTATAAAACACCTCCAAGTAGCTCGCAAAACGGCGGTACAACCAACATCAAGAACAACCGCAATATCCTGGATGCGCTAGCGAAGGGAAAAACCGTTAGTATTTTTGTGCTATTCGATCAGAGCCAACAAAGTCACGGCGAATTTTGCATAAATTTGGCGGCAGGTTTGGAAGATAATTTAATTCGCGAACTTTCTCCCCCCTGGAATGACCACATGTCCACAAAGGCTGAAACAGTACAAGATCTTGCAACCTCTAAATTGCCCCAAAAAACTGTCCGAGTTGGGAACGAGCCTCGGCTTTCAAAGCCGGATTTTCAAATGATGTTACATCGATTGCTTGCTGAAGCAGCAAGCGCTGGCGAAATTTTTATCGATGTTAGGGCCGGGAATTTGCATACTCGAGTAGGGGGCTACCCAGCCAAGGGGCATTCCATGCCGACTTGTTGTTCCGTGATGCGTGACGAAATAAAAACTGGAGATAATGTCCTCTCTGAGCCCCCAAAAGGCAAAGGAGCGTCACTATTGATTCGCTATCGTCTTCCACGGGCATGAGACTAGCTTAACGAGCTAAATCCGGAAACATTCGATCTTCTCGATGGAGATTTATATAGATCTGAAAATTGCTAATAACTACACTTAGCTGGTGTCGCCCAGTTGTTGCATAGGGGCCAAACTTAACTTAACCGGATACCCAATGTCAGATTAAGTTAAGTTAAGTTAAGTTTAATTGTAGTAGCTCAGACTTGACCTGACAGTGAGCGTCGGATGAACGCCTCCTTTCGCCCCTAGGCGGAGGTAGACGTTTGCATGTGCCGGACGGCCGCTGACCAGAGCTGCTCGTGCCGTAACACACTCAGTCCGGGTTGTCCTCGCCGTAATTGTCCGGGTTGCTCATCCAATCCGGCTCAATGTCGCTCAAACCAATGTGGTGTGTTCGCGGAAGGATCTCGATCGCCTCAATCGTCATCCGATCGGGAATTTTCCCGCCGAGCGTAACGATTGCTTCAATGTGAATGCGTTCGTCGGTGACAATCTGGCCGCTTCCCATCGACATGTACTCCCCGTCGATACCGTCCCACTTGCGAAATTTAAAGTAGCTGCTGACCTGCGCGAGCGCAGTGGCGTCGACCTGGACAAACACCCTACCGTCACCATGCTCGACGGCCTCAAAGCTCCTCGCAGCCCATTCTGGATCAGGCAGCTCGACGTCGGTGAAGGTCGCCTCCACCCACTCCGATTCAAACTCGAATTGCGAGTCCGCATCGACATCGAATTCAACCTTGTCATCCTGACCGGACAGCTCTCGCAACAATGCGGCTTGCAGACCGACCGGGTCGCCTTCGCCCAGCAATTCGGCGAGCCGGCGCGCGGCATAGCTGGCAGTCTGATCCTGAAACCCGCTAAGGGCATCCGCAAGATCGCGAACCAAGACGAGACGTGGGCTCGTTGCACAGTAACGGACCCAGTCTGGATCGTTTGAAACCACCAGCACCTTACTCTCGTGCTGTTTGGCCCAGCACTCGAGGGTTAGTAGCGCGACCGCATCCGGAAACTCGTGCTTCTTTGGCCCGCTGGCCGCAAAAGGCGCCTGCGCGCCAAAGTATCGGAGCATCACTTGATCCAGCGTCACATACTCACCCGCATTGAGGATCACGGCGCCCGTGCGTTCAATCCAGCCGGCCAAGCGTTGGTTGGCGATTTCAGTAGCAGCCGCCGGATCGGCGATCTTCGCGAGCAGTTGCATCGCCGGCGTTACATCGTCGACCAGTGACAGCAGTTGCGCATGCTCCAGGAGACGCATCGCGCGTTTGAGCTTGCCCTGTGCATCGCTTGCGGCCTGAAGCAGATGTGCCTCGACCTCGCCGGCGATCACATCTGGCAATAACACGGCAATTTCGCCATCGGCAAATTGCGTCACGCGCTGGAGCAACCCTGCTTCCAGCGCGAGCTGCTTCGCGTCGAACACCTCGGTATCGAGCGCGATCGCACCGATCTCGTTCGCTTCGATCTGTTTACGAATCGCTTTATCCATAACGTACCATATAAGAGATAGAAAGGGTAGCATCTTGCCTAGACGAAAAGTGCGCGAATTGTCACGAAAAAGCAGGTCGCTGCTAGTAACGGACCTACGGACTTTATTCATCTGACAGCCAGTGTTAGATGAAGTCTGAGCTACTACAGTTTAATATATATAAATTCATATTACTTATTTCATTGCCTATCGTTCCTTGTCGCCATTGCGCTCGGCACTATCGCGTTCTTGGGTAGGCTCAGGCGTCTGCTGCTGTCGTTGTACCAGTGCGACTATTGCTCGTTTCATCTGGTGCCGCTCCGTCTCGGGGCGGGGCAATTCCTTCGCATAACGTTCAACGGCTGTTGCTAGTGTTTCGTCGCCGTCGTGCCGCAGCTCTTTAGCAACATTTAACAACGAGCGCACTACGGCTTGGCGCCGGTTGATGATGGCAACCTCCCAGGGCTTCGGCTCGCGATCTCCGCGCACTAGCTCTTGTCGCGCTTCCTCGAATTTGTTCTTCGTGACGGTCGAGTCGCCGCGCTTCTCTGCATAGTGCATACCGGCTGTTTTCCCTTTGCGCGTCTTTCCGCGAATGTCCCTCGGGGTTGCGTTGGCCTCTATGCCTTGCTCGCGCAGCTTTTCGGCAAAGTCGCCGCGCCATTCTTCGAGCGTCGCCTTACGGATATGAAGGCGCTTCCCGTCGAAGCCTTCGGCTTTGACGACCAGGTGAACATGGGGATGCGGCGGGGCGTTCTTGTGGGGGTCTGTATCGGGCGTATGCAGAACCATCATGTATTGATGCTGCCCGTAGAACCGCTCACGTGCGAAGTTTTGCGCCGCCTTGAATAAGCCTTTCGGGTCGGTGCCAGTCGGCATCGACAAAACGATGTTGAACGCTTGGCGGTATTTACCTTGGCCGTTTGCAGCGTCCAAGTCCCAAGAATCGTGCAGCTCCTTTACGTCTTCCTTGCCGCTTATTTTCTCGCCCTGGTCATTGACTGCATCTAACTTCCCGTTGCGCGTGATGTAGTCCATGTGCGCCCTGACGTGCTGCGTCGTCTTACCGCCGCCCGACACCTTAACCATAACTTCCGGAACACGATTCACCGTGCGCGCTAGCTGCGCTTTCATCTCGCCCAAGGTGAAGCGCTCCGTCCGGGAGCGCCGCCCGTTCACCAGGAAGTCAATGTCGTGCGATTCTCCAGGAGCAAATCCGCCGTTAATCGCCATTGGTCACACCCCACGATTTCAGGTTTGCTCTAATTAGGTCTTTGACGCTGGACCGCTCTTGATCGATTAGCGCCTTCATTTCCTCGAACGGTACAGCCAATGCTAAATGTGCTTCGTCTAGCGACGTATTCAAAGCGCGTGCGATTTGATTCACATTTCGCCCCATGGCAGAAAGCTGCGTCGTTGCTTCTCGCAACGCGAGCATTTCATTTTCGGAAAACCGGGGTTGCCCGGTTAGGTGAACGCGCAGCAGGTGCGCCAAGTAGGTGCCGCGCTTCCAATGGCGAATGTCCGCAAGTCGCGCAAGCTCGTGATACTCAAATAGCGACAACCTAACGCGCACGTCTTCAGACTTCACACCTCCCAGTTTTTCAGACTGGGACGAATCGGCCGCAGCGAAGGCAGGGGGATTGCGCTGCAAAAAAGCCGAGACAATTACTTCGAGCAAGCGTGCCTCACTCAGGCCTTGGGCTTGCGCTTGAGCAAGAAACGCCACCTTTATTTCATCAGTGACGCGCGTTTTTAGCAGGGGCTTTGCAGATGGCATTTCTAAGACTTTCCCCGCAGCGAGGTAACGAGTGAGGACCGAAATTTCGTCATGACGAAATGAGGATCCAGCAAAGTGGTCCACCTTGCCTACGCTAGTCTATCCTGCAATAGGTACTATCTCAAGCCGTTTCTTCGTCATGACGAAGAAACGCATCAGCTTCTACGGAAAAAATATCATCGCGGGCGGCTGAAGTAGATCCATCTTTTTGTTTCGGCTAGTTCGACGAAATGAACCCATTTGCTGTTATGCCAAAAATCTATGAAAAATACTCAAAATTCTTTTTTAATACGAACGAATCGACCGAAATGATCTGTAAACATCTCTATCTCTTTAGTAGTTCATGGGTGAGCTGTATCATCGCCAAAGGGGTCGTGGGTGACCTGCATTATCACCAAAGGGGTCGTGGGTGACCTGCATTATCACCAAAGGGGTCATGGGTGACCTGCATTATCACCAAAGGGGTCGTGGGTGACCTGCATTATCACCAAAGGGGTCATGGGTGACCTGCATTATCACCAAAGGGGTCGTGGGTGACCTGCATTATCACCAAAGGGGTCATGGGTGACCTGCATTATCACCAAAGGGGTCGTGGGTGACCTGCATTATCACCAAAGGGGTCATGGGTGACCTGCATTATCACCAAAGGGGTCATGGGTGACCTGCATATAAGTCCCTACCTCATCGCCTTTCTAAAACACCGGGGCTTGTAGTACCAGGGCGCCCCCGTAGGGTTTCCAGACTCATCCGCTCCATCAAGTCATTTTTTCGTCATGACGAAATTTGACTTGTAAAATGAGGCGGCGAAATCCGCCTCGTTTAAATTTCTTAGCCTTTAATTTTGCGCATTTCTTCCGCGAGAACCCATAAGGCGCGATTGAGTTTGATGTTTTGGTCAATCCCTTTTACTTCGCGTGTCGTACTGACTTGGCCGGTAGCGCTGCGACCACGCAAACCACCTCTAACCAAGTTTTCTTGAACGCAATTAAAAGTTGTCCACAAATCATCAGAACGGTCTTCCATCCGTTTTGGGCGCAGAATTTGATTTTCGGTGATAGGTGCCGGTGTCAATTCAGTATCGTATTTCAAAGACAATGCAGCGCGGGCGAATGCTGCTTGCTCTCCCTCGTTGAGCGTTAAGGATTTCATCCCGTCTTTTTGGCCGTTGACCAGATCGAAATCGTCCAGGACACGAAAAGCGCCTTCGATCACGTTGTCAACGATGTTGCCTTTATGACGAATGCGGATATCACTTAATATGTCGCCGCAAACCATGCCATTCGAGCAAACGAAGCGGAAAACACCGGACAGCATTTGATACGACGATGATCCATCATGGCTATTCAGCAAAATGATTTCGTTGGCTTCCTTGCCGTCGATCTGGCTTGCATGGCGCAAGCGGATCATGTGTTTTGTATGGTCGCGCTTCGCATCGTCACGAGTGCGCGTTTGGCAAACCATGAACGGGCTAAAGCCTTCTTTACGCAAGCCGCGCAGCACGTCGCTTGTCGGAATGTAGGTGTAACGATCTGACCGGCTGGCGTGTTTTTCTTCCGCGAAAATCGAAGGGGCAACTGCTGTAATTTGCTCGTCTGACAGTGGGGAATTCGAGCGCAAAACGTGTTGGTTACGGCCAAATCGGGAAGATAATTGCATGATATTTCCTTTAAGAGATTGTCGGGTTAAGGTCAATCAGCACTGAATTAACCATGTACCTATTATATGTTTTGTATATAGTTTTGTATATAGTTTTACCGATGAATTGTTTTAATCAACTACAACTTATCTATATACAAAACTAATTACAATGGTGCTCTGAAATTTGTTTTCCGTAGTAGTGAATTTGGGCGCTTGGCGCTTGCCTTTGACTTGGATTTGCGCAAGGGATATGGAGGGCTGCGAAGCAGTCCACGCGGAGCGGGGATGAGCGAATAGCGAACCCGGAGAAGCCCGGTCGCCGCATAGCGGCGATGCGCCCGATTGCATCTGCACTATGCGAAATAAACTTGGGGACGATTGATATGGAAAATCGTAGAAAATGCCATCACAAGTTAAATAGGTATTAATTTTTTGCTATTTTTACGCACTGCTGGGCTCCTATCGTCGTCAATATATTATTGACGCTTGCCGGATTCATATAAGGGCTCTTATACTGTGTTTTTATACAGCATAAATTATGAATATCCCCCTCCCTCTCTCGTCTTTTCCGTTGCTGCTGACGTTGTTCGATGGGCCCGTTTACGCTGGTTTTCCGTCGCCAGCCTCTGACTATGCGCAACGCCGGATCAATCTAAATGAACATCTGCTTATGAATGAGCAGGCATCATTCCTTTTTCGCGTTCGTGGAGACTCCATGTTAGGTATCGGCATCTATGATGATGACACCTTGATTGTTGATCGCTCGATCACGCCCGCACATAACCACATTGTTCTTGCCATCGTTGATGAAGAATTTACCGTAAAACGTTTGTTTCAGCGTGGTCAGCTTGTGAGGCTATTGGCCGAGAACCCGGCTTTTCCCCCGATTATGCTAAAGGAAGGTCAAGAGCTGCGCATTTGGGGCGTGGTGACATTCAATCTGCACAAACTCTTGAATGTGTGAGTCAGTATGCAGAGCGCGCCTCGCAGCATTGCACTAATTGATTGCAACAATTTTTACGTCAGTTGTGAGCGAATCTTTCGACCGGATCTTTTGACTAGGCCTGTCATCGTGCTTTCCAACAATGACGGCTGTGCCGTCTCCAGGAGCAACGAGGCAAAGGCGCTGGGCGTAAAAATGGGCGTACCTGTGTTCAAAATCCGCGATCTGGTGCGCGAGCAAGGAATTGAAGTGTTTTCCTCTAACTATGTGCTGTATGCCGATATGAGTAATCGAGTTATGTCGATACTCAGTCAATTCTCCCCGATGCAGGAGGTGTACAGCATCGATGAATCATTCCTGGAGTTGACTGGCTTCACCGACATCCAGGATCGTTCGAGAGCGATGAGGAAGCGCGTCTATCGTGACACCGGGATTCCGGTTTGTGTCGGCATCGGGTCATCAAAAACACTGGCTAAGTTGTCCAATTTTGTGGCGAAGCGGCACCCGCGATCAAATGGGGTGTTCAACATCAATTTGCTTTGCCAGCGCCAAGTCAACAGCGTTCTCAAAAATATCCCGGTCGAAGAAATTTGGGGAATCGGTCGTAGGTTGACGACGGCTCTGAACGGCATGGGTATTGAAAGTGTCTTGCAATTGCGAGATGCAGACGTGGCCAGCATGCGCAATCGTTTTGGTGTAGTGATGGAAAAGACGGTCCGGGAACTGCGCGGTGACGCCTGCATCGAGCTGGAAGAGGTAGCTCCAGCGAAACAGCAAATCATCAATAGTCGGTCGTTTGGTCAGGCAGTGACAGAGATGGAGGCTCTTCAGGACGCCCTCGCCCACTTTGTTAGCAACGCGGCCAAGAAGCTACGCGATCAGAATTCCATTGCCGCCATGATGCAGGTATTCATCATGACGGACAGATTCAGGGAAGACCGGCCGCAATACTGCCCAAGCGTTACCATCCCTCTCACAACGCCGACCGCGAACAGCATGTCGTTGCAAAGCTGGGCGCTAGTCGGTCTGAAATCGATCTACAAGCCAGGCTTTTACTACAAGAAGGCTGGCGTTATCTTGAGCGAAATTTGTGATTCTTCGATCTACCAAGGCGACTTGTTTGCGGCCGAGATCGAGCATCCTGCTCTCATGCAAACACTGGATGCGATCAACACCAGGTATGGCAAGGGAACTCTGAAACTCAGTCAGGACGGCTCAAGGCAATCATGGAAGATGCGTCAGGAAAAAAAATCGCCAGAATACACAACTAATTGGGAAGAATTGCCGATCTGTGGATAGTATTTAAACTGCATCGTAAGCAAATTTCAGGAAAGTCATCATTATGTGTGTGAACTATTTGCCGGTATCCCGTCAGGTGCTCGAAACAACTTTTGAATCACCAGTACAGGGCGAATTCGACTGGAAAACAGAGACCTGGAAAGATTATCCTGCCCCTATCATCATCGGGCAAGACGGGCGAAGAAAAGCAGTTTGCGGGGTGTATGGCATGGTTCCTAAAACCAAATTACCCCTTGGCGTAAAACCATACAGCACGATGAATGCGCGGGTGGAGACGGTTGGAGCCTTACGCAGCTACGCAAAATACTGGCGCGAATGCCGGTTGTGCCTGGTGCCGATGACAGGTTTTTTTGAACCCAACTATGAATCCGGTGCGCCCGTTCGCTGGTGTATAGGAATGGCTGACGAGTCACCGTTTGTGGTCGCAGGTTTGTATCGAACCTGGGCCGAACTGGACGGCACTGAATCTTTTTCTTTCACTCAGCTCACGATCAATGCCGACGATCATCCATTAATGCGGCGATTCCACAAACCTGGCGATGAAAAGCGTTCACTCGTTATTGTGCCGTCCGACGCCTACGATGATT
Organism: Glaciimonas sp. GNP009; assembly: GCF_054343755.1. Taxonomy (NCBI): domain Bacteria; kingdom Pseudomonadati; phylum Pseudomonadota; class Betaproteobacteria; order Burkholderiales; family Oxalobacteraceae; genus Glaciimonas; species Glaciimonas sp. GNP009. The sequence continues at coordinate 16,320 of NZ_JBTGUV010000002.1, forward strand.
GGTTGGAGTGCCGCGATCCTGAATTAGCCAGGGCATTCTTGCATCACTACCCTGCTGATTGGATGACGGCACGGCCAGCGCCGAAACTGAGGGAAAACAGAGAACAGCAAACCGATATCTTTCAATGATGGTCACACAAGGTTCGACTCAACACGGAAAGGGTCAGTTCGACCTCATATCTGTGTTAATAGCGAAGGATTCTCAGTATGTTGTATTCCAAAATGACGGAAGTGCAGCAAGCATTCGAGTACGCGATAACCCGCTCGAACCCCGACACCACAACCGATTTATCTACACGTTACTCAATCCAAATGCAGTGACTTTTCAAAATAAGGAAAAACAGTGTCACAACAAAAAACTGTCTCAATCGCCGAAGTACTCTCAACACACTTTTTGAAGGAACTGAAGCCTCATGCACCCGCGATTCAACGTGGTCTAGAGCAACTAGACGATTTTCGCAAACGGTTTAACAACGCAGCCGAACAGTTTGTTAGACAGCACGAGGCAACGTTTATAGCGTTAAGCAAAGTTGATTGGGCAGACGCGGCGAGACGGGTCAACGCCATGCATGACCTCTCGAAAAAGGCCATGATTTTGGCATCTTCGAAAGGATGGTTTTTTGGTTGGAATGATTCCTTGTCGGGAGTGCTTACGCTGGTAGAAAAACTCGACGGGATTGATTCTAAAGAGCTGGATGAAGTAATGGCACAATACCATCGTGAAAACTTGGACTTTGTGGAAAAAGAGTTGACTCAGCGGCATCCGAATAGGTCAGCGCCTATAACGGCCGCGTTCGCGGCCCATAGAAATTTTGGGGAGGCCGGGTATTTCTTGTCGATACCTGTGTTTATCGCGCAGGCGGACGGCTTACTGTCCGAGATATTGGACGTTAAGTCGCCCATGAGCATCAATAAAAAAGGACAACGAGAGGCGCGAGGGGCGACGGCTCTACGCGCGATGGTGGGAACAGATGCCAAGTTGACCGGCCTCCTTCATCCGCTTCTCATAATGGACCAGCTTGATTTCCTAAAAAGCGAGGCGGACCGTGACAAAGCTGCCGAAGCCGCGGGAAAAGCCTTCACTGTCCTGAATCGTCATCAAGTATTGCATGGAGAATGTTGTGACTACGGCAGCGAAATCAACAGTCTGAAGGCCTTTTCTTTCCTAGCATTCGTCGGCGTGCATCTGCCTATGCTGCTTGAAGATCAAAAGAACATCAAACCTTAACCTGACGTAGTTGGCGGTTCGCGATTGACGCCCGGTTGATGTGTATTTCAGCTTGATACTGCAATCTTGCTATGCTACTGGTAACCAAAAAAGAGGTAAACCCATGACATCCCATTTAACACCTGCATTTGTGTTCAATCTACTAGCCGTTGTCGCTGCCATTGTTGCTGCTGTGTATTGGTATCGCTCATCGCAAGTATCTATGCCACACGAACTTGTAGGGATCGCCCTTGTCGGAGGGAGGGCACATGTCAACACCAAACCTTTGGTGGCGGCAGCTAAAGAGAGTGGGCGCTTAAACTCTATTGCAGCAGGTTGGAGCGCTGGTGCGGCACTCTTTGTTGCAGTCGCTACTGTTTGTGATGCATTCGCACATACAATCTGACAGGCAGTACACTTGACTTACGATTTTTTCCGTTTCGTGAGCTGCCCCTACATGTAGTTGTAGCGGCTCGCGTTTGAAAACGGGGGTGCTCGCATTCGACGCCGTTTTCGGCTCGAATTAACTGCAAATGACGGGGCGCCCGTGCTCACGCTATCTGCAAATGAGCTTGCAATCGACGGCGCCGGCTCGCATTCCATGGCGGCGTGCTCGCGCTAACTGCAAATACCAGAAGACATGAATATCGTCTCGTTGGGGTCTAGACACTCCGGCGGTGATGTCTCAAATGTACAAATTCGACCCTTGTGGGACGCACACATTGTCTCGATAATAGTGGCTCAGTTGGGTACATTCGTACGGTACAATTTTCCACAGGTAATGTCAACAACCGGCCAGAAGCAATGGGATGGACTCCTCCTCCCCTCCGGGACGCGCTGGAGGTAGGTTATCCTCATTTGAAGACAGCGACGAACGGGCCTACCCCGGGGCGCACGCGAAACCTAAAAGGATCAACCATGAAGGCCACTTGAGCGAGCGGTTTGCGCGCCACTTTTAAGAAGAACTGGATTAAAAATGACCTTAAACGAGATTCTCAAAAATCTGTTCGAAGAACTGGATCGTACGCATCCCGGCGGGCATGCCGACGCCAAGGTTCTGCGCAACCCGGGCCAGCTGCCGAACTTTACGACTACGAGCAATGGGGTGATACGGTATTTCACCGACACCACTCTGAAACTGATTCAATCGGTGGCGTCCACTCTCCTGGTCAATGACAAGCCAGGACAGAAAACGGTAGATGAATCGGTCTACCGCAATGTAGTGCGAGAGTCAGTCGCGGAGGTACACATGTTGCTGTCGGCGGACGGAAAAGTATGGAGCGACAAAACCGCGAACGAAATCAAGGCCGCGTTGAAGGCTGAAGTCGCGGAAAGATTATACGGACTGACCCAGCAGTTTAAGCACTATTTTCCTGCGTCGACGTCAGGATTTGGACGAAATGCTGTATTTGATTTAGGCCCAGTATCAATAATGAGCCGGGAACTCTGGCTCCAACGCGTGGATTTTTCTCCGGGGGCTAAGGCTAACTACCTGGGCCTCCCCGCCGAGAATGAGACTTGGAAGGATGAGATATCTTCGGCGCTGCAATCGGGGGATCCAGAGTTAAAGCTGGAAGGGTTGGCTAGTTCCATCTGGCCTGCGATCAATCGATATGGATACATCGTCAGCGTCACGATTGAAGGGAAAGATCGTGTGCTTTCACGGCGCTTGGCAGAGATCGTTTGCCGTGCCGCACTCGATGGCCTATCGCTTATTTTCGGCGACATTGGGTTCTTTGAGCATCAAGTCCTTTCCTCGGAGAGTCTTCCGCCTGGGTTGGTGTACACGATGATTGAAACGAACGGACATCTATGGCTTCCTGGTTCCTATGCCGGCCGCGAACGCCGTGACCTCCGGTATGAAGTTTTGAAGGATGTCTGCACGGACAATGCTGACTACTTCACTTACCTAGGAAGGATCCTTGATGCGGTCGTTGCACCATCAAGCGCAACGCATCCGTTGCTTTCTCAGCGTTGGGCGACGGCATTGAATTGGTACGCCGAAGGGGCTAGGGAGAGCAATAGCGCAATCGCATTGGCTAAATTTGGCTCCAGTTTGGATGTTCTTGCCTCAGGTGGGAAGGCGTCTGGCATCACCGACATGTTGGTGAATCTATTGGGATGCAAGGCCAGTTCGGTCGTGGATAACGGGGAGAAGCAGAGGACGCTCTCCGGTCTGGTTTGCGAAGTCTACGATGCGGGCAGGTCACAGATTTTGCACGGAAATCACATCGACCAGTTGAAGTCCTTCGACGAATCGAAGGCGTATGCGTCGCAGCTTGCCCGTCTGGCTCTCATGGAAGCGGCCAAGCGACTTGTGAGCTTTGCCGGCCCCGATGAAAACGACAAAGCATTCAGGTCGATGCAGTAATAGGATAGGGCTTGAGGTAGCAACCTGGCCCTAATCTCGTCGGAATGACATTGCATATTCCTTTCCGCAGTTGCGATTCACTTCCTTAGAGACGATAACGGCTACGCCGGCCTTTCGGCCGGCGAATCTGGATAATAGCCAAGTAACAGTTTTATAATTCGGCAGCGCAGAGGGATGAGTGACGGACAGGGCAGTGTATGCCTTTATCACGTAGGCGGCGCTCGACGTGTAACAATTCTTCCTCAGTAGCGGAAGGGTGGAGCCGAACCTCCTTCATGAGTGCATTCAGCGAGTAGTCCAATATTAGGCCACTGCCTTTGCGTCGAATTACGTTGTGACTTTGTTCGATACCTGTTTTTGACATTCCAGATGTGACGCTTTCGTCCAAATGGGAGAGCTTGTCGCCCACGTGAGCGGCGGTGCGTGACTCAAATCCGGTAAGGATAGAGTAATGTGTGAGGTCAAATACCAAGCGAAACTCTTGTTCGTCCACGAAGCACTCATTCTTTACCGAAAGCGGGTCATGTCCTGCCACGACTTTGAGCACGTCGTCGTAAGTAACCTCAGGAAATTTGGATGCATATTTTAGTGGCTCAGGGAGCGCATCTTGAATAGTCCAAGAGTCGCTGACGACTAGCACTCCGTTCATGCCAAACTCGTCCCACATTTGTTGAGATTCTTCAGCACCCAGATACCAGCAGCTTAAGTAGCTGTCGGTTCTCTTGAAGTCTTGCATGCCGAGCTGGAGCTTGTCCAGGTCTCGAAGCAGCGCAGCACTCGTATTTGGCATCTTCTGTGAGATGAGTCGAGATAGGAGGGTGTGGTCATATTTTCCTTCGTCCTTGTCACTCTGATCTGCTGCGGCACCTAGATATAAGCCATCATCTGCAAGCAGCCAATTAAATTTTTGGGCAGTAAGGTATCGTGAGATGGGTCTGTTCATGTAGATCAAATTTCATTAATTTTTTCAGTGTGGCCGCTTGCCGCTTGCTCTGCACAGTGAAGCACGAACTCCAGGTTCTTGACAAGCTGGCGCCTGCTTTTAAGAAATGATTCGGCATGGTCGAGTCACTAGTTAGATAGTTTGTACAAAGATTCCAAGTCCGAAAGTGCGGAAGTCCGGCTTGCGCGGTTGCTACCCACGTAGCGATATTCCAGCATTAATTGATCGACCGCTTTGGGGTCGATAACGGTCTGTCAACTTACTCAGGAATTTCATTTGCAGTTAGTGTGAGCACGTCGCCGTGGAATGCTAGCCGGCGCAGTCGATTACAAGCTCATTTGCAGATAACGTGAGCACGAGCGCCGTTTCACTTGCAGTTATTGTGAGCCGAAAACGGCGTCGAATGCTAGCACGCCCGTTTTCAAATGCGAGCCGTTACATGTAGTGGCTCGCGTTTGAAAATGGCTATACTCACATTTGACGCTCATTCTGGATCGCATTAAGTAAAAATGACGGTGCTGATTCGCGTTTCATGTTGGCGTGCTCACGCTAAGTGCAGATAAAATACCAATCCTTTTAGGGTGATCTGGCATGAAGTACCGTATTTATTGCGTTTCCTATATCAACAACGAGTTTTGAGATGCGATTGAACTCCAACTCAATGAAATCGCGCGCACAAGTTTCAGGATAGTTGACCTTCTTATAGGTGAATGCCGCCAATTTTAGTTGATGACGTTCTGGTACTTTGCCGGTCATGTCCTCGGAGAGCGAAGTAGGAATAATGCTCCTATGCTTGCTGTGATTCGATAGGGCGGTAAGATGGCCAAAGTAGCCATCATCGACAAGCGAAGTCAGATATCGGCAGACTTCTTCAAGGTCGGACGTTTGCTCCAGGCGCTCAAGAACGGTTTTCACGTTGATAGCCGCCTCCTTTATTGGTTTTCCAGAGCGATCTAGTCCCGTTGAGTAGTAGATCGCGTGCGCGAGGATGTCAGGGATAGCGTGCAAACTCTGAAGGCACGCGAGCACATGCGCGCCAAACTTTGTCATAAATAAATAGAAATCATCACGAATAATCTCTACGCCGAATGCCACTTGCAAAATAGACGAGCCGGACAATCGTTTTGATGCAAACGCACTGAATAGGTCATTGGCTTCGTGATAATGAAACTTTGCGAATTCTTGTCTTTGTATAATAGATTGAAGGCTTGGCTGAGCAAGCTTGAGTTGTGATCGACTGTAGCAGTACTGAATCAACTTTTGTGTTACGTCGATATGCCATGTGTCCATGATGCGTCCATGCCCCAAAAAATTGATTGCATATCTGAAATTTATTAGTTTTTAGTATTAATTTTTATGCAACCCGCTCCCAACTTAACGAATGGCTCCCCTACCTAAGCGACTCGGACGCCCTCAAACTCCGCGACGACACTCTCAATTTTAGCGAACATTTCGGCAGGTCCAGTGTATGTGTGCGACTCGAAACCTTCAGGCTCGAATTGCTTCAAAATAATGTTCGCAGCCTGATAGACCTCGGCGCGGCCTATGCCTAGTTCATTGGCGATTTCGGTGTATCCGCGACCGTCAACCAACGCGGCACGCGCGTAAGCGATGCCCTTTTCTTTTAGCCTAGTCTTGCCAACGAGCGCATCAAATTGCTCGGCCGTCAGTCGAATTTTCTTCATGCTAATTTTGAACCTTTAGATTACTCAATCCACAACACGGAAAATACGGGCCACGTCACGTAGCACCTTCTCCGCATCCTCGAAACTGGAACGCTATCCCGACGCTTTTGCATCGCTTACCGCTCCGCGATCATGACGTAACCATCCGGTGCCAGGAACGACAACAGCGCGTCATAGAACCAAAGCACCATCGTAGACGCGATGCCGGCAACCAGGAACGCCCATAGCGGTGTGTGCTGGTCGCGGACAAAGAACGCGCAGAACAGGAAGCCCAACAGGCACAAGCCCGACGCCAGCCCGAAGACCGCCCCGAAGATGGGGCGGACGAAAATCAGGAGCGAGAACAGGACGAACCGCACCAAGTTAAGAAGCCCCCGTAGAACTTTCATGGTGTATTACCTCCGTGCCGACGATCTCGACGGCGGCCAGATCGATCTCGGCCACTTCGCCGGTATCCTTGTAGAGGATCTCAACCTTGCGGCTATGCATAACCGTTGCGATCCGTTCGCCGTCCTTAATGACAATAGCGAGTTTCTTTACTACTTCTTGCGTCTTTGTAGTCACCGGCTTGTTTGGCTCGGTGGCTTTATCATCGGCGCTGCCTGTAAGCGCAGCCATGCTGTTTGCTGCTAAATCCGGCACCGCCCCATCACTCAACCCATTTTCGGGCGCCTGTGCGCCATTTGCTGCTGCCTGTTGGCCTTCGTCAATGATTCGAAGCTCTGCTTCTGATCCATTCAAGCCCGCGCTTGTTGGTGATACAACCGGTGCCTTCAAACCTTTGATCAAAGCCGTGACCCCTGCCCTCGTTATTTCTTCCGCAGACGCGACGTAAGTTTCCGCTTCGGCAGGAAAATCGGCATACGCTTTAATCAAGTCGTACAAGGTCCGAACACCAACGCTCTTGTCACGCGCAAGCACTTGAATGAATTCAGGCGCATCGACTAGCGGCAAATGCTCGGATACAAACGACGCTTTTTGCCCTAGCTTCACGGCAATGTCACCTTTCTTATCACCCTTGGCGATACGCTTCTGGATGAACATTGCAATCTCTAACGGTGCTAGGTCTTCACGCTGAATGTTCTCGGCTAGTTGGTCATAATCGTCGTGCGTTTCATCAATGAAGCCGGGGATAGTCGTCTTGCCAGCCCGGATCGATGCACGGTAACGCCGCGCGCCGTGGTTGATGATGTATTTGCCGTCCACGTTCATCGGCTTCACTGAGATAGGCGACCGCACCTTCGATGCGCGAATCTGCACCGCCAAGCTTTCGATGGCTTCTTCGGAAAAGAATTTGCGTGGTTGATTGGGATCTTCAATTACATCCGTAAGCAACAATTCCAACGGCTCACCATTCGATGCTGTTTCGCTTCCTTCTGAGAGCGCAGCCAAATTACCCAACCCAGTAAGATCTAGTTTATTTTTTGCCATTACGCTTTCTCCATTCGGTCCTGCATCATCTTGAAGACAGCCTTTACTTCTCGCCCAGCCGTGCGCGCTGCGGTCTTAACCTTGCCTTTGCCACTGTCATCGTCGCTGTCAGACTCCAAGCGCCATACTGGCACGCCCGCTCCACACGCTTCACGGTATGCGGAACGCTTAGTCACAAAAGCACCAATAACAAATTGCTTGTAAGCCGACATAATTTGTTTAAGCCATTCGTCTTGTGCCGGAGAATTAGTGTCATATTCATTCGGCAAAATTCCAAGATTCACCAAATTTGGATTCCATTTCTTTTGAATGAACATGATCCGTTTAAGCACTTCTGTAGCAACGTCAATGCTGTACGGATCAATGCGACACGGTAAAACCGCATAGTCACTTGCCACAACAAGTGCATTTGCCACCCGGCTATTTGCCCCCGCCGTATCTATAACTGCATAGTCGAAACCGTCTGCAATGTCGGCCAACCGTGCCCGTAACGTTGTCACGAGCTCATCGTCGCCTTTATCGGACTTCTCAACCTGGCGTAAGCCTGAGTCCCCACGTAACAGAACGATTTGTTGCGGCATGGTCGGCAATTTAATCGGTGTCTCACTAAAAAGAACGCTTGCACCCATACTTGGTATTGCGTACTCAGCTAGACTTTTGCTGCTGTTGGCTTGTTCATCGCCATCGATAAACAATACGCGCTTACCTTGCTCGGCCAAGTAATGAGCCTTGTTATACGAAAGGATAGATTTACCGCTACCACCTTTCTGATTCACGAAAACCAGCTTCTTCATGAGTGCCCCTTAGTTAGATTTTCTCGCGCCTTGCGTTCCATGTCCTTGACCATATCCGCCATGTCAGGCGGCAACGTGACGCTAATACTCGTCCATCCATTGGGTCGCGAGCCGTGGTCTATGTGAAACTGCCATGCTTTGCCGACCATCTGACTTACTGCCTTGTTCGTAACGCCTAATACCCCTGCAATTTCCGTCTGTGAACGTCCGTCCACAAGGATTTGTTGAAGTGCATGCACGTTGCGCTCTTTTAGCCGGGAAAGGAGAGGACGCAGCGCCTCGAATTCCTGGGCCGTCAACCGTTTCTTGCCTCGCATCGCTGTTCCTCGAAGTAATCATTTATCTCCTAACTCCGTCTCGTTAGTCGGTCCCGCCAGGTTGCCGCCCGTCGCACTCAAATTACCAACACGAGATTATTTTAGGTTAAACAAAATGGTAAGTAAATAGATATTTGAACCTTTTTACAACAGCCTTTGCTCAAATCAACATTTGTTTTCCGTAGTAGCTATCGATGTCTTTTGTAAGAGAGGTCACTTTTGAAGTTTCGACTACCTTTCCCGGGGGTCAGCAAGCCCGTTTGCGGGCGTCTGCCCCTCTCCGTAGGATGGGGGCGTAGTTTTGTCGTTTTGGGGGCTAACAAGCGCGAAGCGCGATTTACTCCCGCTTGCGGGGGTCTGGAATTGAAGCTGTTGCTGGTCCGATTAAAAGCTTATTAAAATATAGATTAATAAAAGATTAGCGTCTGTGGATAACGTCTATGAAAACAATGGGTGTTGTCGGGAGCGCAACCCCGTATTGCCGGGAGTGGAACCCCGTGTAAGCGGGAGCGCAACCCCGCGACATCGGGAACGATACCCCGTGGATCGGGAACGATACCCCGCGACATCGGGAGCGTAACCCCGTATCACCGGGAGTGGAACCCCGTGCGTAATCTCTTGGCTCGCATCTGTTTTTAATATCTAAGTCATAACCAAATTCCTCGGGAACGATACCCCGTGTCAAATTCCTACTGCTTTGGCTTGTTTTGGCGTGGAGAAATCCTCGTAGACCGGGAGTGAAACCCCGTGCATCGGGAACGATACCCCGTGCTTTGTTTATCCCGCAGAAACTTTCTTTTTGCCGGCGATGGCTTGCGCTACCGGTGTTTTCATTACGGTTACAAGGTCGCTTTGCTCGTCAATTTGCCAGTCTCGTATCGCCCCAATTTTTTTAAGTTCATCGAGCGCGTTTCGTAGCGCTTTCCTAAAATCGCCAAGCCTTTTGGTGGTACTTCCGCAAAGCGTTTTAATGGTTAGCACTTTGTAGGGGAACGGGTCAGCATGACTAGCATAAAAACCATGTAGCCATTTAGCCAGGTTATTTTTACCCAATGCGCGGCGCTGCTGCCAGTCCACATATGTATAGCCGTCCTCGTACAGAGAAAGCATTTTTTCATCAAAAATGACAACGTATTGTTGTGTTTCTTCATCCCGGTATACGTTTTTTACCAATGTCCCTGAAAACGTCTTTTTTTCTTTCTTCCAAGTGATTTCCACAACGCCGCCCATCAACCGCGCAATTTCTTCCTTGAGTTGCTCATGGTCTTGCCCGCCGAGACCTCGCTCAAGGTCAGTCAATAGTTGATTGCCGGTGAATTCCACGCAACTTTCCAGCGGCTTTTTCCGGCCGTAATGCAAGAGCATTTCCAACACATCTAAATCGGTCTGATTGAATTTTTCGCCTTTAAACCGGATTTCAATCCCGCCTACCGAAGAGAGTAATTCGCGCTTCTTTGCAATAGTTCTTTCCTGGGCGATAGAGAAAAGTGACCCGCGCAAAGCGGCGTTTGGGACACCTCGGACTTGATCCGGCCACAATTCCAACGCAAGTTGAATTTTCGGTTCTTCTTTCTTGGGTGGGGCTTCTTTTTCTCTTTTCGCCCGGTTGAAAGTTAGCGAAGCCAAAGCATCGCTCAACGGTTTAAAAGTCTCAACAGCCATTTCTCGACCTCCGTAATAGGCGGGCTTCTTTGTCGCCAGTTTCTTCTCTAATCATGCGGCACTCCTAGCCATAGTGCGGCGCCGAACAAGGCTAGAGCCGCAATTATTCCAACGATCCGCCCAAGCCGCTTTTGCATAACAGCGTAAGCAAACGCCGCGCCGAGTACGCCAAGAATGATTGTCTTTGCCATTATGCTTTCATTCTCCGCTGAAACCGCAATTTGAATCACGCTGAGTAGCGGGCGCAAAATGATCTAGCGGCGTTGCTTGAGTACACGTAAAATTATCAGTAGCCGACACTCTATCTCCGTCTAGTTAGGGTCTGGTTAAAAGCCTCGCTACGGTTGCCGCCGTCCGGGGCTTTGTCTTTTCTACTGCGGACCGATTATCGAGCACTGCGGTGCGCTTGAAACAATTCAAACACCCTCCGACATGCGTCAAAGTATAAATAGACTAAAATGGTAAGTCAATAGTATTATTTACCTTTTGAGTTGTGCTATTATCGCTTTTAACAAAACAAAATATTACTTTCCGTATAAGCAATAATTCATGTTTTGTAGGAGCCGCAAGAATGGACAAGCTCGAAATATCAAAGGCACGTGAGATCCCTCTTGATGCGATCCTCGAACGCTTTGGAGCCGAACGAGACCCAACCGACCCTAAGCGCAACTGGAAAACGCACGCCGGCCGTATAACGATCACGGATGACAAGTTCTACAATCATGATCTTGAAAGAGGCGGCGGCGGTGCCATCGACCTAGCAATACAATTGGGCGGCTTCAAATTTAAAGACGCAGTTGCTTGGCTTGGCGGCAACATCAGCCGCGATGCTGCTATTCAGCAATACCAGGCTGAAGCAGTCAAGCACGCAAGCCGCATTCTTGATGAGACGCAGGCACCCAAGCTCGCGGTACCAGAACAGGACCCCGCCACACTCAACCGAGTGAAAGCTTATCTAATCGGAAAACGTGGAATTCCCGAGCCGATAGTCGATAACGCGATCAACAAAGGGCGCTTATGGTCCGACAAGTACGCGAATGCCGTGTTCAGCTTGCGCGACCTCGAAGGCAACCAAATCGGTGCTGAATTACGCGGTACATATGACAAGCCATTTCATGGGGTGCGTGGCGAAAAAGGATTGTTCTTCACTGGCACATCGCAGTCAAAGACCGCCGTGTTTGTCGAGTCGGCCATTGACGCCATGAGCTATCAAGCGCTCAACCCTAAAGCCTTAGTTATTGGCACGGCCGGCAGTAGTCGCGAGGTGATGACCGCAGCTGCAAGAGCTCTTGACGAAAATGGCTTCAAAATCGTGGATGGCTTTGACAACGACAAGGCCGGCGAACGCCATGGCGTAACCCTCCGGGAAGCAGTGAATGCCCCTGTTGAACGGTTGCGACCGGCACAGGGCAAGGACTGGAACGACGAGCTCAAGGCCCAGCGCACAACAGAAAAAACTCCCACGGCTGAACGCTGACAACACATCTTTACTCCCTTAGCTCTAACGATTTTGGTTGGTATGTTTTGAACTATTTGATCACGCAGCACTCACATATTGCCATACGGCAATATGTATATACATTCGACCACTCATCGCTGGAGCCTTATCGTCTTTAAGACGTTTGCGAGAAATGGATCGACGATGATCGTAATCAAAGCCTCTAAGTTTTAAGTTTTAAGTTTTTTATTTCAAATAAGGGCTTGATGATGAAACTATATCCATATCGGAAAGTATTATTTCCGCAGTACCTATCAGCGCCTACACCAATAACAGAATGTATGAACCTGTTCACTGGTAATCAGCCATGAGACCGGCGACTCTTCTGCTTACCGCGATCATATCTTTGTTCAGTGCCTTACCCTTCACGGCCTATGCACAAGGCACATTCCCTACTATCGATCAAGCAACGCAAAAAACGCGCGATGATACGCGCCATCAAATTCTGAAAATCGAATTGGCTACGGAAATAAAGGCATTCGAGAGCACCAAACAGTCGCTTACCGATGCAACCAACACCAAACAACCATTAACCAAACTCGATGCACTCCGCCAAGAGGCAGACCGACATACCAAGAACCTTAATGCACTATACGTCGAACTCGCTGCCTTTGATAAACCGCTAGTTTCCTCAAAAACATCTTTACCCGTTCGTCTGCAAGCACGAACAAAAAATAATTTGGTATCTGATACGGCACAACCAGCACCGTTTTGGGACGTTTATAAACGCGCTCAGGTGAAGGCTGATGGAGAATCCCAAGCGTCTCTCTGGTTGCGACATTCAGATGAAAATCAATTAATAAATTAATGCAAAATCAATTTAAGTCAAATTGATACTACACTTTTGCCATTTTTGTTGATACACTATACGTATATTAGTAAAACTCATCTGGCAACCCCGTATCAACAAAACTCAGACTTCGCGCTACAATTCGTTCTTCTTGTAGACGGAGTCCCTATGAACATCACTGAGAAAGAACTTCTCAACTATCTAGCCATTTCGAGCGAAGCCACGGAATCTTCACGAATGAGCACCGACGAAAAGAGAGGTATAGACAGTTTCCAGATTGAGGAAACAGAAGACGGTCGGTTCATCCTCGTGATGACCTTAACGTTTAAAAAAGGTGACTTCATACTGACGAGCGCGAGAAAAACGCCCCGTCTCTGGCCGAACCTAAATACCTTAGTTGCATTTCTAAAGGAACTGGATTTTCCAGATGCACCTATTTCACTACGGTTACTTTTGAAGAGGGATCCATGACGAAGCACATCAGAACTCTATGCAAGGCCGGCGCCCTCAAGCGCCGTGAAGCGATTTCCCTCCTCCTTCTTGCTACACTTTTCCCCTCTCTCGCTTTCGCTGCCTCACCTTTCGCGGGCGGCACAACTGGCCTCTCCGCTGACATTCTTACCATCGTTGCCCCTATCGCTGGCCTCGCGCTGATCGCGGTCGGCGTGATCTGCTGGTTCGGCAAAATTTCCTGGCTTTGGTTTGGCGGTCTTGTTATTGGGATTGTCCTGGTCTTCGGCAATCAGCAAGTCGTTTCTTGGATTCGCGGCCTGTTCGGCGTCTGATACTCCGGAGGTTTCATGAACAAGAACGACGGTATTACCGTTGACACCTTGTTCGTGGGGCCAACCCGTCCCACGACCTTTTGGGGTGTCACTTGGCAAGCGTTCATTTTGAACGTGATTGTCACGATGGAAGCCTTTGTATGGACGCGCAACTTGGTTTGGTTGCTTCTATTCATTCCGATTCACGGTATCTGCTACCTAATCTGTCTACGCGACCCACGTACCTTTGAACTCCTAATTCAGTGGGGTCCAACCAAAGGTGCTGCGTTCCTCCGTAATTTCTTTTATTGGAAGGCCGCGACGTTTAGCCCGCTCGAAATCCACGTCGGCAAAAAACCTTCTTTCCGTAGTAGAAGAAAATTTAAAAAGGCGCTATCGAAATGAGCACTTCGATTGATGTTAAACGTGAGAAGGCACTACGACGCGAGCCGGTTGTCTCGAAAAATATTCCCTATGCGGTCCACTTGACACCGACAACAGTTATGACGGAGAACCGTGACTATGTGCAGGTTCTCCGATTAACTGGTGCCAGCTTCGAGAGCGCAGACGATGACCAAGTGAATAACTGGCACGAACGCCTCAACGGACTGCTTCGCAGCGTTGCTTCGCAAAATATTGCGATCTGGCAGCATATCGTTCGACGCGAAGAAAACACCTATCCAAAGGGTGATTTCCCTGAAGGCTTTGCCAAAAACTTGAACACTAAATACGCTGCGCGCGTAGGCGGCGAAGCGTTGATGGTCAACGAACTGTATTTGACTGTTGTCTATCGCCCCCAACCTTCGAGAGTCGGAAATGCACTTTGGAGGCTTATCGCATCAGGCGATAACAATGCATTAGTTGAGGAGCGAGAAGAATCGATCGACACCCTTAACAAAGTCGTATCGGAACTTGAAAGCTCATTAATACGCTATGACGCAGAACGTTTGTCGGTCTATAAGCATAACGGCGTTCTGTTCACCGAACCGATGGAGTTTTTCGCGTATTTGGTCAATGGTGAATGGCAACGCATCCCGCTTGCGCAAGCTCCCTTACGGACCTTGATCCCGACTTCGCGCCCGTTCTTCGGCAATGAAGCAATCGAAATCCGGCATCCGACAAAGACAACATACGGCGCGATGCTGGGCATCAATGCGTACCCACCAGAAACCAAGTCAGTCTTCCTGAATCACCTGCTGACGGTGCCATTTTCGTTTGTACTAACCCAATCATTTTCTTTCTTGCAGCAGGACACGGCGCGCGGAAAACTCAAGCGTGCAAAAAACCGCATGAACAATGCCGGTGACGATGCTAGGTCACAAATAGACGAAATTGACGATGCGCTTGATGACTTGGTATCACGCCGTTTCGTCATGGGCGACCACCACTTCAATTTGTTCGTCAAGGCAGCTAACCTGCGCGAGCTATCCGATAATATTTCCATAGCACGCACGGCACTATCGGAAGGCGGCATCGTTGCCGCGCGTGAAGACCTTGCTGTCGCATCCGCTTTTTGGGCGCAACTTCCAGCTAATTTTAAAATGCGACCTCGTATCGCCGCTATTAACAGCCGCAACTTGTGCGGCTTTGCACCGTTGCATAACTTTCCTATGGGGCGCCGTCAAAACAATCATTGGGGCGACGCTCTTACGATGTTTATAACGTCAGCCGGGACGCCCTACTATTTCAGCTTTCACGCGGCCGACCCAAACGACGAAGACGGCGGTACCAAAAAGGACGTTGGACATACGCTTGTTCTGGGCCCAACCGGCTCAGGGAAAACCGCATGGATCGCGTTCAATCTTTGCATGCTGCAAAAATTTGGCGTCACCTCGATCCTGTTTACAAAAGATCGTGACACTGAGATCGTCATTCGTGCGTTAGGTGGCAAGTATTACCCGATCAAAACCGGCGTTCCAACTGGCTGGAATCCGTTTTGGCTTAATGATGACGACCCAAGCACGACAGCCTATCTCAACCGGCTCGTTCGTAAGCTTGTCACGCGTCCGCGCCTAGTCGAAAGCGGCATCGAAATCGACAGCGAGCCACTATCCATCACCGAAGAAAACGAAATCGAACGGGCTATCGCATCGGTGTTTCGGCTCGACAAGGAATACCGACGCCTTGGCCGCGTCCTTGACTATCTGACAAAAGGGCAAGGTAGCGTACATGGACGCCTCGCCAAATGGTGCTATTCACGTGAAGCTGGCCGCCCTGATGGTGCGAACGCCTGGGTGTTCGACAACGCAACAGATAGCCTTATTGATTCGTTCGGTTCAGCGCTCACGACCGGCTTTGACATTACCGCCTTCCTTGATGTACCTGAACTACGTACACCGATCAATATGCACCTGTTCCATTTGACGGATCGTTTGATCGACGGCCGACGCTTGGCATTGTTCATTGCCGAGTTCTGGAAGTCTCTGGGAGATCCGCAATTCGCTGGCTTCGCAAAGGATCAGCTCAAGACAATCCGTAAACAAAACGGCTTTGTGGTGCTCGATTCACAATCCCCCAGCGACGCTTTGAACCACCCAATCAGTCGCACGCTTATCGAACAAACGCCGACCAAAATTCTATTCCCCAACCCTGACGCAAAGTATGAGGAATATACGGAAGGAGGTTTGAATTTATCCGAACGCGAATATCGACTCATCAAGGAAGAAATCCCTGAAGGCTCGCGCATGTTTCTGATTAAACAAGGGCATCACTCGGTAGTCGCTCAACTCGACCTCAAAGGCTTCGATTATGAATTGTCGGTGTTGTCTAGCCGAAAAGCCAATATCGAATTCATGGAAAAGTTGATCGCGCAGTACGGTGAGGCTACAGATAAGTGGCTTCCTCTTTTCGAAGAACATAGGAAAGCAGCATGAAAATCACCCATCGCAAGCTGGCCACGCTCGCCGTCTTTGTTTCCGTAGCAGCCTCTTTCAATCCGGTTTTTGCCACTGGCCTTCCGGTTCTCGACGTAGCCAATCTTGGACAAGCGATGCAACAAGTCGCTGCTTGGCAACAGCAATATTCACAAATGCAAAATCAGATTAGTTCGATGACTGGGGACCGAGGCATGGCAAACCTTCTGCCTGGCAATCGGACCTACCTGCCATCCGACTGGAATAGCGCAATGAATACGCTAAATCAAGGTGCCGGTACAAGCTACGGGGGGCTAGCCCAAGCTGCGCAGCAAATCAAAAACGCGCAATCGGTCTTGTCGCAGCAACAAACCTCGACTATGACGCCCCAAATGCAGCAGTACGTGGAGAAAATTCGTAATTTGTCGGCCTCCCAACAGGCGATGGGACAAGCTGCTTACACTACTGCAGCGCAGCGCGTGAACACACTGCAGACGCTTACCAATTCGCTTAACGGCCAGACTGACCCGAAGGCCGTCATGGATTTGCAGGCTCGTATTCAGTCCGAACAGGCCGGACTTGCAAATGATCAGGCGCAGCTTCAATCCGTGGCGCAGCTAACAGCCGCACAAGGCCAGGCACAAAAAGTTATGGCCAACGAATTACGGGCCCAAACGAGTGGCAGCGGTAATTTCCCTCGGACCGACACTTCAGTCGCCCACTAAACCAGAAAGTGAATTAGATGAAAGTTACTCCAACTACCCTCCCCCTCGCCTCTCTCCTATCCCTCGCTGCATTGCTTGCCGGGTGTTCCGGCAAGCCAACGCAGATTCCGTTTCTGGATCGAATCATGACGGCCGAGGAATTCACCGCACAGCCTGACGTTCGCGAAAAGGTGCTGTTGTTCTGCGCAAACGATCCCGGTCGACTTGGTACCGAACCGAACTGTGTCAACGCAAAGCAGTCCACACGCATGGCGACTTCCGGATCTGGCAATTTCCCTAGGCTCGACATATCGCCGCCTTCCAATGTCAAGAGCGGCACCAAGAGCAAGTAGGGGATAGAACTATGTCGATGACCTACCAAGATGGCTTTACCTATGTAAATGGCGTGTGCAACAGCTACATAGGCGCAAACGTGGCTGCTGTGGCTTCTGCCATTGCACCGGCAGCGTACACACTTCTGAGCGTGTACGTGATCTTGTGGGGTGTCGCAAGTATGCGCGGGTTGATTCAAGAGCCAATCCTCGAAGCAGCGGTGCGGCTCATGAAGATTGCTTTCATTTTCGGCATCGGCATTCAGTTGGCAGAGTACAACACCTATGTAACGGACACGTTTTTTAATGGCCCCGAACAACTGGCATCCGTGCTTACTAACTCAACAAGCAACAGCACCGCGATTAACAGCCTCGACCAAGTTCTCGATCAGGGCTTCCAAATCGGGAAAACGTTTTGGGACAAGGGCGGCATTATCGACGGCGACTTTGGGATGTATATGGTTGCGTTGCTGGTTTGGATCATCACCATTGCAGTTACTGCCTATGCGTTCTTCTTGATCATGCTGGCAAAAATTGCGCTCTCGCTGATTATTGCGCTCGGCCCACTATTCATTATCTCGCTCTTGTTCCAGCCAACCGCCAATTTTTTCAATTCGTGGATTCAACAACTCTCGAACTATTTCTTGCTCATGGTGTTGGTGATCGCAGCAAACGTGTTCGTAATGACGCTTTTTCAACGTGCTGCGGGTGGCGCCACTGCGATATCCAGTACAGCTCAAATCGATCAGATTTTTCCATTCTTGATTATGGGTACCGTTTCCTTGCTTGTGACCGCGCAACTTCCAAGCATCGCGGCCGGCTTGGCCGGCGGCATTTCGCTTTCTTCCTATGGCACGGGCAGGCTTGGCTTGTCCGTGCTGTCGCGTCCTGGTCGTGAGCTGGCAAGTGCTGGTTATCGCGGTGGCAAACGGGGCGCAGCCGCTGGCACAAAGAAAGCGACGCGTGCCGGGTGGAATGCTACGGGGGGTCGGGCCTACAGCGCCTATAAGAACCGAAGCCGCAATTCCATTAATCAATCATAAACGATTAAATCGATAATACAAAACAAGATTTTATGTTTGTACAAAACATGATATTTTGTGTCGTGTTTTTTGTTTTTCACGAGAGGAAAACCATGCGTTCTAAAGCTCTGGTCGCTGTACTTCTTGCCTTGGCTCTACTAGCCGGCTGTGTCAGCGCTCCCCCTACCTGCGACGGCGCTAACCGTCGTCCTGTAAATCAACCTCCGCAAGCAGGCATAACGCATCTTAGTTGCGGCTCGCACGCGACTGCTTAACTAAGGGATATCTCATGCCTGAAGCCAACAAAGAAACACCTGACGACAAACTACAGCAGCAATTAAATGACTTACGTCAGTTCATTGAAGCGCACGACGATATTCAGGTACTACTCGAAAATTCAGCCTCTTGGGCTGATAGCCAGGCCGAAGGAAAAGAGAAATCGCGCATTATCGCTTGGCGTGTTGCTTTCGGTGCTGGTGCCTTTGGATTACTGTCCCTGGTGGTCGCCCTTACAGCGGTCGGGACGGCATTCCGCCCCGCTCCACCGCCCGAGATCCTTCGCGTTGACAGAACAACAGGCGCAACGGAACGGCTCATTTCCCTGAAAGAATTCCAACAAACGCCAGAAGATGCAACGATTCGGCGCAACGTCGCAACCTTCATGCGTGCACGTGAGAATTACAGTTATGACACCGCCGAAGACAACTATTACGATGCGGCCGCCTTCATGACGCCGCAACTTCAACAGCAATGGGGTGCGTATTGGGATACAGCAAATTTGAAGTCTCCCCTCAATTACTACAAGAAAGACGGCAAGGCCCGTATCGAGCTTGGTGCTATCACAATCAACCGGAACTCTGACGGTGTTGCGACCAGTGTTCGCGCTGGCTTTACGCGGACCATCAAACGCAACGATCAACTGGTCGGCCCACCTACGTCATGGATCGCAACAATTCCCTTCCATTGGGTCAATGCGCCTACAAAGGAACGCGACCGCCGTGTGAATGATCTTGGCTTCGAGGTCACAGACTACCAAGTTGATGCGGACATTGGCGCCAGTGCCAACACATCGCTACTAACGCCCTCACCACAGCAACCGACACCGTTCTCGCTAGCGGCCTTGGCCGCCCCTCAGATATCGGCTCACGTGGCTAAGCCAGGGAGTGCGCAATGAATCTCAAACCTCTAGCTTTCTGCGTAGGCGTGAGCATGACCGTCGCCATTTCTCTGCCATCGCTTGCGTCGCAGCCAGCCCACGCCGCGCCAGGCGATACCCGTGTTCGCTTCGTTGATTACGACGCAAACAACGTTGTAACGATCTATGGGCGCGTCGGCGCTGATACCCTCGTCATGTTCGAAAAGGGCGAAAAAGTCCGTGATTTGAGTGGCGGCGACACAGACGCATGGGGCGTGGGCGTCACGACAGCGGGCAATGGTTTTTTCATAAAACCAAAGGTAACTAGTCCAAACACAAACGTACATGTCATCACTGACAAGCGCGTCTACAGCATCGATATGAAGATCGCTGGCAAAGGCCAGACCAACTATCTGACAGTTTGGTATCGCTATCCCGACGAAGACGCGGCCCGCCGTGCGGCAGCAGCAAGCCGGACCACGGCGCGCGATCTATTGAACCGTGGTGGTACTGCGACCGCAAAGAACCGGCACTACTCAGTTCAAGGATCGGACGACCTCACCCCTTATGAGGCATGGGACGATGGCACAGCGACTTATTTCCGCTTTGCCGCGCATCGTATTACCCCGGCCGTTTACACAGTCAGTGAGGATGGTAAAGAACACTTGGCCAACTTCAATACTGAGCCTGACGGCACTCTGACAATTCACACAGTTGCGCGCAAGTTCGTATTCCGCTCAGGCGAGCTCGTTACCTGCATTTTCAATGAATCCTACGACGCCGTAGGTACGCGATCCACGACAAACACGGTATCACCGAACGTCGAGCGCATTATTAAGAAGGGAGAACCGCAATGAAATTTCCTTTCCGTAGTCGCAATCAAGATGCCAATGATGCAACAAATGAACGTAGCACAGTCAATGGCGAGCGCTCCGTAACTTCCGTAAATAAAGGACTTGGCGTCCAAACAAAGATCACAAACCTTGTGATCGGCGCAGCGGTAATTTTTCTCGTTGGATTTTTACTTTTCAAGTATTACGCCGCCATTTATGAAAAACGTAAAGAGGCGCAAGCCTCTACACAAAAAGATGGGAATCATGCCATTGCAACCAACCTACCCCCACTGATGCCGCCAGCATTTTCTGATACGCCCCCCGCAACTTCCCCACCCCCGCCAATGATCGCCGCCAACGGTGCCACGGTCGGTACAGATGGAAAACCGGTGCTCACCCCCGCGCAAATAAATCTAAATCGCCGACTGGGCTCCGGAGTGTTCTTCAAAGTGGATAGCGCTTCAGGTAGTGCTGGATCGGCGGTCGGCAATTCCCCTGGCGCGGCCGGTTCTGGTACTGGCGCACGCACCAGTCAAAGCAGTGACTCCTCTGGTGCCAGTGACCCACTTTCGAAGTCGCTTCAAGCCTCCCGTTTTTCCGATGCTAAAGCATATATCCTGCCAGACCCAAGCTTCATGATTACGATGGGTGCCGGAATTCCGTGCACCGTTCTACCTGCAATCGACACGACGCTACCAGGCATCGTAACGTGCATCCAGAAAGAGGACGTGTACAGCGCAGACCATAAGGTACTGCTGCTGGAACGCGGGACGAAATGGGTCGGTCAACAGAAATTCGGCATGGCGCAAGGTCAACGACGTGTCGGTATCTTGTGGACTCGCGGCGAAACGCCGAATCATGTTTTGGTCGATGTCGATTCAGCGGCAGGAGATGCACTTGGTCGTCCTGGCGTTGATGGCATAGTAGACAATCACTTTTGGGACCGTTTCGGTGCCGCGATCATGCTCAGCTTGATTAGCGACGTTGGCACGTATTTGGCCGCTACGCAGCAGAACAATGGCAGTGGGAGTAATAACACCACTATCGCCTTTCCGAATACGGTGCAAGGTTCGCAAGGTGTCATGAGCGACGTGTTAAAAAATACCCTTAACATTCCTCCAACTCTGACCAAGAACCAAGGTGCCGACATTACCATTTATGTTGCGCGAGATCTTGATTTCCGCGACGTGTATGACGTACAGGTCAAGCAGTGATGACCCAGGAAAAATCCACCCTCGCAATACACTTGGAACCGCTCTCGCGGTTCCTTAGTGATTCCGACGTTACTGAAATTTGTATCAACGAACCACATAAGGTATTCATCGAAGGCCGCGTCGGCTGGACTGTACATCTTGTTGAGGCACTCACCTTCGACTGGTGCATGGATGCAGCTAAGCTAATTGCCAATTGGGCGAATCAAAGCATCACAGAAGAATCACCCATGTTGTCCGCGCAACTTCCGGACGGTGAACGCGTTCAAATCGTTTTGCCCCCGACCGTCCCATCCGGCACTGTTTCAATCACTATTCGCCGCCCTTCTACATCAGTGATGTCGCTCGATGAAATCATCGATACCGAAGCCTTTGCTAACGCTCGATGCGAGCAATCGCTGCGCCTTACTGCCGAAGAACGCAAAACCATAGAAGACGAATTACCCGACCACGATAAGAAGCTGCTCGAGCTGTTTCACGCAAAAAAATGGAAAGAATTTCTGACGCAATCTGTTCTACGGAAAAAAAACATCATTTCGTCAGGTCAGACCGGATCTGGAAAAACAACATTAGGCAACGCACTAATAGCGATCATTCCATTAACCGAGAGAATCATCACGGTTGAAGACGTGCGTGAAGCTCGTCTGCCACATGAAAATCTGGTCAGCATGGTGTATTCGAAAGACAACAAGGGCTTAGCAAAGGTCACCCCAAAACAGATTTTTGAGGGCAACTTACGCCAACGCCCCGACCGCGTGTTGCCGGCCGAGTTACGCGGCGACGAAGCGTTCTTCTTCATCCAGAACGTGATTAATAGCGGCCATCCAGGAACAATTACCACCGTCCACGCAAACCGCGCAAAACTCGCGTTCATGCGCCTATCTTTCATGATTAAAGCCAGTCCGGAAGGTGCCGGCATCAGTCGTGAAGACATCCTCGAAACGCTGTATGCCCTGATTGACGTGATCGTGCAAATGGAACGACTGCCAACAGGGCAACGTGTCGTAAGCGAAGTTTATTTCGACCCGGCATTCGCTGCAAAGCAATTAGGGTAAATGGAGCCACGATGATTATTTCCCCCGCAGATAGTCCGAAGGTAAAAGCCGGCGCATACGTCGGCCTTATCGTTGTTGGCTGCATTATGGCGTTGTACCTGGCCGGGTATTTCTTTCTTTTCAAGCTGCACAATCCGGAGTTTCCGCCATATAAGGCCACGCTGCTGACGGTAATCGACTATTGGACGTACTACGGTCATGAGCCGTACACGCGCAAATGGTTGACCATTTGCTTGATTGGCGGATTCGTGCCGGCGTTGGTGTTCATCGGTGTGCTGCTCGCGCCGGTCAGTCGAGCCTTACACGGTGACGCACGCTTCGCAAAATATCAGGAAGTCAAACAAGCCGGCTTGCTTGGCGAACTTGGTTTGATCTTGGGTAAATGGGGCGACCGCTTCGTCATGCTTTCCGGCCAGCTAGGTGCAATCTGCGCAGCCCCTCCGCGTAGCGGCAAGGGCGCAGGCTTGGTCCAACCAAATATGTTGAATTGGCCTGATAGCGTTGTGTTGTTGGACGTTCGGCAAGAAAGCTATCGCATAACGTCCGGCTTTCGCTCGACATTCAGCGATACGTTTTTATTTAATCCCGTGGCTGAAGACGGTCGCACCATGCAATGGAACCCGCTGTCGTATATTCGCGATGATCCTGTACTACGCATCAATGATGCGCAGAAGATCGGGAACATGCTGTCCCCAGACCCGCCGGACGGAGACCCTTTCTGGCCAGCCTCGTGCCGCACGCTGTTTCTCGGCCTTGCACTTTATCTTTTCGAAACACCTGGATTGCCACGAACCTTCGGCGAAATCGTCCGCCAAATTATGTATGGTGAAGGAGAATCAGTAGGCGAACACTGGAAGGAAATAATCGAAGAACGCGACGAATCCGCTACACCGCTATCAAGCGCATGCAAGGCCGCGCTCTACGATTTCATCTACACCAGCGGTAACACGCAGTCGTCTATCAGGAAGACATTTACAGCAAAGCTCGAACTGTGGCTTAACCCGCTAGTTGATGCTGCGACGAGCGGGGACTCTTTCGATCTCCGCGACTTGCGTAGCAAAAAGATATCAGTCTACGTCGGCGTTCGCCCCGGCGATCTCGACCGACTCAGACTCATTCTTAATTTGTTTTTTGAGCAAATTCTCGATCTCAACACCATCGAAATGCCAGAAGACAATCCGGCACTCAAATATGAACTATTGATGATGATGGACGAATTTACAGCCGTTGGCCGTATGCCCATTTTTGCTAAATCGATTAGCTTCATGGGCGGCTACAACATCCGTCCATTTGTCATTGTGCAAGGCTTCTCGCAGTTGCGGGCAACCTACGGCCCCGATGTTGCGGAAACCATCGTCACATGTTGCGGTGGAATGGTGGTGTACGCCCCCAAGGAACAGAAACATGCAAATGAGGTTTCTGAAATGCTCGGCGACATGACAGTCAAGTCGAAGTCTCAGTCGCGCCAAATAATGAGTAACAAGGGCGGCAGCGTCAATACGTCCGTCGCGCCGCGCCGACTATTGAAGCCCCAAGAAGTAAAAGAGATCGGCAAGAACCGTGAAATTATCTTCATCGAAAATGTAAAACCGATTCTCTGTTTAAAAATTTCCTACTGGAAAGATCGCGCGTTCATGCGACGCGCAAACATGCCACTTCCCCATATTGAACCTATTGAAATTACGATGCCCACGACGAACGGGACCGGCAGAAAGAAGAAAAAATCGAGGCCAGTACCGCAGCAGGATGCTCAAGGCAACATCGTCACTGTTACGGAAAGAGAAATTACGCCGGCCGACATGGACAAACTCGATCAGTTAAGTCTCACGGATTACGACATCGACTTTGAAAGCGTGGAAGTACCAAAAGGAGAAACTATCAGCGACGCCGATATGAAGAAAGCTTTCGGGTCGTTCTTGCAAACCATCGCAGACGAATAAAGGAGCACTAGCATGGCAGAACAGACATTCAATCAAAACGGCGCATTCAAAATCAACGATCAATATGCAACCGCCTTACGCTACGAGGTCACACTCGATGGCGACGCCTTCGCAAGCGGCGCAATCAAGTTCGTCAACGGTCGCAAACAAGTCGCGGAGGTCAAGATTGAGAACCGCGCGGAAGCGGTCGAAATACTGGGCGAGCGCAACGTCGCCAATATCGAGGCCGCGAAAGGCAAGGAAAAAGACAGCCCACCCGGTACCGCCAAAGGTAAATTACAGTCTGAACACTTGGCCTACAAAGATTCCTACACACCCGACAAGCGACCAGAAAACATTGTCGAAGCCGGAGTGGACCGCGAAGCCAGCGAACTAGACGCAGAGATTGCCACCTGGGTAACGAAGCGCCGCGAGCAAATGACACGCTCACGCCAACAGCGGCTACAGAACGAGCAAATTGTCGAAGCGGAAGACATTACCGTGCCAGCGGCCCGGCCAAACTTCGACATTGACACGCCAACCACCAATGCCAGCGATGATGACCGCGCAGCGGATCGCTCCAAAGCGATTCCTGCACCAATCAAACAGCGTTTCATCCAGGCTGACAATAAGTATTACTTCCCAGACAAGACACATGCATTCGATGATCGCGGTAGCAAGCTTGCTACCCGTAGCGAGAGTCAAGAAGTCCTCCGATCAATCGTAGCGATAGCACACGCTCGTGGATGGGACCGCGTGACAGTGCGGGGCACTGAAGACTTCCGCCGTGCGGCCTGGCTCGAAGCATCGTTGTCAGGCATTGAGGTAAGCGGCTACACAGCGTCGAAGGTTGAAAAGGCACACTTGGCCACGCTGCTTGATCGCAGCGGCCAGGAAAACAGCGTTGAGCGTGGCACCGACCGGCAACAGTCAACCGCCCCCGAACGCACCAGATCAATTACTGCAAAGCAACCTGAAGAAACCGTTAAAGCGCCCTCTGGCAATCGTCAGACCGTGACAGCAGACGCGAACCAGGAAGCGACTGCGAGCGCTCCTGCTGCGCCCGCTGGCCCATCTGTTCCGCTACGTGCTGGCGTTGTTGCCGGCAAGCTGCTCGAACACGGCGAAGCGAAGTATCAGCATGATCCGAAAAAGGAAATAAGCTATTTCGTGAAGCTGGAAACGGCGCGCGGCGAGCAAACCGTGTGGGGCGTCGATCTCAAACGCGCTGTAGCTGAATCAAGCGTCGCTCTCGGTGAAAATGTCGCAATCGAAAGGCAAGGTAGCAAGCCCGTTACTGCTCGCGAACGCATGTTTGATGAAAACGGTAAAGCGGTTGGCGAACGTGCCGTAGATACTCACCGCAATAAGTGGTTTGTTGGTTCTGTGGATAAGGCAGAAGCGTTCGCACTAGGCGACCGTACCGAGGTCGTAAAAAAGCATCCAGATCTAGCACCGGCCTACGGCACTGTTTCAGCAGCTCGTAAGTTCGCGGAAAAGCAATTTCCTGACAACAAAAATGACCAGGCGCGTTTCATAGCTGTAGCTCAGCAAGTCGTCGCGGAGAAAATTGCACACGGTGAACCAGTACCGGCACCAAAGATTCGCGAAACGAAGGTACAAGAACGTCCTAAACAACAAGCTAAGGACCAAGAACGCGATGCTCAACCCGCCCAAAAACTGCAAGATGCTGACCGTCAGAGAGCCAGGTAATGCGCCGCGCTGCCATCGCTCTCTTTATATGTGGAACCGTTGCTCTGCCCTGCCACTTAGCGTTTGCGGGCGCGCAGACCGAAGAACAATTATCGGCCAGTATCCAAGCCGGCTTATCCGCATCTTTGAGCGACCAAGCAGCCCCTGAGCCGTTCTTTCCTTCCGAAGCAGCGAAGACCAAGTGGTTAACCGACCGGGCCGCGCTGCTCGCCAAACGGATACCAGAGATTGAGGACCGCATTACGTTCCTCAAGACAGTCTATTACGAAGCGACACGCGCCGGCCTTGATCCCGAACTGGTACTCGGCTTGATCCAGACAGAAAGCAATTTCCGCAAATACGCCGTTTCATCGGCCAGCGCTCGCGGCTACATGCAAGTAATGCCTTTTTGGGTGAATTCCATCGGCCGACCAACCGATAACCTTTTTCATCTTCGGACCAATCTGCGCTACGGCTGCACAATCCTCCGTCACTACCTGGATAAGGAGCGCGGCAATCTTTTTCTCGCTCTCGGCCGCTACAACGGCAGCCGCGGACAAGCGGCTTATCCAAACTTGGTTTTTGTATCTTGGTCGCGATGGCGTTCAATGCCATCTGGATTACCCCAGTCACCATCCGCTTTAAGCATTGCAGAAATAAAATAGAAGTTGTTGACCGAAAAGCAAAGAATTGCTATTTGTTCATGACATACTTATCCAGACAGCGCCACCGGCGCTAAATGGAAAGTGTCATGACAGAAAAATTGGCAGAATGCACCGCCCTCACAAACGGGGCGCACTTTTATCGTGGCGATTTGCACATTCATTCGTTCGTCGCGTCACATGATGTTAAGGACGCGGCGATGACGCCTGAGGCGATCGTCGCGACTGCGGTCGCTGAAAAGCTCGATCTCATTGCGATTGCAGACCACAATGAAATACAAAGTATCCGCGCCGCGCTTGCTGCTGGTGTTGCTGCTGGTCTGTTGGTAATCCCTGCGGTCGAACTGTCAACGCCCGAAGGACATTTGCTGTGCTATTTTCCAACGATTGAGGCGCTTGAACAGTTCCATGGCCGTCTCGATTTGTCCGATCGCGGGACCCAAAACAGCCGTTGCAGGACGAGTATGAGCCGCTGCCTAGACTTGACTGGGGAGCAGAGCGGCTTCGCAGTGCTAGCTCACATCGATGGCGGAAACGGTCTGGAAACCAACAATCCCGGTGCGTCGCCTCACAAGCTCGACATCTTATGTCACCGTGCTCTGTTAGGCATTGAACTGAACACCGCCCTATCTCCTGTTTCCTACACCAAGGAGGACTCGAATTCCATTCGAGCTGGAATTGGAAAACAGCGTATTGAAAAGCTGGGACTCGGCGAGCGGCAATATTTGGCCCGCATCCTCAATTCCGACTCGCATACCTTGAATTCCCTGGGACGCAATGCCCGCCAGGACCAGAAACTGACACGCTACAAAATGACAGTGCCATCATTCCTTAGCTTAAAGCATGCTCTTGAGGAATGCGATTCGCGTGTACGCCTGGAGGAAGAAGTACCGGAAACAACGCCGTTTGTCCTCGGAGTTGCATTTAGTGGTGGCTTCTTGGACGGACAGGCAATTCATTTAAGCCGCAACCTCAACTGCATCATCGGTGGCAGGGGAAGCGGGAAATCGACAACGTTCGAAGCCATCCGATGTCTCGTAGGCTCGCATACTGAAGCTGAAATGGTCGATTCCGAGGTATGGCCAAATCAGCTGCATCTATTCTGGAAAGACGAAGCGGGCCAGGAACATAGCCTTTTGAGATCGATTGGCGGCCCGGTCGAAAATCTGGATGACGCCCAAGATGGCCCCATCACCTTCGACATCGATTGTTTCAGCCAGGGCGAGGCGGCACGCGTGCGGGAGCAAGCAAAGACAGATCCCCTCGCCTTGATGAAGTACTTAGACACATTCACCGGCGTGCAGGACGCACTGGTCGAGGAAGCAAACATCCTGCAGTCCTTAAGCGACAAGCACGATGACATCCTCAAAGCTGAAAAGCAGGTTGCGTTGATCCCACCAACACAGCGATCACTCAGTACCATCCAGCAGCAACTTACGGCGTTCGAAGTGGCCAAAGGGGCCGAGATCATGCACCAGCAACGGAGTCTTGCCAGCGAAAAGGGCCGGCGCGACTCGCTAACAAAAAGCATTGCGGATATTGGACAAGCGATAGCCAGCCAGTCCGTTACAAACATGATTAACGATGCGCGAGCATTCGTAGAGGCCAACGACATCACCACCGGGGTCAATGAGGCACGCACGATCGTTGTACTGGCCGAGGCGTTTAAGGAGCGGGCGGATGAATTGGAACAACACTTGAATGAAGCGTTCAGCTCCTTCAGGAAAAACACTGTGCGCGAGATGGATGCCTGGGCATTAAAGGAACGTCCCATTCGCGAAGATATCGAGATCAAGCGCATCGTGCTTGAGCAGCAAGGCGTAAAGCTGAACATGGTCCATATCAGCAAGCTGACTACCGACGAAGCGACGCACAAGCAGGATTTGACAACGCTAAAGAGCTGGGAGTCACACCTGAAGCACCTCCAGTCCGAATACGCCACATTGCTGTCGCAGCGCTGGGCAGCGCGCGCCAAAGTGGCTTTGTGCCGGCAAGGCTACGCCGCCAAGGCGACAAGGGCACTTGGGGAGGTGCTAACCGACCTACGCGTAAAACTACAATACGTCCAGAGCGGTTTCTCCGAACAGGCGGTCACCATTGTGGCTACGGCGCTAGGATGGAGAACTGTGAATCACGCCAAGGCCAAGCTTCTCATCATCAACCTCACGGTGCCTGGCCTGCTAGAAGCGGTGTCAAAAAAACGCGTTGCAACCATCACCACTATCCCCACCGAGGACGATACCTATCCGTTCGGCAAAACGGAAGCCGAGGACATTATTGCCAAGCTGGGCGAGCCTGCCGTGAAGGCTTTGCTAGAACAATGCCAGGTCGATGACTACCCTAAACTCACTGTGTCACGTCACACTAGTAATGCGGACGGTGCCGCGCTGATGAA
Source organism: Glaciimonas sp. GNP009 (assembly GCF_054343755.1). Classification (NCBI taxonomy): domain Bacteria; kingdom Pseudomonadati; phylum Pseudomonadota; class Betaproteobacteria; order Burkholderiales; family Oxalobacteraceae; genus Glaciimonas; species Glaciimonas sp. GNP009. The sequence continues at coordinate 45,593 of NZ_JBTGUV010000002.1, forward strand.
GCGCGAATTTTCGCAGCTCTCTCTCGGTCAGCAGCAATCTGTTCTGCTTGCCCTTATCTTGTCCTCAGACAGCAAGCGTCCCCTAATCATTGACCAGCCCGAAGATAATCTCGACAGCGAGTTTATTTTCCATACCTTCGTCCCTGTTCTACGCAGAGCGAAGGAACGCCGCCAAGTCATCATCGTCACCCACAACGCCAATATTGCCGTATTGGGCGATGCCGAACAGCTGATTGTCCTGAAAACGAATCGCGACCGCAGCCAGATTGTTGCGCGCGGATCCATTGACGACCCTATGGCCCGGGACGCAGCCTGCAAGATATTGGAAGGCGCAAAAGAAGCGTTCGCCCGGCGGGCACGGATTTATGGCATCAAGTAAGGGCCCATTCGGCTTCGCCAGTGAGCCTGTCATTGAACACACTTGCAAACACATATAAGATGTTGCCAATCTTAGCCAATTTTGACAACTGTGCATGTTTTTTACAATGATCAAGCCCAAGTCCACATCTGACATTCTGACGCTCCCTGAGGTTGCTGAATATCTTAAAGTCGCAGAGCGAACGCTGTACCGCCTAGCTGCTACCAAGAAGATTCCAGCATTCAAGGTCGGTGGAACGTGGCGCTTTCCGCGCGCCGATATCGATCAGTGGATTAAGCGTCAGACATCAGAGACGCTCGGCGATGATGGATCCGACTCGCCTGGTAGAGGCGACTGATGGCTGCGCCAGAAACGCTAGCGCGCTTGGAACAGCTAGCCGCTGAGATTGGTGCCCTGCACAGCAAGCTCATCCTGCTGGTCGGGGCTCCGCATACCGGCAAGACGGCATTGTTGTCAGCATTCGCGGGGCGCGTCGAGGCCAGCACTTTGAACGTCGGCTCAGAGCTGGGCCGTCGGCTGGCTGCGATTCCGCGCAAGCAGCGCCACTTGCAGGCCGGTACCGCGCTGCGGGAATTGGTCGACGAGCACGCCAAAGGTAATCTGCTGCTGATGGACAACATCGAATTGCTGTTCGACACCAACTTGAAGCTCAACCCACTTGATTTGCTCAAGCGGCACGCGCACAGCAAGCGAGTGGTGGCAGTGTGGCCAGGAGAGATGCAGGACGGTCGGTTGACCTATGCCGACATGGGACATTCAGAACATCGGGACTACGCCACAGTTGGCTTGGTCGCATTGAAAATACAATAATAGGGAAAAGGTAAAAAATGCGCTACGGGGATCTCATCCAATTCGAACCGATTGAATCGGTCATTCAACTGCTTGATGCCAATCGTCCCGATGAGGCGAAAAAGCTCGTTTCGACCTACGTCATCTCCGATGACATGGCCGAGCGCATCGCTAAGCTGATGATCCCGCAGATGTCGTTTGACGAGTCAGTCGACCACAAGGGTGTGCTGGTCGTCGGTAACTACGGTACCGGTAAATCGCACTTGATGTCGGTGCTCTCGCTAATTGCCGAGGATGCCAGTTTTGTGTCGATGATCCGGCATCCAAAAGTTGCTGAAGCCGCTAATGCAATCGCAGGCAAGTTCAAGGTTCACCGTATCGAAATCTCCAGTCAAATGTCGCTACGCGACATCATTACCCAAGAGCTCGAGTTATTTCTTGAAAAGCACGGTATCAGCTTCTCGTTTCCGCCTGCAGACAAAGTAGTCAACAATAAGGTCGCATTTGAGGAAATGATGGCCGCCTTCACGGATGTCTATCCGAACCATGGCATCTTGCTTGCTGTCGATGAGTTCTTGGATTACCTACGGTCCAGAAAAGACTATGATCTGGTGCTTGATCTGTCGTTTTTGCGCGAAATCGGTGAGCTTACCAAGCACTTGCGCTTTCGCTTTGTCGCTGGTGTACAGGAGGCAATCTTCGACAGCAGCAGATTCCAGCATGTCGCGGACAGTCTGCGGCGCGTTAAAGACCGCTTCGAGCAGGTTCTGCTGGCTCGCCAGGACGTGAGTTTTGTGGTGGCTGAGCGCCTACTCAAAAAATCCGCTGACCAGCAGGACAAGATCAGAACGTACCTGGCGCCGTTCTCAAAGTTCTACGGATCGATGAATGAGCGGATGGACGAATATGTCCGGCTGTTTCCCGTCCACCCCGAATACATCGGCACTTTTGAGCGCCTGATTTTCACCGAAAAACGCGGCGCACTTGTGACGTTGCGGGACCAGATTCAAGCTATCCTGAACGACGATGTTCCGTCCGACCGTCCTGGCCTCATCGGCTACGACAAATTTTGGGACACGGTCAAATCGAACTCGGTGCTGCGCTCTGACCCAAACATTGGCCCTGTTCTCAATGTGTCGGAGGTGCTCTCCGAGCGTGTACAGAAGGCCTTTACGCGCCCGACCTACAAACCGATGGCCCTGCGCATCATCAACGGACTGTCGGTACATCGTCTGACAACCGGAGGCGACATCTATGTCCCCATCGGCCCCACAGCTGAGGAACTGCGCGATAGCTTGTGCCTGTACCAGCCGGGTATCGAGGATATGGGCGGTGAGCCCGCTGCCGATTTGCTGTCTCTCGTGCAGACCGTCCTGCGCGAGACGCTGAAGACGGTCAACGGCCAGTTCATTTCCAAGGCGCCGGATACCGAACAGTACTACCTCGATCTCAAGAAAGACATCGACTACGATGCGCAAATCGAGAAGCGTGTCGAAGCGTTGTCGGACGACACGCTGGACCGCGCCTACTACAGCGCCATCAAACAGTTAATGGAATGCACGGACGAAACCGCCTACGTCACCGGGCACCAGATCTGGCAGTACCAGATCGAGTGGCAGGATAAGCGCGTAGATCGCAATGGCTACCTGTTCTTCGGTGCGCCCAACGATCGCCCCACGGCCCAACCAGAGCGAGACTTTTATGTCTACTTTATTCAGCCATTCGAGCCACCTCGCTTTCGCGATGAAAGCAAAGCTGACGAAGTATTTTTTCGCCTAAAACCTGACGAAGAGTTCAAAAGCCATCTTGCGCGCTACGCTGCAGCAGACAGCTTGCAAGCCGATGCAAGTGGTGGCCCAAAAAGTATTTATCTGAGCAAAATGAAAACCACTCTGCAGGAAATGAGCACGTGGTTGCAAGGTAAACAGATGTCCTCCTACGAGGTGACCTATCAGGGCAAAACCAAGAGCTTGCAGGACTGGGCGAAGGGCGTATCACTGCGCGACAAAGCGCGCCTGGGGCAGGATGAGCGCATCAATTTCCGCGATGTGGTTAAAGTTGTCGCAGGTCTGGCTCTTAATCCCCAGTTCGCCGAAACATCGCCCGAGTACCCCAGCTTCTCCGTGCTGGTGACGGAAGCCAACCGCAAGCAGCTCATCGGCAACACGCTCAAGGCATTGGCGGGCGGCACACGCACCAAGGACGCTACCGCCATTCTCGACGCACTCGAAATGCTTGATGGCGACCGCATAGACCCCGGACGTTCGCGCTACGCCCAAGAAGTCCTGGCACGCTTGAAGGCAAAAGGCCACGGCCAGGTGTTGAACCGGAGCGAATTGCTCTCGGGCCAGACCGACGTCGAGTATTTCGCCCCGGTACGTTTCCGCCTAGAACCAGACCTGCTGGTTACTGTACTATGCTGCCTGGTGTACGCCGGTGACATCGTACTCGCCATCATCGGCGATAAAATCGACTCCGGCAAACTCGCCCTGCTGGCCGAACGCTCGTTGAACGAACTCAAGCAGTTCAAGCATGTCGAGGCGCCGAAAGAGATCAACGTCGCGGTCTTGCGCTCCTTGTTCGAATTGCTGGGCCTGTCACCTGGACTCGCCCAGTTGGCCATCCAAGGTTCGGAAGAGCCGGTCAAGCAGTTGCAGGAGTCCGTTAGCGGGTTGGTACGCCGTGTGCTTGCCACCACTACCGACATGCAAGGTAGGTTGTCCTTTTGGGGCCAACCACTGCTGCGCGAGGAAGAAGTGCGCGACTGGCGCGCCCGGCTCGAAGCGCTCAAGACATTCATCGAAGGCCTGTCGCCTTACAACACAGTCGGCAAGCTCAAGAACCTGCGCATCGACTCAGACCATATCAATGCCGCGAAGAAAAATCTCGAAGTGCTGGCGGCCGTCGAGCGGCTCTTAGAACTGGTGACCGAACTTGGCAGCACGGCGGCGTACCTGTCCCAGGCCGAGATGGTCTTGCCGGGCGATCATCCATGGGTGAAACAAGCCCAAGCCGCACGGACCAACATCCTGGCCAAACTCGGTGCGGACCGGACAGCGCAGCATTCCGTTGAATACCGTCAGGCGCTCGCGCAACTGAAGAAGGACTACATTACGGCCTACATCGCCAGCCATAGCAAGGCACGATTGGGTGTGGCGGAGGACAAGACCAAGACCGCGCTGCGCAAGGACGCGCGCTTGGTGGCTATGCGCGCCCTGGCCGGCATCGCGCTGATGCCTACCAGCCAGCTCACCGTGTTCGAAGAAAAACTGGACAACCTGAAAAGTTGCTACCAGCTCTCAGATTCCGAACTCGTGGCCAGCCCCTACTGCCCGCATTGCAGCTTCAAGCCGGCCAATGAGTCACTGCCGTTCGGCGTCGCAGCCAATGCGCTCAGTCAGCTTGACGACGAACTGGATCGGCTGCTTTCCGGTTGGCAGCAGACGCTACTAGACAACCTGGATGATCCTATCATCAAGGACAACCTCGACCTGCTGAAAGCGGCGGCACGCGTGCTCATCCAATCCTTTGTGGAGTCGAAGACCTTGCGCTATCCGGTCACACCAGACTTCGTCAGCGCGGTTCAGGAAGCCTTGTCTGGATTGGAAAAGATCGCCGTCACCAGCGATGACATCAAGAAGGCGTTGCTGCACGGTGGGTCACCGGCGACACCGGAGGACCTGCGCAAGCGCTTTGAGACTTTTCTCAATGAGCGCTGTAAGGGCAAAGACGCAACCAAGCTGCGATTCGTGGTGGAGTGAGCATGAATCAGGACGAGTTGCTCGCCCGCCTGCAAGGCTTTGAATGGAACGACTTCGAGTGCAAGAAAGCACTTCGCGGGGTGCCTGAAGACGCTTACAAAACGGTATCGGCCTTCGCCAATACTGCAGGTGGCTGGCTGGTATTCGGCGTGAGCGAGCAGAACGGCCAGCTTGAAGTCACAGGTGTTGACGAACCTGACAAGGTCCAAAACGACTTTCTAGCCGTGCTGCGCGGAGGGCAAAAACTCAACCGCGTGATTCGAGTTGAAGAGCGGCACTTCAACATCGACGGAAAACATGTGTTTGCCTTCCATGTGCCGGAATGCGTGCGTCATGAAAAACCGATCTATCTCAAGGGTGACCCGCGCCAAACCTACATCCGCCGTGGCGCGGGTGACGAGCAGTGCACGCCAAGCGAGCTGGAGCGGTTTCTTCGTGATGCTGCGCAAGACCGCTACGATGGTGCCGCGTTGCAGGACATTCCAGCGGAAAGCTGTTTTGACGAAACCACTGTCAAGTGGTATCAAGTCCAGTTTGGGCGGCGTAACCCTGAGCATGCAGAAATCAGTGAGCCCACTGCGTTTCTACTGAACTGGAACTTCATTGTCGAACAGGGCGGGAAACTGTTGCCCACCCGAGCTGGCGTGCTGCTATTCGGGCAAGCGCACTATGTGCGCCAAGTCCTGCCGCGCCCGGTGCTGGACTACCAGCGCATCGACACCGCCTTCGATAACTGGTCAGCCGAGCAGCGCTGGCATGACCGCTACGTGTTTGAAGAAAACATTTTTCAGACATGGCAGGGGTTGGTGGCGCGTTACATGCGTATTGCTGAGCACCCATTCTCGCTCGATCCAGCCACCCTACGCCTTAACGACGATCCGCCGGACTATGTCGCCTTCCGCGAGGCTGCCATCAATCTGTTGGTGCATCAGGATTACGGCGACCATGGTCGAAAGGCGTCCATCAAGCTATTCACCGACTGCACCGTATTTTGGAACCCCGGCGACGCCTTCGCCACCGCTGCTGAGTTGCTCGACGCGACTGAAAAGGAAGTACGCAATCCCGCCATCGTCAAAGCCTTCCGCCGCATCGGCCTCTCCGATCAGGCGGGCACTGGAATCCGTGCGATCTTCCGCAACTGGCACGAGCTGGGTCGCACACCGCCACAACTGACCAATGACAAGGCGCGTAAACAGTTCGAGCTAGTGTTGATCAACAAGCCGTTGGTGACGGTTGCCATGCAGCACTTCCGCCAGAAGCTGGGGGCGAACCTCAGCCCTGAACAAGCAGACGCGCTGGCCCTGGCGCTCGAAAAACCTCGCATTAGCCTCACCGACATCCGGGGGTTGGGTATTGGTACCACTCAGCAAGCCAATGCCATCGCCGACCGCCTCGTCGGCCAACAACTACTGGAACGGCTTTCCGATACTCAGTTTCAGGTGCCGGAGCGACTGCAACAGCGCTTTGCAAAGGAAACCGAGCAGGTTTCCAGGGAAGTCGGTACCCAGTCGGGATCGGATACGGACAGAACACAGCCAGAGTCGCAGCCAGAGTCTCAGCCAGAGTCACTGGAAAATCGGGTGCTGCGCATTCTGGCAACCAAGCCCGTCAGCAAAGCCGAAATCTCCGCGCAACTTGGGCAAAAAGAAGTCTCCGGACAGCTAAATAAAGTCGTGCGTGACCTGCTGGCAGTCAAAACCATTGAGTACACAATCCCGGATAAACCCAACAGCCGTTTGCAGAAATACCGGCTCACCGAACACGGGCTGGCACTCCTAGCCGACAAGAATAACGAGGAATCCAAGCTATGAACGATCTATTCAAAGAGTCTGCCAAGATATTCGGCCCGGTGGAATGTTTGGGTCAAACCTTCCCGAGCAACGATGCTCGGCGCGAGCACTTCCTGAATCTGTTGCGCGAGAAGCTGAAAGACCCGGAGTTTCGCAAGATCGAAGGGTTTCCAGTTGGCACAGATGAGGCCATCCTGGCGATGTCCGACCCGCCGTACTACACCGCCTGCACGAATCCTTTTCTGGAGGACTTTGTCCGCCACTACGGCAAACCCTATGATCCGAGCGTGAAGTACAGCCGCGAGCCGATGACGGTAGATGTGTCAGTCGGTAAGACTGACCCGCTTTACCGGGCACATTCGTATCACACCAAGGTGCCGCATCTGGCTATCGTCCCGTCGATCCTGCACTATACGGAGCCGGGCGACATCGTGCTCGATGGCTTTGGCGGATCGGGTATGACGGGTGTGGCCGCCCAGTGGTGCGGGACTGCTCCAGCGACTTACAGGCATGAACTGGAATCGGAGTGGAAGAAGCAAGGCAAAGCTGCGCCAAAGTGGGGAGCACGGCGCGTCATCTTGAATGACCTGTCTCCGGCGGCCACCTTCATGGCTGCCAACTACATCATGCCGTTCGATGTCGAAACCTTTGCCAAGGCAGGTAAGAAGCTGCTCAAGGAAGTGGAGCAGGAGTTTGGCTGGATGTATGAGACGCTGCACACCGATCACGAGACCAAGGGGCGGATTGAGTACACGGTGTGGAGCGAGGTACTGAGCTGCTCATCGTGCGCTGGTGAGATAGTTTTCACCGACGCTTCGAAGGACGAGGAAACCCAAGGTGTTGCTGATGTCTTGACTTGTCCACACTGCGGAGCCAAGGCCAAGAAAGAACAAATGGACCTCACTTTTGAGTCGTTCCTTGACCCTGCTACGCAAGCAGTTGAAAGGCGGCCGAAGCGTTTGCCCGTAACGATCGTATACAAGATAGGGAAGGCAAAATTCAGTAAACGTCCTGATGACGAAGATATGAAGACGCTGGCGAAGATTTCAGAATTGCTATTACCGTCTGATCTACCGGTTAGCAGACTACCTGATTGTCAAATGACAAGAGTTGGGAGAATGCGCACCACCAACACATCAGCAATTCACTTTATGTTTTTGCCGCGCGCTGCCCAAGCGATGGCATTGCTTTGGAAAAAGGCAAAACTCTATCCTGATCCGCGCATTAGAAACATGCTGCTTTTCTTTGTTGAGCAGGCGCTGTGGACCGCATCGCTACTCAACCGTTTCAGACCGACGGGTTACTCACAAGTTAATCAGTTTCTAACGGGCGTCTTTTATATTGCTTCACAGCATGCAGAACCTAGCCCTTGGTACATCCTTGAGGGAAAGCTTGATCGCCTTGCAAAGACATTCAGCTCTTTCACGACTTCACCTGGTCAAGCAGCAGTTACTACTGGGACAGCTTCGAACCTGCCTATCCCGAACTCATCAGTTGACTACATTTTTACCGATCCACCTTTTGGCGAGAATATTTACTACGCCGATCTGAATTTCCTTGTCGAATCTTGGCACCGCCTGACAACCGATGCCGAACCTGAGGCTATCGTAGATCGCGTCAGGAGCAAGGGGGTGCCCGAGTATCAGCACCTGATGCAGAGTTGCTTTGCTGAGTATTATCGAGTGCTTAAGCCGGGTCATTGGATGACGGTGGTTTTTTCCAATAGTCGTGCAGCTGTTTGGAACGCGATACAGGTAGCCCTGCAACATGTAGGCTTTGTGGTGGCGGAAGTGACCGCGCTGGACAAAATACAAGGCAGCTTTCAGCAGGTCACATCCACCAATGCAGTTAAGCAAGATCTGATCATTTCAGCCTACAAACCGAATGGCGGACTGGAGGATCGTTTGAACCGTACGGGTGCGACAGCCGAATCAGCATGGGATTTTGTCCAAACGCATCTGAAGCAGCTGCCCACGGTGAAGGTCACCGGCGGTGACTTCCCGGAGTTGCTGCATATCGTCGAACGGGATCCACGTCGTATCTATGACCGGATGGCCTCGTGGTTCATTCGCCACGGGGTGATGATGCCGATTTCCACGCCGGAGTTTTTGGCCGAGCTGCCACAACGTTTCGCTGAACGCGACGGCATGATGTTCTTGTCCGACCAAGTGGTGGAGTATGACAAGAAACGACAGCAGATTCCGCAGATTCGTGAGATGGAGTTGTTCGTCTCTGATGAGCGTAGCGCTATCGACTGGTTGACGAACTTCCTGAAGAGAAAGCCATCGACTTATTCAGAAGTTCACCCGGAGTACATCCCAGTCGTTGGTGCTGCCAAGAAGAAAGGTGAGGTGATTCCGGAGTTGGCCCAACTGTTGGAAGATAACTTCATCCAGTACGACGGCAAGGGTGATGTGCCCAGTCAAATACACAGTCTGCTGTCCACCAACTTCAAGGATCTGCGTGGCTTGGAAAAAAACGATCCACGTCTGATGGCCAAGGCAAAGGATCGTTGGTACGTTCCGGCCCCGAACAAGGCACAAGACTTGGAGAAGCGGCGTGAAAAGGCGCTGCTCAAGGAGTTTGATGTATACCGTACCTTTACCGGAAAACGCTTGAAGGAGTTTCGTCTCGAGGTTTTGCGCGCAGGGTTCAAGGCTGCGTGGGCTAACAAGGACTATAAAACCATCATCGCCACCGCGCAAAAGATGCCCGATGAGGCACTACAGGAAGATGAAAAACTCCTACTCTGGTATGACCAGGCGCTGACCCGTGCGGAGGTCGGTGCCTAAATGGAACTTAGCAGCGGATTCGCTTCTAGCCTGAAAGTGGGCGACTGGTGTTGGCACACTCGGCATGCGTCGCCTTGCCGCGTGGTCGAGCGCCAAGACATGTGGGGCGAAGTGAGTTTACGCGTCTGGCTGCCCGCCAAGGATGCAGTTGTGCGTGCCCGTGCGGCTGATATTGCGCCGCTTGCGGGTATCCGGCCATCCCTGAACCACATCCTGCATACGGCGGCGGCCGCTAAGCTTCTGGATGCGCTAGAGGACAACCTGCTGTTGGCGCCGATCCAGTCAAGCGTGGTGCCGTTGCCCCATCAGCTTTATGCCCTGAACCGCGCCATGAGCCGGGACCGCATTCGTTATCTGTTGGCGGATGAGGTGGGATTGGGCAAGACCATCGAGGCCGGGCTGATCCTGCGCGAGTTGAAGCTGCGCGGGATGGCTCGTCGCATATTGGTGGTCGCGCCCAAGGGTCTGGTGCGCCAGTGGCAGGCGGAAATGCGTCTGCACTTTGGCGAGAAGTTTCAGTTCATCGAGCCGGCCGAACTGGCCGCGTTCCGGCAATGGCGGGGTAACGCCAATGCGGACGAAGACAACCTATGGCGTGTGCACGACCAGGTGATCTGCTCGCTCGACTCTGTCAAGCCGCTGGAAGGCCGGCGCGGCTGGAGCCTGGAACAATTGACGAACTACAACCGCGAACGCTTCGAAGATTTGATCTCGGCATCGTGGGACTTGGTGATTATCGACGAATCTCACCGTTTGGGCGGCAGCACGGAGCAGGTGGCACGCTACAGGCTCGGTGCTGCACTGGCTGAAGCTGCGCCCTACCTGCTGTTGCTTTCGGCCACTCCGCACCAGGGAAAAACGGACCAGTTTTTGCGGCTGATGCAGCTTATCGACCGGGATTCATTCCCTGACGAAGGCAGCGTCACGCAAGATCGTGTGCGGCCTTTCGTCATTCGCACGGAGAAGCGCGTCTCGATTGATGCCGAGGGACAGCCGCTGTTCAAGCCACGAATGACCCGCTTGCAGGCCGTGGCGTGGCAATCGCATCACTCCGCTCAGCAGCGCTTGTACGAGGCCGTCACCGATTACGTGCGCCACGGCTACAATCAGGCGCTCGCTTCGAAGCAGCGGCACATTGGCTTTTTGATGATTCTGATGCAACGGCTGGTTACATCGAGTACGGCGGCCATCCGCACGACACTGGAGCGGCGGCTTGCGGCGTTGGAGTCTCCACTGCCGCAAGCCTCGTTGTTCGAACCTGCCTTTGACCATGGGGAGCCCGAAGAGTGGGCCGAGCTGGATGGGCAATCGCAAGTGGATCTCGCTGTGCAGGCCACCGCCGACACACTGGAAGCGGTCGCCCGTGAGAAATCCGAAGTCGAGATGCTGCTCGATCTGGCGCGGGAGACGGAGGCTGCCGGCACCGATGCCAAGGCTGAAGCGCTGCTGGAGCTGATCTACAAGCTGCAGCAGGAAGAGAACGACCCATCGCTTAAAGTGTTGATCTTCACCGAGTTCGTACCGACCCAGGCGATGCTGGCGGGTTTTCTGGAGAGTCGCGGCTTCTCAGTAGCTCTGCTCAACGGCGGAATGGATCTGGACGCGCGCGGCAAGGCGCAGCAAACATTCGCACGCGACATTCGTGTACTGATCTCAACCGATGCCGGTGGCGAAGGTCTGAACCTGCAGTTTTGCCACGTCATCGTCAACTTCGATATGCCGTGGAATCCGATGCGGATTGAGCAGCGCATTGGCCGGGTGGATCGCATCGGCCAGCGTCATGTGGTGCGCGCGATTAACTTTGTTCTGGAAGACACAGTCGAGCATCGCGTGCGCCAAGTGCTGGAGGAAAAACTCGAATTGATTGCAAAGGAGTTTGGCGTCGACAAGGCATCCGATGTGATGGATTCGGTGGAGTCTGAACCATTGTTCGATGAGCTGTTTGTTCACGGTCTACAGAACCCTGATGCCATCGAGAAGGAATGCGACGCCGTGATCACGCAGATCAAGGAGAAGATTGCGGATGCCAAGCAGAGTACGGATCTACTGAGCGACGGCCACGCGCTTGATGCGGATGACGCCCGCAAATGGCGTGATCATCCGGCGCAGTTTTGGCTTGAGCGCGCAATCACCAGTGGATTGCCGGCTCGCGGCGGTTCAGCGGTCAAGGTGGACCAAGCATGGCGCGTGAGATGGGTGGACGGCAGCGAATCGGCGCAGGCGTGCTTCGATGCCCGAACTGCCGAGGAAAACCCGGAGCTAGAATGGGTAACGCTGGAGGACCCAAGGGCGCGGGCGCTGATCAGTGAATTGCCACGTTGTGTCGCTGGGCAGCCGTTGCCGAGCATTCGCATTGCTGGACTGCCGGCGAGCATTAGCGGCATCTGGTCGTTGTGGGAGATCACTCTTTCCGCAGATGGGTTCAACCGCAGGCGCTTTCTGCCGTTGTTTGCCACCGATGATGGCCGCACCTACGTGCCTACCGCGAAACGCATTTGGGATTTGCTGCTGACTGAGCAGATCGAGGTACTGGACGCGATCGGAGATGGCCATGGGGTAGAGAGAGATGGTGACAACTGGGCTCATTGGTTCGAGATGTCCCATGCAGCAGCAAGTACACAAGGCGAGCGGTTGTTCTCGGAGTTGCTGGACGAACATGGCAGCCGATTGAAGGAAGAGCGAGAGCGTGTGGAATACGCCTACAACGCGCGCTATCAGGCGATTGGCCGCATTGGGTTGCCTGCGGTGCGGGAGCACCGCCGCAAGCGGCTTGAACAAGAACACCAGACTCGCATGGCAGCACTGGATGACGCGTCGGCATGCGTCCCTGATCTGAACGCGGTGATGATGCTGCGAGTCGGTACTTTGGGAGATACAGGCGTGCGGGGAGTTCGTACAGCATGAGTCTCTGGATTGATCGAATTCTCAACGAATTCCCGTCCGAGTTGGCCCGACTTTGGGTGGCGGCCGACCCGGACGGCGTTCTGTTGGATGAACAGATACTGTCGCTGCTACGCGAGCGCGGATTCGAAGTGTTGCCGTTTGAAGATTCAGTGACGTTTCGGGCGGAATACGAGGAACGCTACCGCGAGGCGTGGGACCGCAATCAGCAAGGCCCAGCCGGTGCGCTAGTGCTGCATTTGCGCTCTGCTGAAACCGGCAAGTTGCCGTGGGACTACCTTCGACAGGCACGGATCGTTCCATTAAGCCTCGCGAACCTGTTTTCCAAGCTTAGTTACGGCGTGGTCCGACAGATTGGTGCTGAACATCTAGAGACTTTGTTTGATGCGCAGTCCAGGCATGCGTCGCAGTCCCTGGGTGAAGCGGCGACGAAAGAGTTTGTTCTGACCCACATTTTTCGCGTCAGCCCCCATCTGATGTCACGGCCAGAGGATTTGTGGCGAGAATCGCTGCGTCTGCATTACCGCGATGCCGGCCTTCCATTAATTCTGGCTTTACACATGGCGCAGATTCTCGGCGAGAAGGACGCCTTCAATGGCATGCCTATCGCTGAGATGTTCTCATCAAAGAGCATACTGCTGCGTATTGTGCAGGACGCGTGGTATCGGTATCTGGAGCGCATCGGGGTAACCGGTTTTCGCGTGAGCGAAGCGGCACCAGCGGAGTATGTTGCCAAAATTGAAGTGCCGTTTAACCACCCAGATGTGCGAGCGATCGTCGATTCGATGTTCATGGATGGTACGCTGCATCCACTTTCGGTCCAGGGCATGCCGACAGGCGTTCCGGAATGGGTGAAGGTGGGCGTGGTTCAAGATCCGGCTGCATTGCAAAATCTTGTGCTGGAAGGAATCAAAAGCCTGATCGACACATTGCCTCTGCTTACATCCTCACACCGAGATTGGAGCCTGTTCGCACGACGCTTCGGGGAAGTTCTGTCTCGCTTCCACAGTCTGGATACGGCGCGAGCGGATCGCATTCGCGACAGCGTGGCGGAGCTGCAGCGGCTCGCGGATGAACGTCTGCACGCGTGGGTGGCGAAACACTACGCCGATCTGCCTTCGCTGCCGGTGGCAAAGGGACCGGTCATGGTGCATCATGTTCCCCGGTTCCTGTCCTTGCGCCGCAGTGCCGGAGAGGACAAGATTGCGCTTCTGGTGTTCGACGGTTTGGCGGTTGACCAGTGGATTCAGATTCGCGAGCACGTCGCCAAGTACTCGCCGAAGATAGGCTTCGAGGAGGGCGCGTGCTTCGCATGGCTGCCGACGCTGACATCCGTCTCGCGGCAGGCATTGTTTTCTGGGCTCAAACCTCGTGAGTTCGCCGCTTCCATTGAGACGACGGCGCAGGAACCTTCTCAATGGTCGCGTTTTTGGCAAGACCACGGATTGAGACCCAACGAGGTGATGTACCGCAAAGGCATAAAGCGCGTTGATCAGCTTGTGGAACTGGAAACTGCATTGTCCAACCCAGTCATCAAGGTGGCTGGTCTGGTTGTAGATACCGTGGACGAGATCGTGCACGGCGCTATCCTTGGAAAGCGCGGTATTGCAAACCAGATCGACAGTTGGTGCGAGTCCGGCTTTGTCGATCGGTTATTTGCTCAGCTCCTCGACATGGGCTACCACGTCTATCTGACAGCTGATCACGGCAATGTGGAAGCAGTAGGCGTCGGGCGCCCTAACCAGGGCGTAATTGCGGAGACACGCGGTGAGCGCGTCCGGGCCTATCGCAGCGAGGCGCTGCTGTCTGAGTCTGCCGTCGCGTGCCCTGGTGCAATTAAGTTGGATATTGCAGGGCTGCCGGCGAACTTTATGCCGTTATTCGCTGGTGCGCGAACGGCCTTTGTGACGCAGGGAGAGCAACTTGTTGTTCACGGAGGAATCTCTGTGGAAGAGCTAATCGTGCCTTTCGTAAAAGTAAGTTACGTGAATTGACCAATATGAAATCAACCGCTCCCACAATCGGCTTTGACCGATTCATTCATCTCGATTGGGTCACAGCAGCACTGAAGGTTCGTGCTGATATTATCAGCCTCGATAATCTAAATGAAATGCTAGATGCCGCTGGCCTTAGTGTCGCCGCTAAAAAGAAAACCCGTACTGTGTTGAACCGGCTTTGGCTTGATCCTCGCGCCGAACTTGTAGAGTTTGCCAATCGCGGCGTTGAAATCCTCAAGGCAAATCCTGATGTGCCAGTTCCCATGTTGAACTGGGGCATGAGCATCGCTACCTACCCATTCTTTGGAAAGGTAGCCGAACTAATGGGCCGTTTGTCGTCCTTGCAGGGTGACTGCGCTTCTGCCGAAATACATCGACGGATGAGCGAAATTTATGGGGAACGCGAAGGTACCTATCGTATGACCAACATGGTCCTACAGTCCCAAGCTAGTTGGGGTGCGCTGGAGCGGGTGGATAAAGGCAAACGACTGATTCGCCGGGCACCAATGAATCTGGCCAATGACCAAGCCGTTGCGTGGCTCGTGGAGGCCGTACTTCGCTATACCGGCAAGGCGGTATCCGTAACAACACTACAATCGATGATAGTAATCTATCCATTCGTGCTCGACCAGCCGCTCGCTTATATCGTATCAAACAGCCCAACCCTGGAGTTGCGGTCGGAGGGATCAAGCAATCAATTCATCGCCCTGCTCGCCCCTTCTAGTAAGGAAGAATTG
>NZ_JBTGUV010000003.1:0-1925 GCF_054343755.1 Glaciimonas sp. GNP009
GCTGTGACCTTGGGTTGATGTCAGACGTTGACTCTGGCCAGCGCCGCCGAGTAGCTTCAGCGGTGGTGGCGGATACGGGTGGGTTCGACAGTAGCCGGTGGTACCGAGACGCTTTCCGGTGTCAACCGTTTTACCAGGGTCTGCATCCATTGATGGCGGTGCGACATTGGCATTGTCCGGTCCCGGCAGTATTGCCATTGCGAGCGGCGTGACCGACAACGGCACCTTCGATATCACCGGTACTTCGGTGCAACCATTCAAAGTCTGTCTGGCGCCGGTGCTGTGGCCCATCAGGTCATCGAACATTGACTCTCACGCAGCGCCGCCGATGACTTCAGCGGGTAGGTGTAGCAGCATCAGGCAGGATTCGACAGTAGCACGGTGAGTACCGAGACGCTTTCCAGTGTTAACCGTTTGCAGGGTCTGCGTGCTCAATGGCGGTGAGCATTCGGCATTGTCCCGGTCCCGGCAGTGTTGCCGGTGCGGCCGCGTGACCGACAACGGCACCTTCGATACTCACCGGTACGGCTTCGGTGCAACCATTTCAGCGTCTGTCTGGCGCTGGTGCTGACTCAGGTAGATGAGACATTGACTCTAGCCAGCGCCACCGATAACTTCAGCGGTAGTGTCGGCGGGTACGGTAGGTTGACAGTCACCGGTGCGTACCGAGACGCTTTCCGGTGCTAGCCGCTTTACGGTCTGCATCCATTAATAGCGGTGCGACATTGGCATTGTCCGGTCCCGGCAGTATTGCCGGTGCGAGCAGCGTGACCGACAACGGCACCTTCGATATCACCGGTACTTCGGGTGCAACCATTCAAAGTCTGTCTGGCGCCGGTGCTGTGGCCCTAGGTAATCAGACATTGACTCTGGCCAGCGCCGCCGATAACTTCAGCGGTAGTGTCAGCGGTACGGGTGGGTTGACAGTAGCCGGTGGTACCGAGACGCTTTCCGGTGTTAACCGTTTTACAGGGTCTGCATCTATCAATAGCGGTGCGACATTGGCATTGTCCGGTCCCGGCAGTATTGCCGGTGCGAGCAGCGTGACCGACAACGGCACCTTCGATATCACCGGTACGGCTTCGGGTGCAACCATTCAGCGTCTGTCGGGCGCCGGTGCTGTGACCTTAGGTAATCAGACATTAACCCTAGCCAGCGCCGCCGATAACTTCAGCGGTAGTGTCAGCGGTACGGGTGGGTTGACAGTAGCCGGTGGTGCCGAGACGCTTTCCAGTGTTAACCGTTTTACAGGGTCTGCATCCATTAATAGCGGTGCGACATTGGCATTGTCCGGTCCCGGCAGTATTGCCAGTGCGAGCAGTGTGATCGACAACGGTACTTTTGATATCACCGGTACTTCGGGTGCAACCATTCAAAGTCTGTCTGGCGCCGGTGCTGTGGCCCTAGGTAATCAGACATTGACTCTAGCCATCGCCGCCGATAACTTCAGCGGTAGTGTCAGCGGTACGGGTGGGTTGACAGTAGCCGGTGGTACCGAGACGCTTTCCGGTGTCAACCGTTTTACGGGGTCTGCATCTATCAATAGCGGTGCGACATTGGCATTGTCCGGTCCCGGCAGTATTGCCGGTGCGAGCAGCGTGACCGACAACGGCACCTTCGATATCACCGGTACGGCTTCGGGTGCAACCATTCAGCGTCTGTCGGGCGCTGGTGCTGTGACCTTCCAGGTAATCAGACATTGACTCTAGCCAGCGCCGCCGATAACTTCAGCGGTAGTGTCAGCGGTACGGGTGGGTTGACGGTCGCCCGGCGGTGCCGCGACGCTTTCCAGTATCAACCGTTTTACAGGGTCTGCATCCATTAATAGCGGTGCGACATTGGCATTGTCCGGTCCCGGCAGTATTGCCGGTGCGAGCAGCGTGATCGACAACGGCACCTTCGATATCACCGGTACGGCTTCGGGT